>JAJDOE010000172.1 GCA_022340345.1 Gammaproteobacteria bacterium
GGCGCTGAAGAAGTGGGTGCAGGTCTGGATCGACGCCGGCGGCGGGGTGATCCGTGCCGAGGGCGGCCTGGAGGACGGCGCCATGAAGCTCTACGGCCACCGGCATACCCTGGAAGGCGAAAAACGCGCCTACCGCATGACTTTTACCCCGCAGGATGACGGCAGTGTGCACCAATTGCTGGAGGAATCCCCGGACGACGGCCAGACCTGGGAGCTGTCTTTCGACGGCATCTACAAGCGCCCGGAAACAGAAAAGAAGTAGAGAAGACAAAAAAAGGCCCGCCGGAAGGCGGGCCTTTTGCTTGCTGCGTTCCGTCTGGCCTCAGGGTCCGGGCGCTGGTCCCGGCGTCGGCGCGGACTGGGCATGGGCCTCCTGGATAGGCAGCGTGGACGCCGCCATGGAGACCACCACCGGCAGGGCGAACCCGGTGCCGATCAGTCGGCGCACTGCAGAGCGGCGCCGCGGATCCATGTTCCGGACCACCTCGTCCCGTTGTTTGGCAGTTTTCATGTTTGATCCCCGGTTCTGGAAATGAGAAGCCCCACTATAACCGCAAACCGCGGACGGAAAAGCGGTTCGCCGATCGGCGGCCCGAACCGGCTTCCGGACCGGGCCACCGGCAGCACGGATGAGCCGGGGCCCGTTAGCTATCGCGGCTGGCCGGTACCGGCCGGGCACGCTCCGCCAGTTGCCGCAGGTCGCGGGCGGCCTGCGGCAGGCCGCCGATGCTGTATTCGCGGCACGGCACCGAGTTGACCAGTTGTCCCAGGCGCGCGATCCACTCGCCGTGGGCCAGTGGCGTCATGCAGGCGAAGGTCTGGCGCATCAGGGTCTCCACCATGGCCAGCGACGATACCTTCCGCCAGCCCGGTTCCCCGTTACGCACCAGCCGCACCACCGCGGTGACGGGCTGGGGCCGGATCTCCCAGTCCCGGCCGGCCAGACCGGGATCAAAGGCACGGGTGATTCCGCCCTCGTCGTTGGCCAGGCCCGGCAGCTGGTCCCAGGCGTCCTCCAGGGCCGGCAACAGCGGCCGCGATCCGGGCCGCAGCATGAAGCGCCGGGGCAGGGCCGTGGCCTGCAGCCGCTCATCCAGCAGCAGGCTGTCGTCGCCGCTGACGTGGAATCCCGGCGTGAACGCCAGGTGCGCGGCCAGGGTGGATTTGCCGACGCCGCTTTCGGCACACAGCAACAGGCGCTGACCATTGAGGTCGGCGCAGACACCGTGCAGGGACACATCCGAGGTCTCGGTTTCCTGCAGGTGGTCGAACTGGCGCCCGTACAGAAATGCCACCAGCTCGTGGGCATCAATACCCTCGCGAACCGGTTCGCCGTTTTCGTAAATGTCGAAAGGCGCCTGCGCGCCCTGCACCCGGAACCGGACTTCGCGCTTGAGCGGGAAATCCTGGCGCGCGGAGACGCGCAGGAATTGCAGCGCATCGGCGACCGTGGCGGAATCGGAAGCAAAAAGAAAGCGGCAGCCGAGCAACTGCTGGCTGAAAGAAAACGGGTCGCGGCCGGGCCCGGCCACCACGCTAGCGGAACAGCCCCTCGTCACGAAATTGCGCGAGGACCCCGGTCACTTCTTCCCCGGGCGCGGTCTCCAGTTCGAAGGCTTCCTGCACGAGGCGTGTGATATCCTGCGGCGAGTTCTGCCCGGTACACAGTTCCAGGATCACCGCGGCAGTGGCGTTGAGATAGTGCACTCGTTCACTGCCGGGATCGTAGACCACGTATCCATCCTCCACCGGGTTGATCTCCAGGTCCTCTCGGCGCTGCGGGCAATCGGTACTGGATTTAGGCATCGGAAAATGTCGGTCAGGAATTCGATTGCAACGGCGCCTTCCCCGGACGCCCCCGCCACTGCCTGGCTAATCGAGCTGTTGCGCGCGCAACTTGCCGGCCAGCCGGCTCCCGCGACCCTGCCCGAGGCCGAGTTGTGGCCCGCGGTGGTGTCGCTGGCAGGTTATCACAAGCTGGTCCCGCACTTGTCGCGCGCGATCGCGGCCAATCCGGAGATTTCCCTCCCGCCCGAACAACGCATGGCGCTGGTCGCTCGCCAGTCCGACAACCGTCGCCGCTGCCAGATGATCCTCGATGAAATGGCGCGCCTCGGCCCGGGCCTGGCAGCGGCAAACATCCCCTGGCTGGCCTTCAAGGGCGTGGCGCTGTCCGCCCAGATCGGCCTGGGCCCCGACGGACGGGAGAGCTCCGACCTGGACCTGTATGTGGACGCCGCCCACCTGGAAGCCGCGGCAGCCTTGTTTTACCAGGCCGGCTACCGTCACGTATTCTCCGAAGACAGGGACCGCGCTCTGCGCAGCCTGTCCCTGCACCACGCGCAACTGGGCCTGGACCTGGACCTGCATTTTGCATTCACCGCGAGACGGTTTTTCGTTGCCGAGGCGCTGGTATTGCCCTGGTCCACGATCGGCGTTCACTGCGGCGGACAGAGGGTTCCGACCCTGGAGCCCGAAGCGCAACTGCTGGTCGCGCTGGTCAACGGCGCCAAGGAACGCTGGCGCGGGCTGACGCGGGTGTTTGACGTGGCCGCTCTGGCGGACCGGCAACCGGATTGGCCGCGTTTGCAGGCCCTGTGTCCGGACGCCTACCGGCGCATCATGGATTTCGGCCTGAGCCTTTGCCACACCCTGCTCGACAGCCCGCTGCCGCCCTGGCTGGCCGGTGACGATCCCCACGCGGCCTATGGCCGGCGGCTGGCCCGGCGGCGCTTTCAAAATGACGGACGCGCGCCGCGCTTCGCGGCGGAGTTGCTGTCGGCCGCGGAATTCAAATGGCGCCTGAGCGTGCGCGGATCCGACCACCGCCGCGTTGTCTCCGACCTCAGCACCGCGCTGCTGCGATGGTTGCGCGAACGGGTCGGCGCGGGCCAGACCACATGACCGGTCGATTCGCCCTGCTGTTGCTGGCCGCCGTGCTGCCACTCAGCGCCTGTGCCGATTCCCGGCCTGCCGCCGCAGCGAAATTCGTGAAGGTGACGCTGGCCGGGGAGCCGTTTCGGCTTGAGATCGCCGCCCAGGGAGAGAAAAAGCGAACCGGTCTCATGTACCGGGAGCGTATCGCGCCCGGGACCGGCATGATCTTTGTCTACCCACACATGGCGGCTCACGGCTTCTGGATGAAAAACGTGCGCGTGGACCTGGACCTGCTGTGCCTGGATTCCGTCGGTACCGTATTGCGGGTGTACCGGATGCCCGCCGAGGCGCCGCAGGGCCCGGCGGAGAGCGATATGGCGTACTACCGGCGCCTGGCGGCTTATCGCTGCCCGCCCATGCAATACGCCGTCGAATTGCCCATGGGTACCGCGACGCGCCTGGGCCTGACCGCCGGCACCACCCTGCGGCTTCCGCACCGGCGCCTGCAGGACGCGCTTTCCTCCCGTGAACCCTGAGCGCCCGGATGCCTTTCGCGCCCTGCAGGGACTGGGCCTGTTCGTGCGTCCGGAATTTCTGGACGAAAAGAGCTGCACAGAAATGGAGACCTGCTTTCTGGGCGCCGCAGTGGATCCTGCGGGCGTCACCTCCGACCAGGCGCACGGGGATTTTTACGTCGATCGCAGCTTCCGCAGCACCGACCGGATCCGCCTGCCGGAGCCCTTCGACGGCCAGATTCGCGCCCACCTGGCGGACCTGCTCGCGCCCCTGTCCGACCATTTCGGCGTCGCCCTGCAGCGCTTTGACGAGCCCCAGTACCTGGTCTACGGACCGGGAGATTTCTTCAAGGCCCACCGGGACAACACCAGCAAGACTCTCCGGCACCGCAAGGTCAGCGTAGTGATTTACCTGAGCGGGGTTGCGGGAGAAGACCCGGCGCCGTTCTCCGGTGGCGAACTGGTGCTCTATGGTCTGCTCGACCGTCCGGGCTGGGAACTGCGTGGGATGCACGTTCCGCCGCGACGCGGGGCGCTGGTGGCATTCCCGTCGGATACCCGCCACCAGGTGCTGCCGGTGACCGCCGGGCGGCGCTGTACGATCGTGAGCTGGGCAGGCTAGTCGTCCTGCTCCCGGGGCTGGGGCTGGCATTGCCGGCCGCAGGCGCTGGCGGCCGCGGAGCGGAGAAATCCCTGGCGGTGCTCAGCGCTTGCTGCGATTGATTTCCCGCTCGAATTCGAATTCCTTGGACGTCACGTAGCCTTCCATGCGGCGCAGGCGCTGTTCAAGGTCCAGAAACCGGCGCCGCACCCGGGAGAAAGTATCGGACGGCGCGTTGCGCACCGACTGCCAGAAGACTTTTTCCTCGTCGTCCCGGTACAGCTGCTCCGGGCGAACCGGCAGCAGCAGGCACAACCCCACGTAGGCGATCAGCACCGGCGGCGAGAACAGCACCCCGACGACCACCGTAATCCCCCGCACCCAGGTCACGTCCGCCCCCAGGTATTCGGCGATGCCGGCGCACACGCCGCAGATCTTGCCCTCGCTGCGATTGCGGTACAGGCGGGTCTGGCTGGGTCGTTCGCCACTCATGATTTTTTCCTCCAGTCCGGCACTTCCGCGTCGAGGATGGTCTCCAGTGCGTTGACGCGGCTCTCCATGGTGCTGGCCTTCTCCCAAAGTTCCTCCAGCAGCTGGGCGTCGTCGTTGCTCAGGCCCTTGGTGGTCTTCCAGCGCGTGATGTAATGAAAGGCGATCCAGATCGGGGCGACAACGGTCAGTGCGAGTATGGCTATGACATCCATGGCGCTCTCCCGTTACTCGCCACTCGAACTTTGCAGGCGTTTCTTGAGCTCGCTGAGTTCCTGCTCCGCCCGCTCGTCGTTGGCCAGCGCATCGATCTCGTCCGCCAGCGACTTCTGCCGTCCCAGGTCATAGGATTCCACTTCGCCTTCCTTCTCATCCAGCTTCTGTTCAAAGTAATCGAAGCGCGCCATCGCCTTGTCGATTCGACCGTCGTGAATCTGCTTGCGCACCCGGATCTGCGACGAAGCGGTCATGCGCCGCCGAAGCAATACCTGCTGACGTGCCTTGGCATCGTCCAGCTTGGCCTGCAGGCCGGCGATATCGTCGCTGTATTTCTGTACCGTTTCCTGGATGTGCCCTACATCCTTACCCAGGTGTTCGATCTCGTCCGCCAGGCGAGCCTTCTGCGTCAGCGCGCTGCGCGCCAGGTCGTCGCGGCCCTTGTGGACCGCCAGCTCCGCCTTGTCATTCCAGTCCGCCAGATCATCGTGCAGGCGCGCAATCTTGCGCTCATGTTCCTTTTTGTCGGCGATGGTGCGCGCTGCCGAGGTACGCAGTTCCACCAGCGTATCCTCCATCTCCTGGATGATCAGGCGAATGACCTTTTCCGGGTCCTCCGCCTTGTCCAGCATGGCGTTCAGGTTGGCGCTGATGATGTCACTAAGTCGGGAAAAGATGCTCATGGAAAAATCTCCGCTAAAGGCCGTAAATCAGTTCTGGGATTTGGCGCGCGCGCCGGGTTCGCCGGCGAGCAGGGTGCGGTGCCCAAGCAGCACCGCCAGCTCGCGGGCCGCGCGGCGCTGCCAGTCGGCGCGCACCAGTTTGCGGTTCAGCTGACCCAGGGCGTGATCGCCCTGCTCGCGGATCTGCCGGTGCATCGAGGGATCGTCCACCTCGCCGGCAACCGCTCCCCGGTACGGGACGCAAAGCGCCAGCGCGGCGGCAAAAATCGGGATCACTGAGTTTGGGTATGGCACGGTTCATCTCCTGTCGTCAGGGAATGTATTTCACGATTCGTGCCAACTGGGATGAAACGCGGTAACCGACTGATTGATATATCGTTTTCAGGAAACAGCGGGCTCATGGCGGCGTTTTTATTCTGGTGAATACAGCCGATTTTTGGTCAAATCACCCAATGAGCGACGCATCCCGCCTGGACGAGCACGCCCTGCTGGGGGAATCCGGTGCCTTCCAGGAGACCCTGGAGGCGGTCTCTGCGGTGGCGCCGCTGGATCGTCCGGTGCTGATCATCGGTGAGCGCGGCACCGGCAAGGAACTGGTGGCCAGCCGCCTGCATTTCCTCTCCCGCCGCTGGCAGGGACCCTACGTGCGTCTCAACTGCGCGGCACTCACCGAGAGCCTGCTGGACAGCGAGCTGTTCGGCCACGAGGCCGGCGCCTTCACCGGCGCCGCGCGCCGCCATACCGGGCGTTTCGAACTGGCCAGCGGTGGCAGCCTGTTCCTGGACGAGGTGGCCAACACCACGCCACGTTTGCAGGAAAAGATCCTGCGGGTGGTGGAATACGGCGAATTCGAGCGGGTCGGCAGCAATCAAACCCTGCAGACCGACGCACGCCTGGTGGCGGCCACCAACGCGGACCTGCCGGCGCTGGCGCGCACGGGTGCGTTCCGCGCCGACCTGCTGGACCGGCTGGCCTTCGACGTGATCACCATCCCGCCGCTGCGCGCCCGGGGCGGGGACATCCTGCTGCTGGCGGAACACTTCGGCACCCAGATGGCGCGCCACCTGGGCCTGCAGTTCTTCCCCGGGCTCAGCGAGGATGCCCGCGCCCAGCTGGTGGACTACGCCTGGCCGGGAAACGTACGCGAACTGAAGAACGTCATCGAACGCGCCACCTACCGCAACCCGGAGCCGGAAGAACCCATCCAGGAACTCCAGCTCGATCCCTTTGAATCGCCCTGGCGCCCCGCCAGCGGAGGCGAGACCTCCGGGGCAGTGGGGTCACCCGGTCCAGCACCGGAGCCGGTAGCCCGCCCTCCGTTGCGGGTGGCGGACCTCAAGGCCGCGGTGCTGGCGTACGAAAAAGAGATTCTGACTCGTGCCCTGGAGCGTAACCGCTATCACCAGCGACGCACCGCCGAGGATCTGGCGCTGAGTTACGACCAGCTTCGCAACTACCTGCGCAAACACCGTATTGCTACCCGCGCCCCGGGACGTGCCTGAACCCGGCACCACGGTGGAACGGCTGGCGGCCGCGGAATGCTTGCCACTGCTGCGCGACGCGGTTGCCAGTGGTGAACTGCGCCTGCGCCTGCGCGGTGACTGCATGCGGCCCCGGCTCGAGGACGGCACGCCGGTGCGGGTGCGCCGCCGGCGCCTGTACCTGCCCGGTGACGTGGTGGCGGTGCGCGGCTGGGACGGACGCCTGCTGGCCCACCGCCTGCTGGGCGGCTACCGGTACCGGGGGCGGTGGATGATCATTACCCGCGCCGACAATGGCCAGGTGGCGGACATCGCGGTACCCGCAAGCAGCCTGCTCGGAGCGGTGGAGTGCCCGGGCCTGACGGTGAGCTGGCGGGAACGGGCCCGCAGTTGCCTGCACCTGGCAAGTGCCGTGCGGCGGCGCCTGGCCGCCCTGCTTCGCGGCCGCCTGGGGTAAAGTCCGGCACATGGAACTGCAACCGGATTATCGCCCCACGCCCAGCCCGGACGTACGCTACCGCGAAGTCGGCAATGAAGGCGTGGTGATCGTGCAGAAAAGCGGCGAGGTGCTGGTACTCAACGAGGTGGGTATCCGCGTGCTTGCGCTGGCGGACGGCTCGCGTACCGTGGATCAGATCGTGGCGGAACTGCTGGCGGAGTACCAGACGGAGGAAAAGATCCTGCGTGGGGATGTCACCCGCTTCGTGACCGAACTGCTGGAGCAGGGAATTCTCCAGGGCCCGCCACCGGCCTGAGTCCCGCCGGGCGTCAGCCCTCGCCGGCGAAGTGGCAGGCAACGAAGCTGTTGCCCATTTTCCGCAGTTCCGGGGTTTCCTCGGCGCAGCGGTCCCGGGCCACCGGGCAGCGGGTGCGGAAGTAGCAACCACTGGGCGGATTCAAGGGAGACGGCAGGTCGCCGGTGAGAATCTGCTCCTGCTTGGCCCGTTCCTTTTTCGGGTCCGGGATGGGCACCGCGGAGATCAGCGCCCGGGTATAAGGGTGTAGGGGGTTTTCGTAGAGGTCGTTGCGATCCGCAATCTCCACCGCGCGACCCAGGTACATGACCATGACCCGGCGGGAGATGTGACGCACCACCGACAGGTCATGGGCAATGAAGATCAGCGTCAACCCCAGTTCCCGCTGCAGTTCCATGAGCAGGTTCACGATCTGCGCCTGAATGGAGACATCCAGTGCGCTCACCGGCTCGTCGCAGATGATCAGTTGCGGATCCAGCACCAGGGCGCGGGCGATGCCGATACGCTGGCACTGGCCACCGGAAAACTCGTGGGGGTAGCGGTTGATCTGGTTGGGCAGCAGGCCAACGAGTTTCATCAAATCCCGCACCTTGGCCTTGCGTTCCTCATTCGGCATGCGCGGGAAGAACACCCGCAGGGGCTCGGCGATGATCTCGCCAACGGTCATGCGCGGGTTCAGGGAGGCCAGCGGATCCTGGAAAATGATCTGCATTTCCTCGCGGTACTTGCGCATCTCCTTGTGGGTCAGCCCCGCCAGCTCCTCCCCCAGCCAGATGACCGAGCCGGCGGTGACCGGGATCAGGCCGAGGATGCCCCGCGCCAGGGTGGACTTGCCGCAGCCGGATTCTCCCACCACGCCGAGGGTTTCGCCGGCAGCGAGATCGAAGCTCACGCCGTCCACCGCCTTGAGATAGCGGGTCTTGGCGAACATCCCCTCGCCCCGGATCGGAAAATGCACCCGCAGGTCCGTCACTCGCAGTAGCGGCGCCTCGCTCATGCAACGATTTCCAGGTGGCAGGCGCTCCTGCGCCCTTCAGCGAAATCCCGCAGCTGGGGCCGTTCCGTCAGGCAGCGATCAAAGGCCTGTGTGCAGCGATCCTGAAATGCGCAGCCCGGGGGCAGGTGCTGCAGGTTGGGCGGATCGCCGGGAATGGTTTCCAGTTCCGTGGCACCCGCCTGATCCAGGCGCGGTATGGAACGCAGCAGCCCGCGGGTGTACGGGTGGTGAGGATCGTAAAAAATCTCGTCGAGGGTGCCGAACTCCACAATCCTGCCGGCGTACATGACCGCCACCCGGTCGCACAGCCCGGCCACGACCCCCAGGTCGTGGGTAATGAGAATGATCGAGGTGTCGATCTGTTCGCGCAGCTCATTCATGAGCCGGATGATCTGGGCCTGGACGGTCACATCCAGCGCGGTGGTGGGCTCGTCGGCGATCAGCAGCTGCGGGTTGCACAGCAGCGCCATGGCGATCATTACCCGCTGGCGCATGCCGCCGGAGAACTCGTGGGGATACATATCGATACGGCGCTCCGCATCCGGGATCTTCACCGAATTGAGCATCGCGATGGCGGTGGCGCGGGCCTCATCGCGTTTCATGTCCTTGTGCAGCTCCAGGACCTCGCGCATCTGGCGCTCCACCGTCAGGTAGGGGTTCAGGCAGGTCATGGGGTCCTGGAAGATCATGGCGATCTGGTTGCCGCGAACCTGGTTGATCTCGTTGCGGCTTAAGCCAAGCAATTCGGTGCCGCGAAAATTTACTTCCCCGGAGGCCGTGCCGTTGTCCGCCAGCAGTTGCAGCATGGCGAGCACCGTTTGGCTCTTGCCGGATCCGGACTCGCCGACGATGCCGAGGGTCTCGCCCGCCTCCATGGAGAAACTCATATCGTTGACCGCGGCGACCTCGCCGTCGGGAGTCGAGAAACGCACGTTCAGGTTTTTGACTTCCAGTAACGCCATGTGCTCAGCGATCCTTGGGATCCAGCGCGTCGCGCAGTCCGTCACCGATAAAGTTGAAGCAGAACAGCGTCGTTGCCAGGAACATCGCGGGAAAGATCAGGCTCCAGGGGGCATTCTCCAATTCCTGTGCACCCTCGTTGACCAGCGCGCCCCAACTGGTGTTGGGTTCCTGTACGCCCAGGCCAAGGAAGCTCAGGAACGACTCCACCAGGATGACCTGGGGGATGGTGAGGGTCACGTACACCACCACGATACCCAGCAGATTGGGCACAATGTGGCGGCTGATGATGCGCGCGGTACTCACCCCGCAGGCCTCGGCCGCCTCGATGAATTCCTTGCGCTTCAGACTCAAGGTCTGGCCGCGCACGATACGCGCCATGTCCAGCCAGTTGATGGCGCCGATGGCGACGAAAATCAGCACGATATTGCGTCCGAAAAACACCATCAGCAGGATGACGAAGAACATGAACGGCATGGCGTAGAGGATGTCCACGATACGCATCATGATTCCGTCGACGCGGCCACCCAGGTAACCCGCGGTGGCGCCATAGGTGATGCCGATCAGCAGGCTCACCAGCGTGGCCACCACCCCCACCAGCAGTGACATTCGGCCACCATAAAGGGTGCGCACGAACAGGTCCCGGCCCACCGCGTCGGTGCCGAAAACGTGCCCCGTGCTCAGGTCCGGGGGGGTGGAAATCAGGTTCCAGTCCGTCGCGTCGAAGGTATAGGGGCTGATCCAGGGCGCGAAGATGACAAACAACGTGATCGCGCACAGGATAAAAACACTGACCATCGCCGCCTTGTTGCGGACCAGGCGTTGGCCGGCATCCACCCACAGGCTGCGGCCCTTGACCTCCGCCTCAGCACTGATGCGTCCGATGGCCTCGCCATTTTTCTTCAGCGAATCAATCACGGTAACGGATTTTTGGATCCAGGAACGCGTACGCCAGGTCCACCAGCAGGTTGAAGGCGATAATCAGGGTGCCGTAGAAAACCACCACCCCCATCACCAGGGTGTAGTCGCGGTTGAGCGCCCCCTGCACGAAATAACGTCCCAGTCCCGGCACGCCAAAGATCTGCTCCACCACCACCGAACCGGTGATTACCGCCGCGGTTGCGGGCCCCAGGTAGGACACCACCGGCAGCAGCGCCGGCCGTAGCGCGTGACGCAGGATAATCGTTCGCCAGGGCAGCCCCTTGGCCTTGGCGGTGCGGATAAAGTTGCTGCGTAGCACCTCGATCATGCTGCCCCGCATCAGCCGTGAGACGTAGGCGATTTGCGGCAATGCCAGGGAGATCATGGGCAGCACCGTGTTGCGGAACGCCCCTCCTCCCCAGCCCCCGGCTGGCAGCCACGACAGGTACACGGCGAACACCAGGATCAGCAACGGCGCCATCACGAAATTGGGTATCGATATCCCGGTCATGGCGGTGGCCATGACCGAGTAGTCCACGGCCGTGTTTTGCCGCAACGCCGCGATGGTGCCCAGGGTCACGCCGATGAACAGGGCGAGCAGGATCGCGCCACCTCCCAGACGCAGGGACACCGGGAATCCGGTGGCGATCAGCTCGTTGACGGAATAGTCCTTGTATTGGAAGGACGGGCCGAAATCCCCCTGGGTCAGGTCATACAGGTAGCGTCCGTACTGCATCCATACCGGTTCATCCAGGTGGTATTTCTTGTCCAGGTTGGCC
>JAJDOE010000023.1 GCA_022340345.1 Gammaproteobacteria bacterium
GCGTCGATGCCAGCGCGGGCGCAGGCATCGTCCACGTCGCCCTGGCGTTTTTCCGCCGGCGCGCCGGATACCCCCACGGCGCCATAGATAAAACCGCCGATGCGCACCGGCACGCCGCCGCCAATGAGCGCGATGCCGGGACGCATCCCCAGGGGAGACCCCTCGAGGCGTTCGGCAAGCTCCAGCGTGGCGCCCTGAAACGTGGCCGCGGTATAGGCCTTGTCGCGGGAGACCTGAATGGTATGCGCGCCGGACAGCGGATCGCGGGCGAAGGCCAGCAGCTTGCCGAAGCGATCGGTGACCGCCGCCGAGACCTGGAACCCCCGTTTTTTGCACTCCTGCTCGGCGACTACCGCGATGCGATTGGCGAGCTCCGCGGAAAGAATACGCACCGTGACGAATGCGGGCTCTTCCGCGCGGGCCGGGCCGGTGCCGCTGCAAAGGCCAATCGGAACCAGGATGGATGCGACGATACGTCGGGTCGATGGATTCATGATTGCGGACCAGGTTGGTTGTACGTGTAGACGATGAATCGCAATACTGCCTTTGCCGGCCACAAATTCCGCCGGACCCGGCCGGAGGTTTTCCGCGGGGCAAAAGGAATCCGGGCCCAGGACCTGGCGCATCGCAAGCGCTGCTCATCGGCGGTCCGGCGCGTGCTGCTCGTAGCGGTAACGGTCATGGGCATTGCTTTGCCGGGTTGAGGACGGCAGGTTAACGGGATAGACGGTGCAATTCCATTTCGGTTCCGCGATTAAAGCTAGCCACTCCGGCTCCGGCCCGGGTCGCCGGGCGCGCTGACGGTGCGCGGTTGCTGATCGTGGTTTCGGACCCGAAGGCAGCCGGCCTCTGCGAGCGCACGGGTGTGCGGCGGGCGGGCCAGGCCTCCTCGTTGCCGCCGGGCCACCGGCTCCTCCGATCCGAACTGGAATTGTTGCCATGAAACGCGCGGCGATTTTCGATATGGACGGACTGCTGATTGATTCCGAACCCCTGTGGCGGCGCGCGGAAGTCGCGGTGTTCGGTGCCCTGGGCGTGCCTCTCACGGAGGCGATGTGCGAGACCACCACCGGTATGCGTATCGACGACGTGGTTGCCCACTGGTATGCCCGCTACCCGTGGCCGGGTGCCGACCTTGGCCGGATCGCCGACGCGGTCATGGCGGCGGTGACGGAACTGATCCGCACCGAGGGCCAGGCCCTGCCCGGTGTGCACGACACCATTACCGCCTTCCGGCGAGCCGGCTGGTGTCTGGGACTGGCCTCTTCGTCTGCGCGTTCGCTGATTGACGCCGTGTTGCAGCGCCTGGAGCTCGACGAAGCCTTCGAGGTTTGCTGTTCGGCGATGGACGAAGACCGTGGAAAACCCGACCCGGCGGTATACCTGAGCGCCGCGGCGCGACTGGAGGTGGCGCCACCACTGTGCGTTGCCTTCGAGGATTCGCCCGCTGGGGTGCTTTCCGCGCTTGCGGCCGGAATGCGGGTGGTGGCCGTGCCCGCCATGGGTCAGCGCGGCAACGCGGAAATTCAGCGCGCGCACCGCGTAGTGGGTTCGCTGGCCGGATTTTCGCTCGCCGGGCTCTGAGGCCGGAGGTTTACATCCCGCAGGGGCCAGAGCAAAGTGGCTGGCTCCGAGGAGGAAGGGACCATGGCAAAGCCCGAAGCAAGGCTTGCGAGCGAGCGGCGCCGGCAACAAAGCGTGCGAAAGAAAGCCGCCGCCATCGAGTGGCCACCAGCGGGTGGCTGGAGCTGGAGTACCGCGCGGGTCTTGTTCGCCCGTACCGCCGCTACCCGTGCGCTGGCCACGTGGTGGGGACGCACCCTGGTGGTTGCGGTGGTGGTGCTGGAGATCGCCTGGCTCGGTATCGGTAATGGCCTGCTCATTTCCGGCAAGCTGCATGGCCTGCTCAACAAGCGCCCCGAGAAGCTGGAGGTGTCCTGGGAGAGCGCCTGGACGCTGTGGCCGGGACGCGTATTTTTTGACCAGCTCCGGGTCCAGGTGCACCTGAAGAAAGCGGACCTGGAGTTCGCGATGGAAGACGGCAGCGCCGATATCGGCCTGCTGGCGGTTCCGACCAAGACCTTTCAACTCGACGACGCGAGCATTTCCGGTATTACCGTGGTGGTGCGGCAGCTGAAAGAGCCACGCGAATGGCCCCAGCGGCCAAAAAAGAAACCCTGGACCATCGACCTGGAGGATGTCGTGCTCGACGATGTCCGCGGGCTGGCCTGGAACGACACCTGGATCCGGCTCGAAGGTGGTGTCAGCGGTGATTTCTGGCACCGGGTGCATGGCTTTATGAAAGTGCCGGAAGTGAGCGTGGACCTGCGCGTCACCGATGTCAGCGGCCCCGGCCTGACCCAGAAACAGGACTTCCGGATTTTCGGTGATGTTGAATTTGCTCCGTTTATTCCCAAGGAAGCCAAGGGCACCAAGCTGTTCCGTTATCTTAACGGCGAAATCTCCCTGCAAGGCCCGCAGTTCGGTCTGTCTTTTCTGGAGTTTTTGTTTCGGCGTGCCTACGAATTGCAGTTCGATGGCAGCGGCTCCATCGATACCCATTTCCTCCTGGCCAGGGGGACCCTGCTGGAGGACAGCCACCTTGCGCTGAGCTCGCCGGAGATGAGCGCGCGTTTTCTGGACTATCAGGCCGAGGGCCGTGGCCAGATTCGCCTGGTGGTGACGGATACGCCGCCGTGGCCTTTACGTGCTGACGTGCGCCTCGCCGATTTCCAGTTGCGGCGTCACGACGCGAAGCAATCGTACCTGGCCGGCGCGGACCTGGGCCTGGCCCTCTCCGGCACCGGACTCAACCTAGGCAGCGGGGTAGAGGGTCGGCATTTCCGGCTCGACCTGCCGTCGGCCCGGATTACCGACATCCGTGCCTACAACGGGCTGGTGCCGAAGAAGGCCGGCGTGGAATTTCTGTCCGGCACCGGCCAGCTGGAGGGATACCTGGAGGCCGACGGGGAGAAGACCAATGGCAAATTCCAGCTGACTTCCCGCGGGCTGCGCGCTTCCTTGCCGCAGGATACGGTTACCGGCGACCTGATCATGACCACCTACCTGCGGGATGGAGACCTCGGGACCCGCCGTTTTCGGGTGGACGGTACCGCCGCGCGATTCGAGAACGTGCAGATCACCGGAGTGAAGGATTTGTGGTGGGGGTCGGTGACAATCCGGGACGGATACATGACCTGGACCAACCCGGTGGACCTGGACGCGGATATCGAACTGGCGATGTTCGATACCCGGCCGCTGGTGGCCTATTTCCTGAAGGGCCGGCGAATTCCCCTGCTGGGCAGGCTATTGACGGTCAGGAACATCAAGGGCCAAGTGAAGGTGCAGACCGACAAGAAGCGCACGCGCCTGGACCCGGTGGAGATCCACGGCGACGGACTGAGCCTGAGCGCGAGCCTGACACTGGCCGGAAAGCAGGCGAACGGCACTCTCAAGGCCAATTTCCACGGGATACCGGTCAGCTTTCAGATCGGTAGTGGTAGTGGTGGTGGCGGCAGTAGAAATAACAGCAGCAATAGCAATAGCAATAGCGACCGCAGTAGCGGAAGCACAAGCGGAAACCGCAGTCCCGCCCGGAAGCAGGAGAAAAATAAGAATTTCTCCTTTGACGGGGAAGGCTAGCGGGAATCCCGCCCCCGGATACCGGGACAGCGGCGGGAGTTGGTTCGCGAAATATCAGAACCGGTTTGCTACAGCCCCTTCATGGAGCTGCCCAGGGCGAGCAGCACAAAACCGGCGGCTACCAGCCAGAAGGCGTTGGCGGATACCATCGGGATGACAACAAAGCTGCCGACAATGCCCAGAATTCCGGCAATTACCGCGATCAGAAATACCAGTTGCGTTGGTGCGCTGAGTGACATTCGTTTTCCTCACATTTCTTGTTAGATTCAGGAGGCACTATTGTACTTGGTGCCGATGGGTGGAAATGTGAAAAAAGCACGTGCAGGACCAAACAAAGCAGCGTAATTTGCAAAATTCCCACTCGGGAAAGAACCATGCCGCCGGATTCCCAGTTTTTCGCCTTCTGCCTGATTGCCGCGGTGCTTACCGTGACACCGGGCGCGGACACCCTGCTGGTGGTGCGAAACGCGCTGGCCGATGGCCGCGCGGGCGCCTGGCGAACCTCGCTGGGCATTGTTTCCGGGTTGTTTGCCCATGCGGCGCTGTCGGCGCTGGGTCTGAGCGTGATCATCATGCACTCGGCCACCGCTTTTTCGATGCTCAAGTTCGCCGGAGCGGCCTACCTGGTGTTTCTCGGGGTTCAGTCCCTGCTTGCCTGGCGGCCGCGTGAACGGGGTACCGGGTACCCGTCGGCGGCCCCGGCCGCGCGCGGGCGCGACCGCTACCTGGAGGGGCTGCTCTCCAACTTGCTGAATCCCAAGGTGGCTGTTTTCTACCTTGCGTTCCTGCCCCAGTTCATCGACCCCGCCGGGTCGGTGCTCGCCCAGTCCCTGGTGCTGGCCACCGTGCATGCCTCCATCAGCGTGGTCTGGCTGGGCATCCTCAGCCACGGCGTTCCGCAAACCCGGAACTGGCTGAACTCGGCCTGGACCGGCTGGCTGCACGGACTCAGCGGCCTGGCGCTGGTGGGGCTGGGCCTGCGTCTGGCGACGAGCGAACGCGGATGATGCGCGCGCTGGTTCTGCTTCCGCTGGCTTGCCTTCTGGCCGCCTGTGCGACACCGGTCAACACCACCATCCAGGCTTCCATTTTGCTGGCCCGGGACCGGGAGTTTTCCCAGGCCTCCGAGCAGCTTGGGGCGGCGGAGGCCTTCCGGCGGTTTCTGGCCCCGGATGCGCTTCAGCTACCCGACGGCGGAGAGCCGATTCGCGGGCGGGACTCCATTGCGGCCGGCTTGCAGAAGATCCGGGGCGAGCGGGTGCTGCGCTGGTTTCCGATGGAAGCCCTGGTAGGCAGCGGCGGAGACCTGGGGTACACCTGGGGAAACTGGGAGCTGGTGCAACGAACCAGTGGCGTGGATGTCATCGCCGCGCGCGGCAAATACGTCAATGTCTGGCGCCGCGGCCCGGGCGGGCGCTGGGAAGTGCTGGTGGATACCGGTAACGACGCTCCGGGTTCCGATCCCGCTCCGCCACCAGCTGCGTTGCCGCCGGGTGGTCCCTAGGGCGAAAGCGCCCGCAAACGGACCGCGGCGACGGCTGCAGCAGCGCTGCGCAATGAAAACCAGATTTTCTCCGGCCAGGGATACCCCGATGCAAAAAATCATTCGCAGTGCCCTGGTTGCAACTTTTTGCGGCCTGGTTGTGCTGCCGGTCCTCGCTGCGGAATCGGGCGAGGTGATCCGGCAATCCACCGCCCAGGCGCGCAAATCCCTCGAATTCGCCCTGCCTGGCGAACCCGGCAAGCTCGAGTTCCGTTTCGAGGAAGCCAGTGCCTGGCTGCGATCGGATGGCGCCTGGAAAATGGAAGCGGTTATTGAACACCAGGGTCTGTTGTGCGGTACCTATCAGCTGGGCTTGCGCTTCGGTATCGGCAATCCCGGGTGCAGCGACGTGCAATGGGTGGATGCGACGTTGCTGGGTAAACGCAGACGGCATTGCAACAGCGCCATCCTGAAACATGAAACGAGTGGCGAGGATTCGCGGCTCAAGGAAAAATTTGCCGGGATCAGTTGCGCCGAGCGTGTCATCCTGTGCGACGGCAGTTGCCGGGGTGGCGGCCTGCGTTTTTGAGCGAGGTTGCGGCAAACCGCAATGGTGCGCGGGCGGATTCACCTCCCCCGTGGGGGTGGCCGACCGGCCGGGTTCCGGCTCGCCGGTACCGTCAGTCCGCACGCAGGAGCGCTTCGACGCAACCGCCGGTCAGGTGTTGGTGCTG
>JAJDOE010000064.1 GCA_022340345.1 Gammaproteobacteria bacterium
GCTGCGGCAGTTCGACCTGGGGTTTGCCGTAAACCTGCTCCTCGCGGTCCTGGTATTCGAATTTATCAACTACTGGTTTCATCGCGCGCTGCACGCGTATCCCTGGCTGTGGCGAATTCACGCCGTGCACCACAGCGACACGGAACTGGATTTCACCACCACCTACCGCAACCACCCGCTGGAACTGTTCGTGGTGGCGCCATTCACGATTCCAGCGGTTTTGCTGCTGGGTTTTCCGGTGGCGGTGGTGGTGAGCTACCAGTTGATGCGCATGGCTATCAGCATTACCGCGCACAGCAACATTCGCCTCCCGAAAAAGGTTGATTACTGGCTTCGCTGGATCGTGATTACGCCGGATTACCACCGGGTGCATCATTCAAGTGATCCGCAATTTACCGACAGCAACTTCGCCGGGGCGTTTCCGCTGTGGGATTACGTCTTTGGAACGGCCAAGGCCATCCAATGGGAAAAGCACCCGTCCATGGAGATCGGCCTGGAATACTTCCGGGAGCCTGTGGATAGCCGCCTGGACCGGCTGGTGCTCATGCCATTCGTTCGCTGGCCACGCCGCGCCTCCATCCCCGCGCTTCAGGCCGGCCAGAACCTGCCCAGTTCGGCTTCGTAGCGGCCGACAAAACCCGCCTGGCCGGCGTTGTGCGTGAAGGTGAACTCGCCGAGGTAATACTTCCCCTCAACGACTATAAAATCCGCGCGTACGTGGCCCAAATGGCCGCAGATCTGCGCCAGCGCGTCCAGCAGATTCCGCGGCGGGACGGGCGTCGGGGGTGCGTCGTGTTCCCATTTTCGCTCGACTTCCTCGCAGGAGGGCGCCAGCGGCTTCCAGTCACCGTCGAATAGCCGTACCCGCACCCTGCCTTTCGGCCGAAACGTGCGGTACAGCGCCAGGGCGAACCGGCACCTTCCTTCGAACAGGAACAGGTTGAGTTCGTGGTCAATCGGATGCAGATATTCCTCGATCAGGATACGCGGCCGCAGTAGCTGGTAGTGGCGTTCCCGTGCCTGGCGCTGCCACTCGGCCTTTGAATAGATCCATTCCGCCGCCTGCCGCTGCAGCAGGCTGGCGTCCGCCGGCGTACCGGGAGGCTGGGCCTGCCGGTTCGATCCCAGCGCCACGCCCTCCACAACCTGGAGCGACATATTCCAGCCGTGGGTTGCCTTCATGACGTAGCTGTCTGGTAGTGCGGTTGGATCGATATCCCGTGGGTCGTCCACCACCGCGTAGTTGCGCGGCACCCGTATCCGGCCCCGGACCTGTTCCTTGGCCGCCGCCTTGTCCACCCAGCGCGCGTAGTTCACGCGCGGGTCCGGGTGGCTGCTTCGCCATTGAAGTTTTTCCGAGAAGCTGCGTTGCTGCCAGTCGTCCGGAACGTGCCGGCGGAAGCGGCGGTTCCACGCTAGCTCGGTGCGCAGGGTCCAACGGCGCCAGGCGAGGCGCAGAAGATGCAGATGCTGGCCGGGGGAGAGGCTCATGTCGCCCCGCAACGGGCTTCACAAGGATATAGAAGAATGGGTGCTAAGGTATTGATTATTATGGCTCCCCGGGACGGGCTCGAACCGCCGACCCGGTGATTAACAGTCACCTGCTCTACCAACTGAGCTACCGGGGAACAAGGCGCGGGATAGTAGCCGCGTGGGCGGATTTCGTCTAGTCGCAGCTCAGGGGCCCGCCATCAGCGGCCCGGCGGCTGGCGCGCAGGCGACCGGTCCGGTACAGCACCAGGGCGCGGGCGGCGGCGGCGCCGCGCTGGTCGCAGAAGGTAAAAGTCCCGTTGCGGTCACGGGTATACCCGCTTGGATAGTAGGTGAGGTTGCGGGAGGAGCCGAAGGCGCGGAACCGTACTGCAGTTCCGTCCCGAAATGGCGCCTGTACCGCCAGTAATTCCTCGCCGGTATCCCGGTGCCGGTCCTCGTCCGGGTCCAGAAACACGATCCATCCCAGGTGCCAGTCGCTGCGTTTGGCGCAGCCCCTGGCGTCTCCGGTGCATAAGGTAACCGGAGTCTTGCGGCTTATGGCCTCGCTGCGAGCGCGGTGGAGATGCGCAAAGAGCAGGCTGGAGCGGGCGCCAAGGCGCGAGTCCTGGACCAGTGCGCTCATGGCGGGAATCACCAGGGTGGCGAGTACGCCGGTCACCGCCAGCGCCACCAGCAGTTCCAGCAGGGTGAACCCCTGCGCACGACAGCCATCCATGGCGACCTCCGAGCGGGTCGTCCGTGACCCGAACGGAGAGCGTAACGTCCGGGGCGGCTGCCTGAACGGACTTTTTCATCGGCCCAGAACGGTATTTTCCGGTGGCCGAGCAAAGGCTTGGCAAAACGCAATGAATACTAAAAAAAGTAATTAAGAAAGAGAATTCTACCGGGACCCTGCGATAGGGCCAGACGCCCTGCAAAAACCAGGCGGGCTCGCCGGGTTCATCCCCCACTCGGTGTAACCGCCCGGGAACGAAAGTCCAGGTGCACGTACAGCACGCCTTCAAACACGGTCCGGAAACGTACTTGCTGGTCCGCGTAGCTGATCTCGATGCCTTCGCCGGAGGCCGGATCACTGGCGACGAACTCCAGGGTTTCCGGGTAGCGCACGTTCAGGTCCACGCGCATCGGAAAGTAACCGCTCCACAACTGGAATTTGAACGGGCCCACGGTCAGCCGGTAGCCATCGTCGGTGCGGGACAACACGTGGTTGTTGCTCTCCAGGCACAGGGTGGCGTTCTTGTCGATGCCATCGAGCTGCACCGTGGTGCCTTCCACCCAGGCCCGGTCGATGCCGCGGCTGCGGGTGACCATGAGCTCCTGCACGGTCTTTTCGCCGAATACGATTTCAACGCGGTCGCCCCACCAGTCCAGGTGCTGATGGCACTGTCGGTTGCGGACCCAGCCGCCCTCCAGCGATGCGGCGTCGATGGTGATGTGCTTCACGTGGCTGGGGACCGGACCCTCGGGGAGCCGGGTGAGAATCCGCAGCTCCCCCTCGTTGATGGCGTCGAGGAGGGCGTTGTCGTCCGCGGCCGCTGGTCCCGCCAGCGCAAGGCCGGCGAGAATCAGCAGCGACGCAAGCGCTTGCATCAAGTCCCGAGCAGTCCCTCGATGCGGTCCAGGGCGCCGTCCAGCGCCTCGCGGCTGGTGGCGAAGGACAGGCGCAGATGCCCCGGCGCTCCGAACGCGGTTCCGGGCACCATGGCCACACCGACCTCCCCGAGCAGGTGCTCTGCCAGTTCCAGATCGTCGCTGATGCCATCCAGGGTCTCGATGGCGCCGGCGAAACTCGGCAGTGCGTAGAAGGTGCCGTCCGAGGGCAGGCAGCGTACCCCCTTAATGCGGTTCAGGCGCTGCAGCACGTGGTCATGACGCTCGCGGAATGCCTTCACCATGGCGGCGACGCAGGACTGGTCGCCGGTGAGGGCGGCGGTGGCCGCCACCTGGCTGATGGAAACCGGGCTGGACGTGCTCTGGGACTGAATCTTGCGCATGGCGGAAATCAGCGGAACCGGTCCCGCCGCATAACCGATGCGCCAGCCGGTCATGGCGTAGGCCTTGGACACCCCGTTCAGCACCATGCAGCGATCCACCAGGTCCGGGCACACCATCGGAATATTGCTGAAGGGCTCATCGGACCACAGGATGTGTTCGTACATATCATCGGTGGCGATCAGCACCCGTGGGTGGGCGCGCAGCACTTCCCCAAGGGCCGTGAGCTCCGCGCGGGTATAGGCCACGCCGGAGGGGTTCGAGGGGCTGTTAATCACCAGCATGCGGGTCTTGTCGGTAATCGCCGCCGCCAGCTGCTCCGGTCGCAGTTTGAAATGCTGCTCCATGCTCGCGGAAACGATCACCGGCACGCCGCCGGCCAGCAGACACATGTCCGGGTAGGAGACCCAGTAGGGGGCCGGAATGATGACCTCGTCGCCCGGGTCCAGCAGCGCCTGGGCCAGGTTGAAAAAACTCTGCTTGCCGCCGCAGGACACCAGCACCTGGCCCGGCTCGTAGTCCAGACCGTTGTCGTTGTGGAACTTGGCGATGATCGCCTGCTTCAGTTCCGGGGTGCCGTCTACCGCGGTGTACTTGGTAAATCCGTCGGCGATGGCCTGCACGGCAGCCGCCTTGATGTGCGCCGGCGTGTCGAAGTCGGGTTCGCCGGCGCCCAGGCCGATGACGTCGCGTCCCGCCGCACGCAATTCCCGGGCACGGCTGGTCACCGCCAGGGTGGGGGAGGGCTTGATGGACTGAACTCGCTGGGATAACCGGATGTCTGTCACTTCGATCTGCCTCGGAAAAAGGGTGCGCCGGGTGAAAAAAGCGGAGGTACTATACTGCCCCCGGCGCCGGGCCCATAGGCCCGTCCCGCAGGAAAACCCGATACCCCCATATGAAACGCCAGTTCCATCTCGTCAGTGATTTCGAGCCCGCCGGGGACCAGCCGCAGGCCATCGAGGCCATGCTCGGCGGGCTGCAGGCCGGCGAGGCCTACCAGACCCTGCTCGGGGTCACCGGTTCCGGAAAGACCTTCAGCATTGCCCACGTGATCCAGCGCAGCGGTCGGCCGGCCCTGATCCTGGCCCCCAACAAGACCCTGGCCGCCCAGTTGTACGCGGAGATGCGGGACTTTTTCCCGGAGAACGCGGTCGAGTACTTCGTTTCCTACTATGACTACTACCAGCCGGAGGCCTACGTCCCGTCCACCGATACTTATATAGAGAAGGACGCTTCGATCAACGAACAGATCGAGCAGATGCGCCTGTCCGCCACCAAGGCGCTGCTGGAACGGGACGACGTGATCATCGTCGCCACGGTGTCCGCCATCTACGGCCTCGGCGACCCCTCCGCCTACCACGGCATGATCCTGCACCTGCGCGAGGGCGCCACGTTGGAGCAGCGCGCGATGCTGCGGCGGCTGGCGGAATTGCAATATACGCGCAACGACCTGGAACTGCGGCGCGGCACCTTCCGCGTGCGCGGCGACGTGATCGACATCTTCCCGGCGGAATCCGAGCGCCTGGCGGTGCGGGTGCAGCTGTTCGGCGACGAGATCGAAAAGCTGTCGGAATTCGATCCCCTCACCGGCCAGCTACAGCACGAGCTTTCGCGCACCACGATCTACCCAAAGACCCACTACGTTACCCCCCGGGAGACCATCCTCAAGTCGGTGGACGCCATCCGCGACGAACTGCGGGAACGGCTGGAGGAATTGCGTGAGGACGACAAGCTGCTGGAGGCCCAGCGCCTGGAACAGCGCACCCGCTTCGACCTGGAGATGATGCAGGAGCTGGGCTATTGCCAGGGCATCGAGAACTACTCCCGTTATCTGTCGGGCCGCGAGGCCGGGCAGCCACCGCCCACGCTCATCGACTACCTGCCGGACAACGCCCTGGTGGTGATCGACGAGAGCCATGTCACGGTTCCCCAGTTGGGCGCCATGTACAAGGGCGACCGCTCCCGCAAGGAGACCCTGGTGGCCTTCGGCTTCCGGTTGCCCTCGGCGCTGGACAACCGGCCGCTGCGTTTCGACGAGTTGGAGCAAATGCTGCCGCAGACGCTGTTCGTCTCCGCCACGCCCGGACCCTACGAAAAGGAACGCTGCGGCGGCGCCGTTATCGAGCAGGTGGTGCGTCCCACCGGGCTGGTGGATCCGCAGGTGATCGTGCGCCCGGTGACGACCCAGGTGGACGACCTGCTGTCGGAGATCTGCATCCGGGTGGAGAAACAGGAACGGGTGCTGGTAACCACCCTCACCAAGCGCATGGCGGAGGACCTCACCGATTACCTGGACGAGCACCGCATCCGGGTGCGCTACCTGCACTCGGACATCGACACCATGGAACGGGTGGAGATCATCCGCGGCCTGCGCGCCGGCGATTTTGACGTACTGGTAGGTATCAACCTGTTGCGGGAGGGCCTCGACCTGCCGGAGGTATCCCTGGTCGCGATCCTGGATGCAGACAAAGAGGGATTCCTGCGCTCGGCGCGTTCCCTGATCCAGACCATCGGCCGCGCCGCGCGGCACCTCAGCGGCACCGCGATCCTGTACGCGGACCGCGAGACCGCAGCCATGCACGAAGCCATCGGCGAGACCGACCGCCGCCGGCAAAAACAGGTGGAGTACAACACCGCCCACGGCATCACCCCGGTGGGAGTACAGCGGGCGGTGCGCGAGATGATCGACGGCCAGCGGCCGGTGCCCGGGGGCGCCGGCGGACGCCGCGGCCGGCGGGCGGAGGACGCGGTGGCGGAGGAGACCGCGCGCTACGGGCGCATGAATGCCGGTGAGCTGGCCCGGGAACTGCGGCGGCTGGAAAAGACCATGTACGAACACGCCCGCAACCTCGAATTCGAGGAAGCGGCGGCGCTGCGCGACCGGATCGACCTGATTCGCGCCGCGACCGTGGGGCCGGAGGGGATCGCCTAGCCGACGCTCCAGGCCCGCGGGCGCTTCATGCCGGCAATCTTGCAGGCCTGCTGCACGTAGCCGTAGGGGAACAATTCGTAGAGGTAGCGCCGCGCACCGCGGCCGAGCCCCTTTTCCGTATCCAGGTACTTGAGCACGAAGCGCGCGTCGGCGGCGATGCCGTGCTGCTCGAAGTAGCTGCGCATGAAAGAAAGCACCTGCCAGTGTTCTTGGGTGAGTTCCAGTTCCGCCTCCCGGGCCAGGGCCTCGGCGACTTCCGGCTCCCAGTCCCCGGGGTCGGAGAGGTAGCCCTCGGAATCCCGGGGCAGGGTGCGTCCGTTGACGGTCAGCGACATGGCGGCTCTCCGGTCGGTGGTTGCGTGCGGAGCAGTTCACCAACAATGGCGCAAGAGGGAAATATCCACTGTGGCCGGGGGGCTATCCCGGTTGGGTGGGCCGGGGTGTATCCCCGGTTCCCGGCGTCCGGGCTCCGGGATGCCTCCGGGTGGGCTCCCAAGGCGGCAGACGCCGCGTTGTGTAGCGCCAAACCCACCGCATATGGTAATTTTCGCCGCCTTCGGCGGTACCGCCGCCGGGGCTGCAGGCGCGTAGCTCAGTGGTAGAGCACTACCTTGACATGGTAGTGGTCGGTGGTTCGATCCCACTCGCGCCTACCAGTTTGAAACCGTGCGGATGCACTAACAACCTAACGACAGGAGCCCGTTGCATGCGGCCTTTGGTAGGGGTCGCCACTGGACGGGGAATACCATGCCCGAAATTACCCTGCCCGACGGCTCGCGCCGTCAGTACGAACAACCCGTCAGCATCGCCGCCATCGCCGCCGATATCGGCGCCGGGCTCGCGCGCGCGGCCCTCGCCGGGCGTGTCGACGAACGCCTGGTGGACACCAGTTTCGTGGTGGAAGAAGACGCCTCGGTATCGATTATTACGGCCCGCGACGAAGAGGGGCTGGAGATCATCCGCCATTCCACCGCACACCTGCTGGCCCAGGCGGTCAAGCAGCTGTTTCCCGGTGCCCAGGTGACCATCGGCCCCGTAATAGAAGATGGGTTCTACTACGACTTCGCCTTTGAACGGGGCTTCACCGAGGACGACCTGCGCGCCATCGAGCAGCGCATGGCGGAGCTGGTCAAGGCCGACCACCCGGTGCATCGGCGGGAAATGCCACGGGACGAGGCGGTGGAGTTCTTCCGCAGCCAGGGTGAGCAATACAAGGCCAGGATCATCGAGGACATCCCGGCGGACCAGACCCTGTCGCTCTATGAACAGGGCGATTTCATCGACCTATGCCGGGGCCCCCACGTGCCGAGCACCGGCAAACTGGGATCTTTCCGGCTGATGAAAGTGGCCGGCGCGTACTGGCGTGGGGATTCCGACAACGAGATGCTGCAGCGCATTTACGGCACCGCGTGGCCGGACAAAAAGGCGCTGAAGGCATACCTGCACCGTCTCGAGGAGGCGGAAAAGCGCGACCACCGCAAGCTGGGCAAGCGTCTGGAGCTGTTCCACTTCCAGGAGGAGGCCCCGGGCATGGTGTTCTGGCACGACCCGGGCTGGCGGGTCTACCAGATCGTGGAGAACTACGTGCGTGGACTGTTGCGGGAGCATGGCTACCAGGAGATCCGCACCCCGCAGGTGCTGGACCGGTCCCTGTGGGAGCGTTCCGGGCACTGGGACAAGTACGGCGACCTGATCTTTGCCACCGCCTCGGAGAACCGCGAGTACGCGATCAAGCCCATGAACTGCCCGGGCCATGTCCAGGTATTCAACCAGGGGCTGAAGAGCTATCGGGACCTGCCGCTGCGGCTGGCGGAGTTCGGCTCCTGCCACCGCAACGAACCGTCCGGGACCCTGCATGGCCTGATGCGGGTGCGTAACTTCGTGCAGGACGACGCCCACATCTTCTGCACCGAGGACCAGATTCAGGACGAGGTGCTGGCGTTCATCGACCTGGTGTTCCGGATTTACAAGGATTTCGGTTTCCACGAGGTGGAGGTGAAGCTATCCACCCGGCCGCCCAAGCGGGTGGGCTCGGACGAGATCTGGGACAAGGCGGAAAAGGCGCTGGAAGATGCCCTGAATGCCAAGGGCCTGGACTGGCAGCTGGACCCCGGGGAAGGGGCCTTTTATGGCCCCAAGATCGATTTTTTCCTCAAGGATTCCATTGGCCGGGTGTGGCAATGCGGCACCATGCAGGCGGATTTCTCCATGCCCGGGCGCCTGGGGGCCAGCTACGTGGCCGCCGACGGCAGCCGGCAGGTGCCGGTAATGCTGCATCGGGCGGCCCTGGGCTCGCTGGAGCGCTTCATCGGTATCCTCATCGAGGAGCATTCCGGCAACCTGCCCCTGTGGCTGGCGCCGCGCCAGGCGGTGGTGCTGAACATCACCGACCACCAGGCGGAGTACGCCCGGGAAGTAGAAAAAGTCCTGAAAAAACAGGGGTTCAGGGCCGCCAGCGACTTGAGAAACGAGAAAATCGGCTTTAAAATCCGCCAGCATACTTTGCAGCGCGTCCCCTACCTGCTGGTCGTTGGTGACCGGGAGATGGAGGAGCAAAAAGTTGCCGTGCGCACGCGCGGTGGCGAGGATTTGGGCTCCATGTCACTCGATGACCTGGTCAGTCGCCTTGCTGCCGAAACCGCGAGCCACGGCGTTTAATTTTTAGGGAGGCTACAAAAAATCGCGTCAGAGAAAGTTAACCGGATGAACCAGGCGATCAGCGCGCCGCAGGTGCGACTGATCGGAGCAGAGGGAGAACAGGTGGGGATCATTCCCATCGAGGAAGCCCTCGAACAGGCCCGGACCGCCGGTATGGATCTGGTGGAAATTTCCCCAAATGCAGAGCCGCCAGTTTGTCGGCTCATGGACTACGGCAAACACCGTTACGAGAGCAGCAAGAAGAAGCAGGCTGCAAAGAAACGGCAGAAGCATGTCCAGGTAAAGGAAATCAAGTTTCGTCCACGAACGGATGTCGGGGACTACAACGTCAAACTCGGGAAGCTCAGGGAGTTTCTGGAGGATGGCAATAAAACCAAGGTGACGTTGCGTTTCCGAGGAAGGGAAATGGCGCACCAGGAACTGGGGTTGGAATTGCTCAAGCGTGTCGAGGCCGATTTATCGGAGCTCGGTGTGGTAGAGCAGTTCCCCAAACTTGAGGGCCGTCAGATGGTGATGGTCGTCAGTCCCAGAAAAAAGGCACCATAAATGCAGAGGTTGTCATGCCGAAACTGAAAACCAATCGTGGCGCGGCCAAGCGTTTCCGACGCACGGCCAAGGGAGGGTTCAAGTGCAACCACTCCCACAAGCGCCATATCCTGACCAAGAAATCCCCCAAGCGTAAGCGTTTGCTGCGCCAGGCGGGCCGCATCGCCAAGGCGGATACGCCGGCCGTGGCGCGCATGCTGCCGTACAGCTAGGGGGATACCATGCCAAGAGTCAAACGTGGAGTTACTTCCCGCGCCCGTCATCGCAAGGTGTTGTCGCGGGCCAAGGGCTATCGGGGCGCGCGAAGCCGCACCTTCAAGGTGGCGGCCCAGGCCGTTACCCGGGCCGAGCAGTACGCCTACCGGGATCGCCGTCAACGCAAGCGTCAGTTCCGCGCCTTGTGGGTGGTGCGCATCAATGCCGCGGCGCGGGAATGCGGCCTGAGCTATAGCCGATTTATGCACGGCCTCAAGCTGGCCGCGATCGAAGTCGACCGCAAAGTGCTCGCCGACATGGCGGTGCACGACAAGGTCGGGTTTGGCGTGCTGGCGGATAAGGCCCGGACCGCACTTTCCTGAAAGCCGATCCAGCGCCGGGCGTCTGACGAAGGACGAATAGCCCGGCAGCGATACCGGAGGGAATGGCGGCGCCGCCACTCCCTCTTTTTTTGCCCGGTACCATGCAACAGCTTATTGAAAAACTGAAAACCGCTGCCCTGGCGGAGATTGCCGCCGCCGGCGACGAGCGCGGGCTGGACGAGGTGCGCGTGCGGTACCTGGGCAAGAAGGGCGAGCTCACCGCCCAGCTCAAGGGCATCGGCCAGCTTCCGCCGGCCGAACGCCCCCACGCCGGCCAGTGGATTAACCAGGCCAAGGCCGTACTGCAGGAGGCCCTCGACGCGCGGCGCATCGCGCTGCAAGGCGCCACCCTGGACCAGGCGCTGGCGGAAGAGCGGATCGACGTTACGCTTCCGGGACGGGGTCGCGGGCGGGGTGGCCGCCACCCGGTGACCCGCACCCTCGAGCGGCTGGAGGACATCTTCAGCTCCATGGGCTTCGAGGTGGCGGAGGGGCCGGAGATCGAGGACGAGTTCCATAACTTCGAGGCCCTGAACATTCCCGCCAGCCACCCGGCGCGGGCCATGCACGATACCTTTTACCTGCCGGGTCAGTTGTTGTTGCGTACCCATACTTCGCCGGTGCAGGTGCGCTACATGCAGGCCCACCAGCCGCCATTTCGTATTATCGCGCCCGGGCGGGTGTACCGCTGTGATTCGGATGCCACCCATACGCCGATGTTCCACCAGGTGGAGGGGCTGATGGTGGGGCCGGCGGTGAGCTTCGCGGATCTGAAAGGCACGTTGCTGGAATTTCTCGAGCACTATTTTGATCGCCGCATCCGCCTGCGGTTGCGGCCTTCCTATTTCCCGTTCACCGAGCCGTCCGCGGAAGTGGATATCGGCTGCGTGATGTGCGACGGCGCGGGTTGCCGGGTGTGCAAGCGCACCGGCTGGCTGGAGATTCTCGGCTGCGGCATGGTGCATCCGGAAGTGTTCCGCCACGTGGGCATCGATGCGGAAGAGAACACCGGCTTTGCATTTGGCATCGGCGTTGAGCGCCTGGCCATGCTGCGCTATGGAGTGGATGACCTGCGACTGTATTTCGAGAACGACCTGGCCTTCCTGGAACAGTTCGACTAGATGGTTATTTTCCCATGAAGTTCAGCGAACACTGGCTGCGTGCCTGGGTCAACCCAAAAATGGACAGCGACGCGCTGGCGCACCTGCTGACCATGGCGGGGCTGGAAGTGGCAGCGGTCGAGCCGGCCGCCGGGCCGCTGGAGAAGATCGTGGTGGGCCGGGTGCGCGAAGTCGCGTCCCACCCGGATGCCGACCGCCTGCGCGTGTGCCAGGTGGACGCCGGCGTACACGGTATTGTGCGGGTGGTCTGTGGAGCACCCAACGTGCAGGTGGGAATGGCGGCCCCGCTGGCGTTGCCCGGGGCGAGCATCGGTGGCAATACCATCCGCCGCAGCAAGCTGCGGGGCGTGGAGTCCGGGGGCATGCTGTGCTCGGCCAGCGAGCTGGACCTGGGGGAGGGCGCCGACGGGCTGCTGCGCCTGGACGGGGCCCGGGCCGGTACGCCGTTGGCGGAGCACCTGCAGACCGACGACCGGGTAATCGAGATTGAACTGACTCCCAACCGCGGCGACTGCCTGAGCATCGCCGGGGTGGCGCGCGAAGTTTCCGCTTTGAGCCGCACGCGCCTGCGGCCGCCAAAGCTGCGCCCGGTACCCGCCGCGAGCCGGGCCCGCTTTCCGGTGCGGCTGGACAACCCGGAAGGCTGCCCGCTGTACGCAGGCCGCGTTATCAAGGGAATCAATCCCAGGGCACGCACCCCGGACTGGATGCGCGAGCGCCTGCGCCGCGGCGGACAGCGCAGCCTGGGACCGCTGGTGGACGTGACCAACTACGTGATGCTGGAACTCGGCCAGCCGATGCACGCCTTCGACCTGGACAAACTGAAGGGCGGCATCCGTGTGCGCAACAGCTGCGCCGGCGAAAGCCTGGAATTGCTGGATGGCAGCCAGGCGCGCCTGGACGACGACCGTACCTTGCTGATCGCGGACGACAATGGACCGCTGGCGCTGGCGGGCATCATGGGCGGCGCCGCCTCCGCGGTGGGGGATCGCACCCGCAACCTGTTCCTGGAATCCGCTTGTTTCGACCCGGTGCGTATTGGCCTGCGGGCCCGCGCCCTGGGGCTGGTCACCGAGTCGGCGTACCGTTTTGAGCGCGGCGTCAGCCCGGACCTGCAGCGGCTGGCCATGGAGCGTGCCACCGCGCTGCTGCTGGAGATCGTCGGCGGGACAGCGGGGCCGGTGATCGAGGCGCGTGCAAAGAGCTTCCCGCCCCAGCCGCGAGCAATCCGTTTGCGCCTGGCCCAGGCCGAACGGCTGTTGGGCATGCCGCTGAAGGCAAAGGACGTGGTGGCGGGGCTTGGGCGCCTGGGCGTCCGGCTGAAGGAAACCGGCGCCGGAAGCTGGCAGGCGCTGGCGCCGGCCCATCGTCCCGACCTGGAACAGGAATGGGACCTGATCGAAGAGATCGCCCGGCTGGAGGGACTGGACCGGATCCCCGAACGGGTACCGCGAGGCGACCTGCAGGCCACCACCGTACCGGAGACCCGGCTGGCGGAGCGGCGCGTTCGCCAGCTGCTGGCGGACCGGGACTTTCGCGAAGTGGTCACCTACAGCTTTATCGACCCCCAGCGGGCGGCCGCCATCTGCCCGGACGAAAAACCCCTGGTGCTCGACAATCCCATCAGCCAGGAGCTGTCGGTAATGCGCGCGTCGCTGTGGCCGGGGCTGCTGGGCTGCATCGAGTACAACCGCAACCGCCAGCAACGACGCCTGCGGCTGTTCGAGAGCGGGCGGGTGTTCCTGCGTGCCGGGGGCGAGCTGCGCCAGCCACGCCATGTAGCGGCGGCGATATGCGGCGAACGGCTGGCCGCCCAGTGGGACGGCGAGGCCGGCGACGCGGATTTTTACGACCTCAAGGGCGACCTGCAGGCCTTGCTGGATCTGGCGGGGGCCGGGGAGGCGGAGTTCCTCCCGGAGCCGCACCCGGCGTTGCATCCCGGCAAATGCGCGCGGGTGCGGGCCGGCGGGCGTGACCTGGGCTGGCTGGGCTGCCTGCACCCGGCACTGCAGAAAACCCTCGATCTCGGTGTGGATATTGTCCTGTTCGAGCTGGACCTGGAATTGCTGCTGGAACGGCCGCTGCCGGCATATGCGGCGATTTCCCGGTTCCCGGCCAATCGCCGCGATCTGGCGGTGGTGGTGGATGCAAACCAGGCCGCCGCGGGGGTCGCGGCGGTGATCCGAAAACATGCCGGGGAGGCGTTGACAAAGCTCGAGTTGTTTGACGTATATCGCGGGAAAGGTATTGATTCAACGAAAAAAAGTCTCGCCTTCGGCTTGACGTTACAGGCGCTATCACGCACCCTAACGGACCGGGATGTGGACGAAATCCTGGCACGCGTCATCCAGGGACTGCGGAACGATCTGGGCGCTGAACTGAGAAATTCTAACTAAAATATTAAAAGAGCCAAGGGTTGTTGCATGGCGGTGACCAAGGCGGACCTGGCAGACACGCTTTTCCAGCAGCTGGGGCTCAACAAACGGGAGGCAAAGGAGTTTGTTGAGCTGTTTTTCGAGCATGTGAGGGAAGCGCTGGAAACCGGTCAGGCCGTAAAATTGTCCGGATTTGGTAACTTTGGGCTGCGGCTGAAAAATTCGCGCCCGGGGAGAAACCCCAAAACCGGTGAGGAAATACCGATTTCAGCGCGACGCGTGGTGACGTTCCGGGCCAGCCAGAAGCTCAAGCAGCGGGTGGAGACCAATACGGACGACCTGCGCGAGCGCCTGGACGGGGACGGTCGCTGATGTTCGACCCTGGCGACAGCCCCGAATTACCCCCGATTCCGGCCAAACGCTATTTCACCATCGGTGAGGTCAGCGAGTTGTGCGCGGTCAAACCCCACGTTCTGCGCTACTGGGAACAGGAATTCACCCAGCTCAAGCCGGTCAAGCGGCGCGGCAACCGCCGCTACTACCAGCGCCACGAGGTGCAGCTGATCCGCGCCATCCGTAGCCTGTTGTACGTGGACGGCTTTACCATCAGCGGAGCCCGCAACAAGCTGGACACCGAGGCCGCAACCCAGAAAAAGACCTCCGCCGCGGCGACCGGAACCCCGACCAAGCAGCCGGAACTGGTTGGCTATATAATTAAGGAACTCGACGAGGTCCTGCGCCTGCTGGAAGAATAGCGGGCCGGCGGCCGGCGCAGCCGGTCGTTCATTCCCTCAGGAAAATCTGCTTTCGGGGCGTAGCGCAGCCTGGTAGCGCACCGCAATGGGGTTGCGGTGGTCGGAGGTTCAAATCCTCTCGCCCCGACCAGGTTTTTTCTTTCTGTTCCGTTCCGACGTGGTGGAAGCCGTTTTCGGTGCGAAGCTGTTGGCAGGCAGGATTGATGGTTGCCAGCTGCTTGCTCGTCACTTTCCGGTTCGACGGAAATTCTCCCGTGTTCGGCCCAGTGCCGCTTCAGAAGCCGCATCCAAACCAGGAAACCCGGTTGCGCCGTTTGCGAGGCGCGGGAAACGGGTGGGATGGTTTACAGGCACCGCGACAAGTTCATCACGATGAGAGGGGAGTTACAGCTTCGTCGGACTCCCGCTGGTGAAAACGGTCGAGGTTCTTCAACCGGTAGCTTCCATTGGACAAAATGAAAATCTCCATCTTCGGATTTCGCCTTTTCGGCTGATTGTGATGACCGACAAATCAAAAAACGTAATGCAGCGTGGTTTGGAAACGATTCACCATCCATTTGCCAATTTCATCCGCGCCCAGACAACCTCCAGCCTGGTTCTCTTCCTGGCCATGATCGCCGCGTTGTGGTGGGCCAACTCCGCCTATTCTCCTGCGTACCAGAATCTGGTGCACACCCCGGTTGGCGTCTTTTTGGGTGAATTGGAACTTCGGGCCTCGCTCAAACACATCATCAATGATGGTTTGATGGTGATCTTTTTCTTCTTGCTCGGGCTGGAGATCAAACGGGAAGTTCTTGCAGGAGATCTCGCTCAACCAGAAAATCGGCACATGCTGATCGTCTGTGCCCTGGGCGGAATGGTTGTCCCGGCCGCTATCTATTCGTTGTTCAACTGGTCGCTCGACTCCCAGATCGGTTGGGGCATCCCAATGGCAACGGATACTGCATTTGCACTGGGTGTGCTAACCATCGTGAGAAAGCACATACCGGCTAGTCTTCTGGCTTTCATTGTGGGCCTTGCCATCGTCGATGATGTGGGAGCGATTCTTGTCATCGCGATTTTTTACACCGAGCAAATATCGGTAATGTATCTGGCAACCGCATTTGTACTCATTGCCTTTTTGGCGGTAGCGAACTACGCCGGCGTTCGCCACCCGTTTTTCTATGTTCTTCTCGGCGTTGCTAGCTGGTGGATGATGCTCAAATCCGGCGTTCACCCCACGGTTGCCGGTGTTGCTGTGGCATTGACGGTGCCGGCACGACCCAGGTTGACGTCAGAAAAATTACTGGAGAAGGCGCGATCAAAAATTGGGGTGATGCAGAAGCGGTCAGAAAAGGTGGATGTCCTCGGCAGCAAAAGGGATCACGAGCAGGTGCTGGAAGTGCGAGATTTTGCGGAGCGTGCCAGTACACCCCTGCGTCGCTGGGAAGATGCGCTCGAGTTGCCGGTAGCTTTGTTGATTTTGCCGCTGTTTGCGTTGACCAATGCCGGCGTGGTGTTTGGAATGCCGTCATTTATTAGTAGCCTCCAGCATCCGGTTGGTTTGGGAATTGTTTTCGGACTGGTGCTCGGCAAATGTCTGGGAATTTCGGGAGCCTGTTGGCTGGGCCTGCGCTATAGACTCGGACACCTGCCGCAGGGCGTTTCTCTTCAGCACGTCATTGGTGTTTCCCTCGTGGCCGGCATGGGCTTCACGATGTCCACGTTTATCGCCACGCTGGGCTTCGACGCTCAACCCGACCAACTTCACACGGCGAAGACATCCATTTTGGTCGCCTCCGTGCTTTCCGCATTTCTTGGTGTGCTATATATCCGGCTGTTTGCAACAAAAAGCGCCTGACACTCGCGCCATCCGGCACGGGAAGAATGGGGTCAGAGTTCAAATTTCACTAATATCCACGGATGCCGTGACCCGGGCTCGTCAAATCGGATCTCCCGCCCGAACCCATTGAAGGAAACGCAACATTGAAGAACGGCTGCATCCGTCGTGCCTGGCAAAGGACCTGGGTAAAGATCGTCGTATTGACTGGCGGCGGCCTTGTCCTGCTCGCTCTTGCCGTCGTTGGCACCTTTGCGTGGATGTTCATCCCGCGGGTGGCGCCAGCAAATTTCCCGGCTCCCGCCAATGCGACCGAGGCCTACGAACAGGATTTGAGCTACCTGCTGGCCTACGGGAAATACGAGAAGGCATTCCAGGACGCGGGCAAACGCGCAGCGTTCACGGAGCAGATCAAAAAGATTCGCCAGGACCTGGCCGGCATGAGCCCTGCGCGGTTCGAGCTGGCGGTTGCTGGCGCAGCCGCCCTCGCAGACAACGGTCACAGCAATGTGTCACCCATTGGCAGGACCCGGCGGCTAAACCACTTCCCAATCCGCACCGGCCCGTTCGAGGACGGCGAGTTCGTTTTGCAGGCAACGCTTGCTCAGGCAGACCTTCTTGGCGCGGAGCTTCTGGAGGTGGAAGGGCACCCGATCGTAGAAGTCGTGAATGCGTTCCTTCCGTACTTCGGTGGGGTTGAACGCCGGGCGCGGTTTTTTAGCCATCTGCTCATCATGTCGCCCGCGCTGCTGCACGCGCAAGGATTCACGGAATCAGCGGACGGCGCCCGGTTGACGCTGCGCCGGCAGGACGGCGAGATCGTAACGCGCTTTCTTGACGGGATTCCGCCCAGGAATGCGGAGCGCCAGCCTTTTGGGCGGGAACTGATGGACTACCGTACGCCGAAAAAGGATCGCGAAACCTGGCGGCATCTGATGGACGGCAAGCAGCCGCCCCTGTACCTGGCGGAGCCCGACGAGCCCTACCTCTACCGATTTCTGGAGGATAAGGATGGGGCGTACGTGAAGATCAACTTCAACGCCGATGTAGGCGAACGCTCGCTTACCGGCTGGCTGGACGGCGTGATGGCCGACCTGTCAGTTCGTCGGCCCCGTTTTGCCGTGGTGGACCTGCGCTTCAACGGCGGGGGGACAGATGCCACCGCGGATTTTGCGGAACGATTGCCTTCGCTGGTCGATAACGGAGGACGAATCTATATTCTCACATCCCGTGAAACCTTTTCCGCGGCGCTCGGTGCGGCGGCCCAGTTCAAGCTCGCCGCAGGCGACAGGGCGCGGATTGCGGGAGGTCTTGTTGGAGACCGCCTGCGTTTTATTGGAAACGGCGGTGAACTCTACGAGCTCCCGAACTCCGGCGTCACGTTGAGCGTCTGGAGCACCTGGGAGGATTATCACGATGGATGCTGGGACTGGACAGAATGTTTCTGGTTGTCGCCGTTCTTCAGAAAACCGGGAGTCGATGACCTGCAACCCGATCTGCCTGTCGCCCTGAACTTTCGCGACTATGTGCTCGGCCGCGATGCAGCCCTGGAAGCGGTGCTCGCGGATGTGGCCGAAACAAGGCCGTAGCGGCAGGACGAGTGACCTGGCAATACCAGAAAATGAATTACCATGGGTACCGGTATTTATGTGCCTGATCACCAGTGGAATCAGTAAGAGACAAACTCCATGACCCGACTGAAAGCGCACTACGCGGCCCGCGACATCGAAGCGCGAATCCTGGAAGCCATCCGGGGCGCCGGGCTGAATCCGGAGCAGCAACTTTCTCCGGATGATCTGGGGGCGCTGGATCATTTTCATACCGGCGGACTTCGGGCATCGCGCGAGCTTATCGGCCTGGCGGGAATTCAGGCTGGTGATCAGGTGCTGGATATCGGAGCCGGGCTGGGCGGTTGCGCACGGCTGCTGGCCTCCAGCCAGGACTGCCGGGTGGACTGCATCGAGTATTCGCCCGACTACTGCGCCGGCGCGGTACTGCTGAACCGGCTGACCGGCCTGGCGGACCGAATTGAAATGCACGAGGGCAGCGCGCTCGATATGCCGTTTCCCGCCGACTCGTTTGACGTGGCCTGGATGCAGAACGTTGGCATGAACATCGAGGACAAGCCGGCACTGTACGCCGAGATTCATCGTGTGCTGAAACCCGGAGGCCGGTTCGCCTTCCAGGAGATGGCCGGTGAAGGACTGCCGACTTCCTATTTTCCGTTGCCGTGGGCCACGGACCCCGGCGACAGCTTTTTGATTTCAGCGGATGAAATGCAGTCACTGCTCCGCGCGAGTGGATTTACTGCCGAAGTTTTCGAGGATACCAGCGAGGCGCACCTGAACAGCGCGGCGGCTCCCGCCGCCCCACAGTCGCTCACGCTGGGGGTGTTCGTCGACAATCTCGGAGAAAAAGCCGGCAACGCGCGACGCAGCCTGGAGGAAGGCCGGATTCGGCTGGTGCGGGGCGTGTTCCGTGCAGGCTAGCGATCTGCCCGCGGCGGGCAGCCGCAGTCTACTCAGGTTTCGCCGCCGGGACGGTAGCGCGAGGCGATCCGTTCAAGCGCCCACTGGAAAGTGAAATGCATCTCCCAGGGCGAGCGACCGTTCTGCCGGGCATGGGACAGCGGCAGCCAGCGCTGTTGCGGCAGGATAGATCGCAGCCACGGATAGTCGCGACGCAGTCTGCGGATTCGGCGCATGACCGGATCATGGACCTGAATCAGTAACCGGTAGTTGACGCGGTACCAGTACCAGAGCGGCGCGGGAACCCGGTCGCGCAGGGTCGCCACCCAGGCCAGGTAGTCCGCACGGGTGGCGGGACTCAGCCGCTCCGGGTAGGTCAGCCAGATGTGACTGGTCGCGTACTTTTCCTGCCCGAAGAGCTGTCGCGGGATGCCCGCTTCCTCGGCGATTCGCCGGGGGATGGGTTTGTCGTAGCTTCCACCCACGGACCACGGAGCCATTTCCCGGGAGCCGCTGATGCGTGCAATAGCCGCCGCGTGTTGTACCCCGATGGCCGGCACGGATAACAACTGGATCCCGACCCGCAGACGAAATTCGCCAAGCGTTCCGCCCGCGTTGTTGCTGGTATCGAATTGCGCCAGGTCGTTGCGTACCTTGCGCGGATCACGATTCCAGATTGTGTCGCTGGAGTAGCCGTTCAGCCACAGGCGCGACGCCAGTCGTTCCTCCATGGCGGCGAACACCACGTTATAGCCGGGGGGTTCAACCAGGAACTCCACTTCCGGTTTGTCATCCCGATGCAGGTAGGCCATCTGGTCGTATTCGTGGCACTGCATGCCGAGGTGGGCGACGATGGCGGTTCCCGAATCGGGGCTGGGATCACCGTTGCGGGTGGCGAACGTTATTGCTTCAGAACAGCCGAGACCGGAAGCGATCGCGGCGATGGCAGAGGAATCGTAACCCGCCGACGCCGGTGCAAGCGGCGTAAACCGCTGAATTCGCCGGGCATCAATGGCATTGGCAAAGGTACGCGCGAGGGATTCCCGCAGCAGCGATACGTAACCGGCATAGTCCGCCGGCGGTGCGGCCACGAAATTCTTGGGGTACCGCTTGCAGACGAGGGTCGGTGATACCCACAGGTTGCAGTGGTAATGCAGGTACAACTGGTTGCGCTGTTGGGTACGCAGCGGTTTGTGGCGTGCCCGCACGCCCTGGCGGGCGTGTTCCAGCACCTCCATGAAATACCACGGATAGGCGATTTTCGGTGTGTCACCCGCCTGGGAAAGGATAAAGGCCGTGGAGTTGGAAAGGTACAATGTATCGTCGCAGCGCAGGCTGCGCAGCGGGGTGGCCTTGTCGGTGGCGGTGGCAAACAGCACGCCATCACCACTGATGCGTGCACCACTTCCGCTAAACACCGTTGCGGCGGTGAAATCGCTGTCCACAAAAGCACCGTCCCAAACGCCCTCGAAAAACCCGTCGTTGCGCAGCTCCACCCCGGCGCCATGCAGCACTTCAATCCGGGCTTCCCGACGCCGGATGCGCGCGCACCAGGCGAGCCGGGGAAGATCTTCCCTGCGTTGAAATTCGAAATACACCGTCGCCGTTTTCCGCTCAGGCCTGGGCCGGCATCGGGTCGCCGCTGGTGGCGGCGGGCAGAGGCTGGCGGGGATCATCCCAATACGGTACGCCGGCAAATCGTTCCGCCAGAAAATCGATGAAGGCGCGCACCCGGTAGGACAGGTGCCGGGTGGGCGGGTAGACCGCATAGGCCGGGCTGACCGGCCAGCGGAAGTCCTGCAGCAGGGGCACCAGTTCGCCGCGGCGCAAATATTCCCAGGCGATGAAGGTCGGCGGCACCGTGACGCCGCGGCCCGCTGCTGCGGCCGCGCACAAAAAGTCCCCGCTGTTGGCGCTGAGCTGTACCGGGACCTGGACCTGGTGGCGGGTGCCCGCGTCATCCCACCAGCTCCAGCGATCCGGGTTGGCGAGGTTGGTGTACACCAGGCCCGCATGGTCCGCGAGCTCCTCCGGCCTGGCCGGGGTACCGTGGGTCGCCAGGTACTCCGGGCTTGCGCACACCACGGTGCGGGCCTCGAAAAGCCGGCGCGCGATCAGGCTGGAATCCTCCAGGCGGCCGATACGGATCGCCAGGTCGATGCCTTCCTGCAGCAGGTCCACCCGCCGGTCGCTGAAATCCAGGTCGAAGCGCACCCCCGGATGCCGGCTGCAGAAGGCTTCGATGGCGGGTTCCATGTGACGCAGGCCAAAGGAGTGGGGCAGGGCCAGCCGCAGCCGCCCGGCCAGTTCGCCGTGTTGCTGGCTGGCGCGGCACTCGGCCTCCGCCAGGTCGGCGAGGATGCCGGTGGCGTGCTCGTAAAAGCCCTGCCCGGTATCGGTCAGGCGCACCCGCCGCGTGGAGCGGCTGAACAGCTGGACCCCCAGGCGGGCCTCCAGTTCGGCGATGCGGCGGCTGACCGCGGACTTGGCCAACTCGAGCTGGTCCGCGGCGGCGGTGAAGCTGCCGGTGTCCGCCACCCGCACGAAGGCCTCCAATTCCGAGAAACGATCCATGATTGTACCGAATAGAAGAACAGAACTATCTTTATTTTACTGTTTATCCGGAATACAGCAACTACCACAATTGGTTCTCAGCTCTGGCGACCCACGCCGGACTCTACAACCAACCGGAGTAACCGGGAAATGAAGCAGCTAATGACCACCAACCGCCCTTCGGCCCTGCGGGTGCTGCGGGTCGACTCCAGTGGCCGCGTGGATGGCTCCAGCACCCGGGCCCTGACCGCCGAAGTGATCGAGGTCCTTGCGGCGCACCACCCGGTGGTCTCGGTCCGGGAGCGCGACGTGGCGAAAGGCCTGCCATTCGTGGACCCGGCCTGGATCGCGGCCAATTTTACCGACCCGGCGGATCGCAGCGATGCCCAGCGGGCGGCCCTGGCGCTGTCCGACGCCCTGGTGGCGGAGCTCCAGCAGGCCGACGTGCTGGTGATCGGCGCGCCGCTGTACAACTTCGGCGTTCCCGCCAGCCTCAAGGCCTGGATCGACCTGGTGGCACGCGCGCGCCTGACCTTCCGCTACACGGACAACGGCCCGGTGGGCCTGCTTTCGGGCAAGAAGGCCTACCTGGTGGTGGCCTCCGGCGGAGTGCCGGTGGACAGCGCGGTGGATTTCGCGACCCCCTACCTGCGGCACGCGCTGGGCTTCCTCGGCATCACCGACGTGGAGGTCATTACCGCGGAGCGGCAGAACGTGGTCGGGGACCGGGCGGTGGAAGCCGCGCGGGACACGATCCGCGAACGCATCAGCGTGGTGGACAGCGAATCCCGTGCCGCCGCCTGAACTTTCATCAACACAAGGGAGTACCTGACAATGACCCATCGTAATACAGACTACGCAGCACTGATTCTTCGCCTGGCCCTGGGCCTGATGTTTCTCGCCCACGGCATTCTGAAGGTAACGGTATTCACGCTTCCGGGAACCGTGGGATTCTTTGAGTCGGTCGGGTTTCCGGGCTGGATGGCCTACCTGGTGACCTACGCCGAGATTGGTGGTGGACTGCTGCTGATTACCGGGCTGGCGACCCGCTGGGTGGCCCTGGCGCTGGTTCCGATCCTGCTGGGAGCGGTATCCGTGCACTGGGGCGCCGGCTGGGTGTTCTCGAACCCGAACGGCGGCTGGGAGTATCCGGCCTTCCTGGCGGTGGCCACACTGGTGCAGTCCCTTTTGGGCGGCGGAGCCTTCGCGCTTGGTTCGGCCTTTGGCGAGCGTTCCCGGTCGGTCGCCCACGCCTGACGCCCAATTTGGTTTTCGGGCCAACCGGGGCACGGGGCGGCGTTGCCGCCCCGTGTCGCTTTGCCAACGCAGGAGATCACCAATGCATTTTGAACTTCATCCCGGAGACAGCCGCGGAAGCGCGGACCATGGCTGGCTGCAGAGCCGACACAGTTTCAGTTTTGCTTCCTATCACGACCCGCAACGCATGGGATTCGGTTTGTTGCGGGTACTGAACGATGACGTGGTGCAGGCCGGCGGTGGTTTCGGTACCCATCCCCACGACAACATGGAGATCGTCTCCATCCCGTTGCAGGGCCGTCTGCGTCACCGGGACAGCATGGGCAATACCCATGTCATCCGCGCCGGCGAGGTGCAGATCCTGTCCGCGGGGACCGGCATTACGCACTCGGAATACAACGATGACGACACCGGCCCGGTAAATTTTCTGCAGATCTGGATATTGCCGAAGCAGCGCGATATCGAACCCCGCTACGACCAGCGGAAATTCGACCCCACGGAACGCCGCAACCGGGTGCAGACCGTGGTTTCTCCGGACGGCGCGGACGGGTCGGTGGTGATCAACCAGGACGCGTGGTTTGGGCTGGCGGAGCTGGATGCGGGCGGCGAACTTCGTTACCCGCTGCGGAACGCCGGCCACGGGGTGTACCTGTTCGTCCTCGATGGCCAGGTGCGGGTGGCCGGAAACAAACTGGCGGCCCGGGATGCGGTCGGCATCAATGATGTGACGGCGCTGGATGTCGCCAGCGAGTCCGGCGCCAGTGTGCTGTTGATCGAGATACCGATGCGGCGCTGATCAGCCGCGGCGCAGCACGTGGCGGAGTACAATGGCCACCGTCAGCACCACCAGCGCCCCGGCCTGGTGGGCGGCGGCCAGCGGCACCGGCACCACGTGCAGCAGGGTGAGGATACCCAGCATCAGCTGCGCCGCGGTCACCGCCAGCAACAGGTCCAGCAGCGAACGCGGCCGTCCGGCGGCAAGCTTGCGCCGGCCGGAGTACCACAGAAGGAATGCGGCAAGCGCAACTGTGTAGGCCAGCAGCCGGTGGTGAAACTGTACCGTCGCGAGGTTTTCGAACCAGTCCGCCCACCAGGGGTGGGTAGCGTACAAGCCGTCCGGAATCCATTGGCCGTGCATCAACGGCCAGTCGTTGAAAACAAAGCCCGCACGGGTGCCGGCGACAAAGCCGCCGGCAAGGATGGTGACAAATACCAGCCCGGTGAACCAGCCGCTGGCGCGACGCAATCCCCCCGGCGTGGCCGGGTTCGGTGCGCGGCTCGGCAGCAGATCCAGGGCCACCCACAGCATGTAGGCGTAGATAACCACCGCCAGGCCCAGGTGAGCGGTGAGCCGGTAGGGGCTGACCCGCGGTATATCCACCAGCCCGCTGGCAACCATCAGCCAGCCGAGCAGGCCCTGCAGGGCACCGAGTACAAACATCGTCAGCAGTTTTGGCGCCAGCGGTCTCCGTATTTGCCGTCGCAACAGGAACCATAACAATGGCACCGCAAAGGCGATCCCGATCAGCCGCCCCAGCAGCCGGTGCAGGTACTCCAGCCAGAAGATGCCCTGGAAGCCGGCCAGGTCCATGCCCTGGTTGACCTTCTGGTATTCCGGGGTCTGCTGGTATTCGCTGAAAAGTTCCTGCCAATCGCTTTCCGACAGCGGCGGCACCGCACCGATCAGCGGCTCCCATTCGACGATGGACAAGCCGGAGTGCGTCAAGCGAGTCACGCCGCCGAGCACCACCATGGCAAACACCAGCGCACACACCGTCAGCAACCACCAGCCAATCTGCCGGTTATTTGTTGCTTCGTTCATGCGCCACGCTCCGGAGGCCGGGTGAGGTGATGATGCAGGTTGGTCAGCAGCAGCAGGGTGACCGCCGCCAACGCGTTGTGCAGCGTCACCAGCAACAGGGGCAACTCACTTAGCACCGCCGCCAGGCCGGCGGCGATCTGCAGGCCCAGCACCACCAGCAGGGCCTGTGCGGTGGACCGGCCGGGGCCGCCGGCGGCGCGGATCTTCCAGGCCAGCCAGCCATTCACCAGCAGTACCAGCACGGCGCCGACTCGATGCAGCATGTGGATGGCCGGCGTCGCCGCGTCCGCGATCACCCGGCCCCTGGCGTCCACCGCCAGTTGTCGCGCCAGCTCCAGTACCCGCGACCAGCCCGCCGGGTCACCGGCGCCGGCGCAGCCCGGTAGCCCGGAACAGGCCGGTCCGGCGAGGTTGCCGCTGACCCAGGCCCCCAGCAGGATCTGGGCGAACAACAGCACCAGGGCGAAGGCGCTGAAGCGCGCCCAACGGCGCAGTTCGGGTGGTGGCAGCGGCCCACGGGCAGGCACCGCCCGCTGCCCGGTCCACCACAGCAATGCCAGCATCAGCATGCCGCCCCCGACGTTGCCCACGGTCACTACCGGCAGCAGCGGCGAGGGGGTCATGTAGCCCAGCACCGAGAGCCCCACGGTGATGGCAAAGGCCAGCAACGGCGCCATCAGCGGCGCCCCGGGGCGGTTCCGGCGGCGGACCGCCATGACCAGGATCACCACCATGAAAAGGCCCAGCAGGGTGGCGGAAAGGCGGTGAAAACTGCGTGCCAGGCTGGTCGGCAGCAGCGGGCCGCCGTCGGCAAGCGAGCGGGCGGTGTAGGTCTCGTCCCCCAGGTGCCCGTAGCAGGCGGGCCAGGGATCGCAGCCCAGGCCCGCATCCGCCAGCCGGATATAGGCGCTCAGCACCACCAGCACCAGGGTCAGCAGGACCGAGACAAAAAGCAGCAGCGTGTAGAGATTGTCGCCGGCGGGGCGATTGTGGTCATTCATCAGGGCCTGCCAGGGGGCGTCATGGGGCGCGGCGATCTTAGCGTATTCCTTTGGGGGCGGGCTATTTCAACGCTCCGGTCAGGGGAGTGGTTTGATCTGGGTCAAGGCCTTTGCGAGCATGCCCATGCTGTAGTGCCGCGAAATGCCGATCCTATAAATAAATAAGCCGGACGATCCCCGGGAACGGTCCGGGGTTCTGGCAGGGCGAAAATCCTACCACCTGCGGAGGACTGAAGATGGCCTCAGAAGTCGAGACTACGGGCACCGAGGAACGCGTGCCCGCCATGCAACGTATCCTGGATAACCCCTTTCTGCTGCTGTTTCTCGGAGTCGTGGTGCCCACGGTGTTCTACATCCTGTGGGGCATCATGGAAATCGTCACCATCCCGATTACCACCCAATAAACCAGAGGAGCTGACATGAGTTCACTCGCACCCCCGTCGAAACGGATCTGGTGGAACGAACCCGTCGAAGGCGCCGAGCTGCTATGGATCGGGATCGCCGTCGTGTGGGGCGTCATTATGACGTTCATGATGCCGTACTGGCACGTGGTCGGTAAGCAGAACCTTTCCAGCGAGGCCTACCGCACCACCGCCGCGATTCACCAGGCAAAGACCCAGGCGATGATCGACCAGTACACGGTACGCACCGAGGGGGAGCGCAAGTTCCCGGTGGTGGCGCCGCCGGAGGGCAGCGATGTCTATCTCATTGCGCGCCTGTGGGACTGGTGGCCAATCCTGGAGCTGAAAAAGGGTAAGAGCTATCGCTTTCATATTTCTTCCCTGGACTGGCAGCACGGTTTTTCCCTGCAGCCGACCAACCTGAACGTGCAGGTGGTTCCGGGCTACGAGATGGTGGTGACGCTGACGCCGAACCAGGCGGGCCAGTTTTCCATCGTCTGTAACGAATACTGCGGGATCGGCCACCACACCATGGTCGGCAAGATCTACGTGACCGAGTGAGGAGAACAGACATGTCCAAGAGTGACTTTCGCACCTGTCCGGACACTGGGCTGTTGTTCCACCGGCCGGCAGAAACCCTGATGAAACTGAACGCCGTGGCGGCGGTGATTTTCCTGCTGGTCGGCGGTATCTACGCCATCGGCGTGGGCTTCACCCGCTGGCCGGCGGTACACCTGCTTCCCGCGGACCAGTTTTACCTGGCCCTGACCGGGCATGGCATCAACCTGCTCATCTTCTGGATTATCTTTTTCGAGATCGCCGTCCTGTACTTTGCTTCCAGTACCTTGCTGGGTTCCCGGCTGGCCGCGCCCAAATGGGCATGGACCGGGTTCATACTGATGGTGGTGGGCGCGGTGATGAACAACGTCGCGGTGCTGCAGGGGCGCTCCAGCGTGATGATGACCTCCTACGTACCGCTGCAGGCCGAGCCGCACTTTTATCTCGGCCTGATCCTGTTCGCGGTGGGGGCGCTGATCGGTTGTTTCGTGTTTTTCGGCACGCTGGTGGTCGCCAAGGAAGAAAAGACCTACGAAGGTTCGGTACCGCTGGTGACTTTCGGCGCGATTACCGCGGCGATCATCGCGGTGTTCACGATCGCCTCCGGCGCCATCATCCTGATCCCGACCCTGCTCTGGCAGCTGGGCTACATCAGCCACATTGACGCCCTGATGTACCGTGTTATCTGGTGGGCCATGGGCCACTCCTCCCAGCAGATCAACGTCTCCGCCCACGTTGCGGTGTGGTACGCGGTGGCCGGCGTGGTGTTTGGCGCCAAGCCTCTGTCGGAGAAGGTCAGCCGGTCGGCGTTCCTGCTCTACATCCTGTTCCTGCAGCTTGCCAGTGCCCACCACATCCTGGTGGACCCGGGCGTGGGCCACGAGTGGAA
>JAJDOE010000091.1 GCA_022340345.1 Gammaproteobacteria bacterium
CAAAGGTCACGGCCACCACGGTAGCCCCCATGCCCAGACACTCGGGACGATCAATGCCCGTCTGCAGGATATCCGCGTTGGCCTGCAGCGTCGCCGCTCGCAAGGCTTCGCGGCGTTGTTTTGCCGACTCCCGGGTTCCGACCTCCTGCAGCCGTTGGGTGACATTCTCTGCGATCACATCCACCGCGAGCTGGCTGGCAACTTCGCCGGCCTGGTGGCCACCCATGCCGTCGGCGAGTACCGCCACGTAGTCTTCCGGGCGTAACACGAAGTCGTCTTCGTTGTGTTCGCGAACCACTCCGGTGTCGGTAAGGCCTATCATTTCGATCTTCATGACAACAACAGACCCTCCAGACTGCGTGTATATATGGACCCAAGCTGCTCCAGGTCGTCCAATCCCACCCATTCGTTGATCTGGTGGATGGAGGAGTTGGGCGGCCCCAGCTCAATGACCTCGGCGCCGGTACGTGCGAGGAAGCGCCCGTCGGAGGTACCGCCAGTGGTGGACAGACGTGGGGCACGACCGGTAACCGTTCGAATCGCTTCGCCGACCGTGTCGACCAGCCGTCCCGCAGGCGTCAGGAAAGGCTGCGCGGAAAGCCGCCAGTCGATCGCGTAGTCCAGGCCGGCCAAAGAAAGAATCTCATCCACCCGCGCCTGCAGCTGCTCTGCGGTACTTTGCGTGGAAAAACGGAAATTGAACTGCATCCGAAGTTCGCCCGGGACCACGTTTTCCGCGCCGGTTCCGGCGCTGAGGTTGGACACTTGGAAACTGGTGGGAGGAAAATCCGCGTTGCCGGCATCCCAGGTAGTTTGCACCAGCCGCGCAAGGGCCGGCGCCAGCTCATGTACCGGGTTGCGCACCTGTTCCGGATAGGCGACGTGGCCCTGGATGCCGCGTACGGTCAACGCGCCCGTCAGGGAACCGCGTCGGCCGTTTTTAATTACGTCACCGGTAGCTTTTTCCGCGGTCGGCTCGCCCACGATGCAGTAGTCGATTTTTCGTCCCTCTTGCGCAAGGGTCTCCAGTACCCTGGCAGTTCCGTCCACCGCCGGACCTTCCTCGTCGGAAGTCAGCAGCATGGCAAGGGATCCGGCATGGGTGGCGTGACGCTGAACGAAAATCTCGCTGGCGGTGACGAATGCGGCCAGCGAACCCTTCATATCTGCCGCGCCGCGGCCGTAAAGCCGCTGGTCCCGAATGGCCGGCTCGAAGGGTGGCGAATCCCAGGCCTCCTGCGGACCGGGCGGCACTACGTCGGTATGCCCGGCGAGCACTACCAGCGGCGCGCCTTCGCCGCGCTCCAGCCACAGGTTGCTGACCTCGCCCACGTTGATGCGGCGTGCGGAAAATCCGGATGCCGCCAGACGTTCGGCGATCAGGGCCTGGCATCCGGCATCGTCCGGGGTGACCGAGGGTCGCCGGATGAGTTCGCTCGCCAGTTGCACGGTAGCGCTGTCCGCCATCAGATGTCGCGCAGCAGCTCGTTGATTTCGACTTTGCCGCGGGTCTGGGCGTCGACTCGTTTGACGATCACCGCGCAGTACAGGCTGTGGCTGCCATCCGCGGCCGGAAGGGAACCGGGAACCACAACCGACCCGGCCGGAATCCGGCCGTAGCTGATTTCTCCGGACTCGCGATCAAGGATGCGGGTGCTCTGGCTGATGTATACGCCCATGGAAAGAACCGCGCCTTCTTCCACAATGACGCCCTCTACAATCTCGGAGCGCGCACCGATGAAACAGTTATCTTCAATAATCGTCGGAGCGGACTGCACCGGCTCCAGCACGCCGCCGATGCCGACGCCGCCGGACAGGTGCACGTTGCGGCCGATCTGTGCGCAGGACCCAACGGTGGCCCAGGTGTCCACCATGGTGCCTTCATCCACGTAGGCGCCGACGTTGACGTAGCTGGGCATGAGTACCACTCGTGGTGCCACGTAGGCGCCGAAGCGCACGGCCGCTGGCGGCACGACACGATAACCGCCCTGGCGAAAATCCCGAGAGCTGAAATCAGCGAACTTGGAGGGCAGCTTGTCGAAGAAACTCGTATAACCGCCGTCGATCAGCGCGTTGTCCTCAATTCGAAACCAGAGCAGGACCGCCTTCTTCAGCCATTCGTTGACCCGCCAGGAATCACCGTGTTTTTCGGCGACCCGCGCCTCGCCGCGGTCGATACGCCCCAGCGCGTCCTGGACTGCATCCTTTACGCGCGTTTCCACTGTCCGCGGCGTGATCTCCGCGCGGTGCTCGAATGCCTCATCAATGATGTCCCGGATATTGCTCATCGAAATCTGGTCCTTACGCTACGCCTGAAAACAGTCACAGGCCGTTGGTGGCAATTGCCGTCCTCGCGGTTTCCCGCCGCGGCCGTCGGCCGGAGTGAAGCCATGCGAATTGTGTCATATCGGAATCGCCCGCGCCTGCGGCTCCTCCGCCGTTCCGGTCCCCTGGTCCAGGCGGCGGGAAATTTCCCTGCGCAGGCACTCCTGGTCGGTTTCTCCCAATGGCTGCCCGTCCCGATTGGTGACAAAAAAGATGTCCTCGGCGCGTTCCCCGTAGGTCGCGATCTTGGCGGTGGTCAGGCGCACACGGCACTCGTTGAGGGCCAGGGCGATCTGGTGCAGCAGCCCGGGGCGGTCCTGGGCAGTGACTTCCACCGCGGTGGTAGCGCCGTTGACTGCTTCCGAGAAGCTCACGCCGGGCCGCACCGGAAAATGCTTGAGGCGTCTTGGGAGGTGGTGCCGGAGGTCACGGCGCGGAGGGCCGGGGCGGAGAAGCTGGCTTCGCAGCTCGACGCTCAAGTCCGATACGAAGGATTTCGAGGCATCGGCCGGCGGCAGTACGGTAAAGACATCGATGGCGAAGCCGGCGCGGGTGAGGTGCATGCGGACTTCCAGGATGCTCAGGTTGAGCCGGTCAAATGCGCCCGCGATGTCTCCGAACAGGCCATCCCGGTCGGGGGCAAAAAACAAAACCTCCAGGGTTTTGGTTTCGTGGGCCATGCGCGTTGCCACGATCGGTAAATCCAGCGCGCGGGCGGGCAGGATGTTGCGCGCGTGCCAGGCGATGTTATCCGCTTCATGGCGGGTGAAGTATTCCTGGTCGAGCATGGCCCAGTGGGCGTCGAGTTGTTCCCGGGGAAAGGTTTTTGCGGGAAGCAGTTCCGCCACAGCACGATGCATGTCGGCGATGCGTTCCTTCAATTTCAGCGGCTCGCCCACGCCGCGTCGCAGTTCCCGCAGGGTGGCAACGTAGAGCGTTTCCAAAAGGCGGCCCTTCCACGAGTTCCATACGGTCGGGCTGGTGCCGCGGATATCCGCCACCGTAAGAAGGTAAAGGTTGTCCAGGTGCACAACATCGCCAACCCGTTTGGCGAAGGCACTGACTACCTCCGGGTCGGAGATATCCTGGCGTTGTGCGGTGAAGGACATCAGCAAGTGATTTCGCACCAGCCACGCCACCAGATGGGCATCGTAGCTGCTCATGTGATGGTGCTGGCAGAAACTCAGCGCCTCACGTTCGCCGAGTTGGGAATGGTCACCGCCGCGTCCTTTTGCGATGTCGTGAAACAGGCCCGCCACGTAGAGTCGTTCGCGGCGAACCGCACGCTTCATAACTTCGCTCGGGTGCGGAAACTCATCCGCATGCTCGGGCATCGCCAGCCGGCGCAGGTTGCGCACCACAAACAGGCTATGTTCGTCCACCGTGTACACGTGGAACAGGTCGTGTTGCATCTGTCCAACCACGCGGCCGAATACCGGCAGATAGGCGCCGAGAACGCCGTAGGCATTCATTCGCCGCAGTGCATGCGTAATACCGGAACTCTGGCGCAGGATTTCCATGAACAGCGTGCGAGACGCCAGGTCGTCCCGAAATTCCCGGTCGATGCGGTACAGATTTTCCCGCAGCAACCGGATCGTACTGGCGCGAACACCCTTGAGTTCGGGGTGCTGTTGCAGCAGCAGAAAAAGTTCCAGCAATGCGGTGGGAGAGCGTTCGAATACGTGCGGGTGGGTGACCTCCAGATAGCCGTTGTGGTCCCGAAAACGCCGGTTGATGGGCCGGGTTCGGTCACGCTTCCGGGTGAGGAAGGCCTCCTCGAAATGCTGAAGCAGCATTTCGTTGAGCAGCGTCAGTTCTTTTACGGTGCGGTAGTAACGCTGCATGAGTTGCTCCACCGCCAGGCTGCGGGGGGAGTCCTCGAGACCGAACTGGGCGGCCAGAACGCGTTGCAGGTCGAACAAGAGGCGGTCCTCCCGCCGTCCGGCTTCGAAGTGCAGGCCATTGCGCAGGCGCCACAGCAAATTGCGGCCGCGCACCAGGGCGCGGTGCTCGTCTTCGCTAAGAAAGCCGCGCTCCACCAGGTCGTGCAGGTCGGTGGTGCCAAAATGCCTCTGCGCCACCCAGGCAATCATCTGGATATCTCGCAGGCCCCCGGGCCCTTCCTTCAGATTGGGTTCCAGGTTGTAGGCGGTATCGTGGAAGCGCGCGTGGCGGCGCAGTTGCTCGTCGCGCTTGGCTTCAAAGTATTTGCGCGGCGGCCAGATGCGTGGTGCCGCGGTGACCACTTTCATCTGTTCGAACAGCTCGGCCGGGCCGGTCAGCAGGCGCGCCTCCATCAGGTTGGTGGCGACGGTGATGTCCTTGCGTGCCTCTCGCACGCAATCGCGCAGGCTGCGCACACTGTGTCCCACTTCCAGGCCGATGTCCCACAGGAATTGCAGAAACGGCTCACTGAATGCCCGGACCGGACCGGAATCCACCTTTTCTACCAGCAGCAGCAGGTCCACGTCGGAGGCTGGGTGCAGTTCCGAGCGGCCGTAGCCACCCACCGCCACCAGTGCCAGCTGCAGGTCCGGGGAAATTTTTTCCCGTTGGTACTCGCAGGCGCGTACCAGGAATTGGTCCACCAGCCAGGCATGCAGCGCGACGATGCGTGGACCGCTGGCACCGGTACGGTGGTATTCCCGAAGGCGCGCGCGTCCCTCCTGCAGGGCGTTGCGAAAGGTCTGGAGGCGATTGGCGCCTTGCGCCAGCCGGGCGTCGAATTCGGCGGCGTCGAGGAGTTGACGTTTGCTGTAGGCCATGGCGGCGCCCGGGCGTCAGGATTCGCCGTTGCCGTCCGTGGTCGTGAGGATCTCGCAGCCGTTGGAGGTTACCGCCAGGGTGTGTTCCCACTGGGCGGATAGTTTGTGATCGCGGGTAACGACGGTCCAGCCGTCCGCAAGCAGGCGTACATCCTTGCCACCCTCGTTGATCATCGGCTCGATGGTGAAGGTCATGCCGGGTTGCAGGATCAGCCCGGTTCCGGCTTTGCCGTAATGCAGCACCTGGGGCTCTTCGTGGAATTCCCGGCCGATGCCGTGACCGCAATACTCGCGAACCACCGTGAAGTGGTTGGATTCCGCGTGTTGCTGGATGGCGTGGCCGATATCGCCCAGGCGCGCCCCGGGGCGCACCTGCTCGATCCCGAGCTGCAAACACTCCCGGCAGACTTCCACCAGCCGGCGGGCGCGAATGGACGGGTCGCCGACGAAAAACATGCGGCTGGTGTCGCCGTGAAAACCGTCCTTGATGACCGTGATATCAATGTTCACGATGTCCCCGCGCTTGAGAACGCGATCACCGGGGATACCGTGGCATACCTGGTGATTCACCGAAGTGCAGATGGAGCGCGGAAACCCGCGGTAGTTCAGCGGGGCCGGGATGGCCTCCTGGACCTGGGTAATGTGACGGTGGCAAATGCTGTCCAGCTCGCCGGTGGTGATCCCCGGCTGGACGTGCTCGCCGATCATATCCAGCACCTCGGCGGCGAGCCGGCCGGCCACCCGCATCTGGCGAATTTCCTCGGGAGTTTTGATGGACGCGTTCATGGCTGGGTGCGGAGCATAAGCCCTTGGCCATCATGCGCCAAGGCCCGGGGGGCGGGCGTTGAGCCACACGCCTGGCTGTGGTATAAGCCGCGCCCTCTGGATCTCGTTATTTTAACTCTGCTCGCGGAGGCATCCCGACCATCCGGGTGCCCCGGTCCCCTGAAGCATCATGGGGCTGGGGTTGGTGGCGGGCCCGCGGCTTGTAAACCCGAAGGAGAAAATTGCCATGACCGATGTAACCATGCGTCAGATGCTGGAGGCCGGCGTACATTTTGGCCACCAGACCCGTTTCTGGTCTCCGCGGATGCGTCCGTATATCTACGGCGAGCGGGACAAAATCCATATCATCAATCTGGAAAAAAGCCTCCCGCTGCTGAAGGAGGCCATGTCCTACCTGGGCAAGCTGACGGCAGACGGCGGCAGCGTGCTGTTTGTCGGCACCAAGCGCCAGGCCAGTGAGACCATTCAGGAAGAGGCTACCCGCTGTGGCAGCCCCTATGTGAACCACCGTTGGCTGGGCGGCATGCTCACCAATTTCAAAACGGTGAAAAATTCCATTAAGCGGCTCAAGGACCTCGACTCCATGTTCGAGGACGGGGGCATCGACCGGCTCGCCAAGAAAGAGGCGCTTCGTCTGGACCGGGAGCGGGCCAAGCTGCATCGCAGCCTGGCCGGAATCCGCGACATGGACGGCCTGCCGGACGCGCTATTTGTTATTGATGTGCGGCATGAATACATCGCCGTTGCCGAAGCCCGCAAGCTGGGAATTCCCGTGGTGGCGGTGATCGACACCAATTGTTCCCCGGACCTTATTGATTACGTCATACCCGGGAACGATGACGCCATTCGTGCGATTCGCCTCTATTCCCACTACGCGGCAGAGGCGATTCTCGCCGGGCGCGCCACCGTACCCACCGTGGTTCCGGAAACGGATGACGAGTACGTGGAAATGGAAGGCGCCGAAGGCTCGGAAAAGCCGGCGGCCCGCACGACCCGTGCCAAGGTGTCAAAAAAGAAGGCGCCGCGCGTCAAGCTGACCAAGAAAGCGGTCGAGCCGGAAGCTGAGCCGGAAGCCAAAACCGAAGCCGCGGAAGCGACGGCCGATGCACCGCAGGAAGCCGCGGAAGCTGCCGCCGTTCCCGCGGAAACCGAAGCGGCAGACGAAAGCGGAAAATCCGGAGACTAGTCATGGCGAATATCACCGCATCCCTGGTAAAGGATCTGCGCGAACGAACCGGCGCTGGCATGATGGAGTGCAAGAAGGCGCTTACCGAGACCGATGGGGATCTGGAGGCCGCAGCGGACCTGTTGCGCAAAAAAGGCAGCGCCCAGGCAGCCAAGAAGGCCGGCCGCATTGCAGCCGAAGGGGTCATTGGCCTGGCGCAGGACCAGCAGGCGGCGGCGCTGGTGGAGGTCAACAGCGAAACCGATTTCGTGGCCAAACAGCCGGTATTCCAGGATTTTGCCAACCAGCTCGCGACGCTGGTCGCCGACCAAAACCCGGCGGACCTGGAGACGCTGCTCGGGCTGCAGCTACCCGGGGGCGAAGACGCAGAGACCCGTCGTACCGCGCTGGTGGCCCAGTTGGGTGAAAACCTCAAGGTGCGGCGTTTCGTTCGCATCGCCGCGGATGACGTCCAGCTGGCAAGCTACCTGCACGGCACCCGTATCGGGGTCATCATCAGCGGCCAGGGCGGCGCCGAGGGCCTGGGTCGGGACCTGGCGATGCACGTGGCGGCCAGCCGTCCCCTGTGTATCAACGAAAGTGAAGTACCGGCGGAAACCCTGGCGCGGGAAAAGGAAATCTACAAAGCCCAGGCCATGGAAAGCGGCAAGCCGGAGAACATCGCAGAGAAGATGGTCGAAGGTAAAATGCGCAAGTACCTCAAGGAAGTCACCCTGCTCGGCCAGCCATTCGTCAAGGATCCGGATATCTCGGTCCAGCAGCTTCTGCAACAGGAAGGCGCAAGCGTGAAGCGCTTTGTTCGTTTCGAAGTGGGCGAAGGCCTGGAGAAGCGCAGCGACAATTTCGCCGAAGAGGTAATGGCCCAGGCACGCGGTGCCTGATCGGTCGTGCCCGACCCAGCGCCGGTATTTCTCCTCAAGCTCAGCGGCGAGGCGCTCGGTGGTGACACCGGCCAGGGAGTCGACGCCGAAGCGCTGAGTTATTTCCATTCGCAGATTGCCGAGGCGGCCGCCAGCGGGGCGCGCCTGGCTCTGGTAATTGGTGGCGGCAATTTCCTGCGCGGTGCCCAGCTGGCAGCAGCCGGCACCGACCGGGTACGGGGCGATCACATGGGCATGCTGGCGACGGTCATGAACGGCCTGGCGCTCAGCGACCGGCTGCAGGCCGGCGGACTCAAATCTCGCCTGATGAGTGCATTTTCCATCGACCTCGGCATCCAGACCTGGGATCGCGATGCGGCACTGCAAGCCTTGTCCGCGGGGGAAGTGTTGGTTCTTGCCGGCGGAACGGGCAACCCGTTCTTCAGCACCGATACGGCGGCGGTTTTACGCGCAGCGGAATTGGGCGCTGGTTTACTGGTCAAGGCGACCAAGGTGGATGGCGTGTACTCAGCGGACCCTGTGCAAAATTCATCGGCGACACGTTATGATGTCCTGAGCTATGACGAGTGCCTGGCGCGGCGCCTGGCGGTGATGGACGCCACGGCGATTGCCCTGGCCCGCGACAACGAGTTGCCGCTACGGGTGCTTGATGTTCACCAGCCGGGTAACCTGGCGGCGGTGGTCCGCGGCGAAGCAATCGGCACGCTGGTGAACGGGACGGGTACAGCATGATTGACGATATCAACACAGACGCCGACCACCGTATGAAGATGAGCGTGGAGGCCGTTCGCCAGGAACTCAAGCATATTCGTACCGGCCGCGCCAATGTGGAGCTGCTTGACCACGTGAAGGTGGACTACTACGGAACCTTGACGCCTCTCAGCCAGGCCGCCACGGTAGGGGTAATGGACCCACGCACCCTTTCGGTCCAGCCCTGGGACAAGACCATGGTCGAAGCGGTGGAAAAGGCCATCCGCGACAGCGACCTGGGTCTCAACCCGGCTACCGCCGGCGATGTCATTCGCGTCCCGCTGCCAGCGTTGACGGAAGAGCGCCGCAAGGAGATGCAGAAGGTGGCGAGGACGGACGGCGAAAATGGCCGGATCGCGATTCGTAATATCCGGCGCGACGCATTGCATCACCTCAAGGAACTGCTCAAGGAAAAAGAGATCAACGAGGATGATGAGCGACGCGCGGAAGACGCGATCCAGAAACTCACCGACAAATATGTTGCCGAAATTGATGCCCTGGTGAGCGAAAAAGAAAAGGACATCATGGAAATCTGAGGCCGCCTGGCCTCGCGTGCCCAGCGCACGCACCTCCCTTGACCGATCCCGTCCAACACAGATCTGCACAGCGTGAACCGGTAGACGGTCCGCCGGTTCCCCGGCATGTGGCTGTCATCATGGACGGCAACGGGCGGTGGGCCCGTCAGCGGGGCAAGCCGCGCATCGCCGGACACCGCAAGGGCATGGACGTATTGCGCTCGATGGTGGAGGCCGCCGGAGAAGCGGGTGTGCGCTACCTTACGGTATTTGCATTTTCCAGCGAGAACTGGAAACGACCGGCAACCGAGGTGCAGCTGCTCATGGACCTGTTTGCCAACGCGCTGGACAACGAAGCGGCGAAGCTGGCGGCGAACGGAGTGGGCCTGCGGGTAGTTGGCGACGTGGCTCGCTTTGGCGATCGCATTAGTCGCCTGATCCGGCGCGCTACCGCGTTGCCGGTGAAGGATCAGGCGCTCACGCTTACGGTATGCGCAAATTACGGTGGGCGCTGGGAACTGGTCCGCGCCGCCCGCGAATTGGTGCAGGATGCGCGCCGCGGTGAACTGGAAGCAGAGGACGTGGACGAGGCGGCGATCGCCCGGCGGCTGCCCCTGGGCGAACTACCGGAGCCGGAGCTGCTGATTCGTACCGGCGGCGAATGGCGCGTCAGCAATTTTCTGCTTTGGCATCTGGCATATACCGAACTGTACTTCACCGACGTATTGTGGCCGGATTTCGATGCGCTCGAGTTTCAGCGCGCCCTGGACTGGTTTGCCCAGCGCGAGCGGCGCTTTGGGCGCACCGGAGACCAACTGCGGGTGCGGTCGGATGCTTAGGGCGCGGGTGCTTACGGCGCTGGTATTGTTGCTTGCGCTTGCGGTCCTGTTGTGGAGTGGCCGGCCCGAACTGGTGCAGGGGACCATCGCGCTGTTCCTGTTGGTGGGTGGTTGGGAATGGGCCAGGCTGGCTGGCCTGGCGACACCACGACGCGAGGTGTATGTGGTTGCGTTGGGCGGTGCAGCGGCCCTGGTGGTATGGCGCGGTGGTATCGTCCTGTGGGTTTGCCTGTTCGCCGGAGCCCTGTGGTGGCTGTGGCTGATGGTAGGCCTGTCGCGTTTCCGCGCCGTCGCCGGAGACGCCTCGGGCCCCTGGCTGATCGCCGGAGGTTTGACCCTGGTCCCGGCCGGCGTGGCGCTGAGCGACCTGTACAGCGCAGACCCGGCGCAGCCCGCGCGGCTGTTGTACCTGCTACTGGTGGTATGGACCGCGGATACCGCGGCGTTTTTTGCCGGGCGTGCCTGGGGCCGGCGAAAACTTGCCCCGCAACTGAGCCCCGGCAAGAGCATTGAGGGCGCAATTGCCGGGCTGCTGGCCGTGGCCGGCCTGGCATGGCTGGCGAGCTGGGTCGGACCTTCCCTGGTGGTTGGCTGGTTGCCGGGCTGGGTGTTGCTCGCGATAGTGATTGCCGGATTTTCGATTCTCGGTGACCTGCAGGTCTCCGCCCTGAAGCGCGCCGCGGGCGCCAAGGACAGCGGTCAGCTGCTTCCCGGCCACGGGGGTGTACTGGACCGCATTGACAGCCTCACCGCGGCCGCGCCGATGTTCGCCGTCGGCCTGGGTATGTTGGGATTTTTCACGGCATGAACACGCTCTCCATTCTTGGTTCCACCGGTTCGATCGGTTGCAACACGCTGGCCGTGGTGCGCGCCAACCCGGACCGATTTCAGGTGCTGGGCCTTAGCGCCCGGAATCGAATCGAGGAATTGGCCGCCCAGGTACGCGAATTTCATCCCCGCTGGGCGGTGGTGGAAAGCGAAGCGGATGTGCAGCGCCTGGCCACGCTGGTGGATGGCCAGGACTGCGAGATCCTGTGGGGAGAGACCGGGTTGACCCGCATCGCAAGCGACCCGGCGGTGGAGTCGGTGATGTCCGCAATTGTCGGGGCCGCCGGACTGCTTCCGACCATGGCAGCGGTGGGCGCCGCCAAGCGTGTATTGTTGGCCAACAAGGAACCCCTGGTGATGGCCGGCGAGTGGATCATGGCCGAGGCGGCGCGCAGCGGCGCCGTGTTGCTTCCGGTGGACAGCGAGCACAATGCGATCTTCCAGTGCCTGCCGGACGACTACCGCGTCGGTCAGCCGGTGCAGGGTGTTGGTGTAACCGGAATCGTTCTGACCGCTTCCGGCGGGCCGTTTCTCGACCGACAGGGTGACCTGGAGTCTGTCACCCCGGAGCAGGCCTGCGCCCACCCCAACTGGCGCATGGGACCAAAAATCTCCGTGGATTCCGCTACCCTGATGAACAAAGGGCTGGAACTCATCGAAGCCAGCCGACTTTTCGCCATCGCGCCGGAACAGGTACAGATCGTGATCCATCCGCAGTCGCTGGTGCATTCGCTGGTCCAGTACCAGGACGGGTCCCTGCTGGCGCAACTGGGTCCGGCCGACATGTGCACCCCCATCGCACACGCCCTGGCCTGGCCACAGAGAATCCCGGCCGGCGTGGAATTCCTGGATTTGTTATCCGTGGGGCGGCTGGATTTTCATGCACCGGACGAGGACCGGTTCCCTTGCCTTCGCCTGGCGCGCCAGGCCATCGAGAGTGGCGGCACTGCGCCGACGATCCTGAATGCGGCCAACGAAGTGGCGGTGGCGGCGTTCCTGGACGGCGAAATCGCTTTCACCGGCATTCCCCGGATTATCCGGGCCACCCTGGAGCGCCTGCAACCAGCCGAAGCCGCGAGCCTGGGCGAGGTAATGGCGGCTGACCGGGCCGCCCGGGAGACCGCCCGTGCGGCATTGCGGGATTCCGACCGCAGGGCGCAACGATCATGATCGACTGGCTGTATTCCATCGCCGGATTCCTGGTCGCCGTGGGGGTGCTGGTTACGGTCCACGAATACGGGCACTTCTGGGTGGCGCGCCGGGTAGGCGTAAAGGTGCTGCGTTTCTCGGTGGGTTTCGGTAGGCCCGTTTGGAGCGGCCGGGGGAAAGACGGAACCGAGTATGTGCTGGCGAGCCTGCCGCTGGGGGGCTACGTCAAAATGCTGGATGAATCCGAGGGCCCGGTAGCAGCGGAAGATCTGCCACGGGCCTTTAATCGCCAGCCCCTGTGGCGACGCGCTGCGGTGGTGCTTGCCGGGCCCGCCGCCAACCTGTTGTTCGCGGTATTCGCGTACGCGGCCCTGTTCGCCTCCGGCCAGGTGGATCTGGCTCCGGAAGTGGGGCGCGTCGATCCGGAATCCCTGGCGGCAAAGGCGGGTTTCGAGGTGGGCGAGCGCATCGTAGAGGTGGACGGCCGCCCGGTTCGCGGCTGGGGAGAACAAAGACTGTACCTGATCAACCGGGGCCTCGCCGGGGACCGGGTGGAGTTCCGCACTGCGGACCGGGAAGGTGGTGCGATTCACGAACGGCAACTGGATTTTTCCGGAATCCCGGCGGCCCGCACGGTGTCTGGTTTCCTTGGCCGCGGCGCCGGTCTGTGGCCGGTGCAGCCTACCGGTGCCGCGGTCGTGGCCCGGGTGCTGGACGGCAGCCCGGCGGCCCAGGCAGGCCTGCAGGCGGGGGACCGCATTTCTGCCATCGATGGTCGGCCGGTCCCGGAGGCAACCGAGGCGGTGCGCATCCTGTCCGAGCATGCCGGTCGGCAGGTACATCTGGAACTGGAGCGGGATGGCAAACGCCTGGATGTTCCATTGACCCCGCGGACCGAGCGGCTGGCGGATGGTCGCGAGGTGGGACGTATCGGCATTGCCCTGGAGCCGCTGGAGTTTCCCGAGGGCTACCGCGTAAACCTGCGGGATGACCCGTTTTCCGCGGTTTGGCGGGGTGGTGACGAGACCTGGCAGATGAGCGTGCTGCTGGTGCGGCTGGTGGGCAAGATGCTCACTTTCGAGGTCTCCAGCGACAACATCAGCGGCCCCATCACGATCGCCGTATTCGCCGGCCGCAGTGCCCGGTTGGGGGCGGGGGAATTCGTGTTTTTCCTGGCGATGATCAGTATTACGCTGGGGATCATGAACCTGCTGCCGATCCCGGTGCTGGATGGCGGCCATTTGCTGTACTACATCGCGGAAGCGGTGCGGGGCGGGCCGCTTCCCGAGCAGGTGATGCTCAGGGGGCAGCAAATTGGTATCCTATTGCTGTCCGGCCTTATGCTTCTGGCGTTCTGGAACGACGCGATACGGTGGCTGCAATGACACCGGTTACCTTTAAATAATACCAATGAAATCCATCCTGAATTCGGGGGGAGCGCGGGTGAGAATAATCAAGCGTAGCCTGATCCTATTACTGCTGGGAGCGCAGGCATTGTGGCCGGCGTTTGCGATCGACGCCTTTGTGATCCAGGACATCCGGGTCAAGGGCTTGCAGCGAATCTCGCCGGGAACGGTTTTCAACTACCTTCCCGTCAAGGTCGGCGACCAGCTGGACGACACCAACGCCCAGCAGGCGATTCGCACCTTGTTCAAAACCGGCTTTTTCAAGAACGTCGGGTTGGCCCGGGAAGGTAACGTGCTGGTGGTAACGGTAGAAGAACGTGCCTCCATCGCAAGCCTGCAATTTGACGGTAACAAGGAGTTCGACGACGAGGCCCTCAAGCGGGCGTTGTCCCAGGCGGACGTTGGCGAGGGCCGGATTTTTGATCCCTCGGTTCTGGACAAACTCGAACAGGAGCTCAAATCGCAGTACTTCAGCCGCGGCCGCTATGGCGCGACGGTAAAGACCACGGTTACGCCGCTGGAGCGCAATCGAGTTGGAATCGCCATTGAAATCGATGAAGGCGAGCGGGCTCGCATCAAGCAGGTGCGAATCATCGGTGCGGAGGCTTTCGAAGAGAAAGACCTGGTTGGCAAGTTTGAGCTCGGTACTAAATCGGTTTTCAGTTTCTTTTCTCGTCGCGACCGGTATTCCAAGGAGAAACTTGCCGGAGACCTGGAATCGCTCACCAGTTTTTACCAGGACAACGGCTACCTGGATTTCGCGATTGAGTCGACCCAGGTATCCATCACGCCGGACAAGCAGGACATCTATATCACCATCAACATCAAGGAAGGCAAACCCTTCCTGGTGAAGGATTACCGCCTTGGCGGAAAGACCATTCTCGACCAGCAGCAATTACTGCCTCTGGTATCCATCAAGCCCGGCCAGGTGTTTTCCCGCAAGGCGGTATCGCGCTCCAATCAGGCGCTGTCCGATCGTCTCGCCGAAGAGGGCTACGCCTTTGCCAATGTCAACGCAGTACCGGAAATTGACACGGATGCGCGCACGGTCTCCTTTACGTTTTTTGTCGATCCCAACCGGCGGGTCTACGTGCGACGGATTAATATTTCCGGAAACACGACCACTCGGGATGAAGTCATTCGACGTGAGCTGCGCCAGCTGGAAGGGGCGTGGTTTTCCGCGGACCAGATTCGGCGCTCGCGAATCCGGTTGCGGCGGCTCGGATTTTTTGATGACGTGACCATCGAGACGCCGGCGGTACCAGGCAGTCCCGACCAGGTGGACATCAACGTGGTGGTTAAGGAGCGTGCCACGGGCACGTTGCTGTTTGGCGTCGGTTACTCGGATGCGGAGGGCGTACTGGTCAACGCGTCAGTTTCGCAACGAAACCTGTTCGGAACCGGCAAGGAACTGCATCTCAACGTCGACAACTCGGTAGTTACCGAAAGCTACAACATCCGGTATGTGAATCCCTACGCGACGCGTGGCGGAATCAGCCTGACCTACCAGGTCTTCAGTACCCGTATCGATGCCGCGCAGGCGAATTCCGCGGACTACATCACCGAAACCCTTGGCGCGAACATCAGTACGCGCATTCCGGTTTCGGAGTTCAATGCGATCAATGTTGGCGTGGGCGTGGAGCGGATCGACCTGTTTTCCACTCCCGAAACGCCGCCGGAGTTCGTGGATTTCATTGCCAACAATCCGAGCAATGATATCGTCAAACTGACTGCGAGCTTCGCCCACGATACCCGCAACAGTTTCATCTTTCCCGATGGCGGCACCCTGAGCCAGATTGCCCTGGAAGCGTCCTCCCCGGGCAGCGACCTGGAGTACTACCGGCTCCGCTACCAGCACATCCTGTACCTGAAACTGGTAGGCAGCCTGGTATTGCGGGCACGTGGAGAACTCGGGTATGGCAACGGTTTCGGGGATACCGCGGAATTGCCGTTTTTCCAGAACTTTTTTGCCGGTGGTTCGTCTTCGGTACGTGGCTACAAGGCCCGCACGCTGGGTCCAAAGGATACCGGCCCATCCCCGCTACCTATCGGTGGCGACCGGCTGGTGCAGGGCAACCTGGAGTTGTTTTTCGGAGTGCCGGGTCTGGAAGACAGTGCCGACAAACGAATGAGCCTTTTCCTGGATTCCGGACAGGTGTTTGGACCGGGTCAGAACGTGGATCTGGGCGAAGTGCGAGCATCGGCCGGAGTGGGCTTCCACTGGTTCTCGCCCCTCGGACCGTTGAGTTTCAGTTACGCTTTCCCGCTTAACGACAAGGCCGGCGATGAAACCGAGAACTTTCAATTCACGCTTGGTCGTTCGTTCCGGTAACGATGTTGAAGGTGCTGGCGGTTCTGTTTTCGATTGCGCTCGCGCCAGCGACCGCCTTTGCCCAGCAACTCAAGATCGGATACGTGGACGTGATCCGCGTGATGGAGCAGTCGCCGCAGGCGGCTGCGGCGGACAAGCGGATCCGCTCGGAGTTCGAGCCTCGCGATGCGGAATTGCAGAAGCTGCGCGACCGGGTGCGCAAACTGGAAGACGAGGAGGGAAAGGATGCTGCCGGGCACGCGGAACGGGAACGGGAATTATTCGCGCTCAAGCGCCAGCTAAAGCGTGCCAGCCAGGAGTTACGCGAGGACTACAATATCCGCCGGAACGAGGAGTTGCAGTCCCTGCGCAAGCTGGTGGAGCAGGCATCCATTGAAGTCGGGCGCAGCGAGGGCTACGACCTGGTGCTGGAAGCCGTAGCAATCTATGCCAGTGACCGTATCGACATTTCCGAAAAGATTTTGAAGCGCCTGCAAGCAGGGCCGTGACGGGCGTCGGAATTTCGATGCCCATCAAACTTGGCGAGCTTGCAGAAAACCTGGATGCACGACTGGAAGGAGATGCCACCTGCGAAGTGGATTCGGTGGCGCCTCTGGACGAAGCCGGCCCCAGTCAGTTGACATTCCTCGCCAATCCGCGATTGCGCCACCAATTGGCGGATTCGCGGGCTGGCGCGGTGCTGCTCAGCGGCAAGCACGCGGGCCTGTTCGCTGGCAACCGAATCATTACCGAGAATCCCTACGCGTGTTTCGCCCAGGCGGCGATGCATCTGCACCCGCCGGTACCGGTGCAGCCGGGCAGGCACCCGACGGCGGTGCTGGATCCGGGCACGACGATTGCCGCCTCGGCCCAGATTGGCGCCCACGTGGTCGTGGAAGGCAATACCCGAATTGGAGAGCGTTGTCGCATTGACGCCAATGCCTTCATCGGCACGGATTGCGAACTGGGCTGCGACGTGGTGGTGCATCCCGGAGTCGTCATTTATCCCGGGTCGCGCATTGGCGACCGCTGCGTGATTCATGCCGGCGCAGTTCTTGGAGCCGACGGATTTGGCCTTGCGCGTGACGGCGAGCGTTGGTTGCCGGTACCGCAGATCGGGGGAGTACGCATTGGCTCGGATGTCAGTATCGGCGCCAATACCACCATCGATCGCGGCGCCCTGCGAGACACCGTTCTCGGTGATGGTGTCAAACTGGATAACCTGGTCCAGATCGCGCACAACGTCGTGGTAGGGGACCACACGGTGATGGCGGCACAGACGGGCGTTGCCGGCAGCACCCGTATCGGACGTTGTTGTGCTTTTGGCGGGCGGGTCGGCGTGCTCGGCCATCTGGAGATCAGTGATGGTGTGCAGGTAATGGCTACCAGCCTGGTGACCCGCAACATCGGCAAACCGGGCGACTGGTCTGCGGTGGTGCCGGCGGATGAAAACTCGCGTTGGCAGAAAAACGTGGCGCGTCTTCGAAAACTGGACGAACTCTGCCGGCGCCTGAAGCGCCTGGAAAGAACCATGAACGGATTTGAAAAACGAGGCACGCAGAAGTGACCACACTAGATATTCACGGAATCCTGGAATACTTGCCGCACCGGTTTCCGTTTCTGATGGTCGACCGGGTTCTGGACTACACCGCGGACCAGGACCTGACGGCGATCAAGAATGTAACTTTCAACGAGCCCTTTTTTACCGGCCACTTTCCATACCGCCCGGTCATGCCCGGTGTGCTCATCCTCGAGGCGATGGTGCAGGCCAGCGCGCTGCTGGCTTCACTGGGGCTCGGGGTACGCGCCAGCGAGAAGCGGATTTACTATTTCGTCGGCGTAGACAAGGCGCGTTTCAAACGACCGGTGGAGCCAGGTGACCAGCTGGTGATGCACGTGGTGCAAAAACGGAAACTGAAAGGGATTTGGAAGTGCGGAGCGGTGGCGAAGGTGGATGGCGAGATCGTCTGCCAGGCGGAATTCCTTTTTACCCACAGGGATGTCGATGATTGATCCGCGGGCTGTCGTTGATCCCGGAGCGGAGTTGGGAGACGTCAGCATTGGACCGTTTTCGATAATCGGGCCGAACGTCGTCCTGGAGGATGGTGTGCAGATCGGCCCGCACGTGGTCATTACGGGTCACACGACCATCGGCCCCGGTACGCGGGTGTACCAGTTCAGTTCCCTGGGCGAGGCACCACAACACCTGGGATACCGCGGCGAGCCGACCCGGGTGCGCATCGGGGCTCGCAATATCATTCGCGAGTACTGCACCATTAATCGGGGCAGCGGTACGGGCCTCGGAGAAACAGCGATCGGAAACGACAATTTCCTGATGGCCTACGTTCACATTGCCCATGACTGTGTAGTGCACGACAACACCATCTTTTCCAATTGCGCATCCCTCGCCGGCCACGTGGAAGTCGGGGACCATGCGATTCTCGGCGGATTTACGCTGGTGCATCAGTTTTGCCGGATAGGCGCCCATTCCATGACCGGTATGGGCACCGCTATCAACCGGGATGTGCCGCCGTACGTGCTGGTGGCGGGACATTCCACGCAACCGCATGGAATCAACGTAAAGGGATTGCGGCGACGCAATTTCAGCGAGGAGGCTATCAGTGATCTGCGTAGCGCCTACCGTCTCCTGTACCGTACCGGTTTGCGTCTTGAAGAGGCGCTGGTGGAACTGGAGAACTCGCTGCCGGAACGACCCGAGATCGCGAACTTCGTTTCCTTTATTCGCGGGTCGCGGCGCGGAATCATGCGCTGAGGGCAAGGGGTGCCGGAACCGCTGAAGGTGGCCCTGGTAGCCGGGGAGGCATCCGGCGACGCGCTCGGTGCGGGTCTGATCCGGGAATTGCGTGAACGCGAGCCCGATGCCATTTTTTTCGGCATCGGCGGGCCGGCCATGGCCGCTGCCGGTTGTGAATGCTGGCGCCCGATGGAAGATATTTCTCTCATGGGCTTCGACGAGCTGCTCAGCCGGGGACCCGGCATTTTCCGGTTGCGCAAAGACCTGGCCCGGCAACTCGCGCAACGCAAGCCGGATGTTTTTGTTGGCATTGATGTTCCGGATTTCAATCTTTCCCTGGAGCGAAAACTGCGCCGCCAGGGAACGCCGGCGATTCATTACGTAAGTCCCACGGTTTGGGCGTGGCGCAAGTACCGGGTGCGACGCATTCGCGACTCTGTGTCTCATATGCTGACCCTGTTTCCCTTTGAGGCGCGCTTCTACGAAGAACATGGCGTCCCCGTGACTTTCGTCGGGCATCCATTGGCCGACCGTATCCCGGAGGAACCGGACCGGAATGCCAGCCGCCTGCAACTCGGACTTTCGGCGGAGGCCCGCGTGCTGGCGCTGCTCCCCGGCAGCCGCCAGAGCGAATTGCGGCGCCACGCGGAGCTGTTCGTGGAAAGCGCCACCTGGCTTGCTCGTCGTGACCCGGAATTGCAGTTCATCGCCACGTTTGTCGATGACGTCACCCGGGACCAGTTTGCCGCCGCCCTGCAGGCGCGGCCGGACGCTCCAGACGTGCGGTTGTGGTTGCGAGAGTCCGCGGCGGTGCTCGGGGCTGCGGATGTGGCACTGTTGGCGTCTGGCACCGCTGCGCTGGAGGCAGCGTTGTTGCGGACGCCGATGGTTGTGACCTACCGCCTGGGCTGGTTTTCCCACTGGCTGGTGCGGCGAATGGCTAACGTGAAGTTTTTTTCCATGCCAAACCATCTGGCAAGCGAACCGGTCGTGCCGGAACTGATCCAGGACGCCGCAACCCCGGAAGCGCTGGGCACGCTGGTGCGGGACCTGCTGGACGATCCGGACCGACGAGCCCGCATGGGCCGTGAGTTTGACGCCATGTACCGGGATCTGCGTCGTGGCGCCGACCAGCGGGCCGCCCAATGTGTCATCCGAATCGCGCGCGGGGAAGGGTGTGGTTGAGCCGTGCCAGGTGCTGCTATTACCAGCGGTGAATCGGTGTTGTAGTATGGATACGGGGCGCACCGGAACTGGGTGCCGGCAGATGTTCCCTCGGGGCGCCCATGCCCGCTCGGTCTGACGCCAGGCAGGGCCCAAGCCGATGCCCGACGGACACAAATGACAGGAAAATCGCAATCCGCATGAACTGCGGTGGGGAATGTGCTATGGCGGAACGCCAGGTCATCGATGCGCGAGGCGCCTTCTGCCCGGGACCACTCATGGAGCTGATCGCGGCGCTCAAGCTTGCGGCGGTGGGTGACGAAGTGGAAGTCTGGTCCTCGGATCAGGGATCCATCAAGGACATTCCGGAATGGATCAAAAAGGTAGGCCACGAAATGGTCGGCATCGAGGAAAGGAAGGGCTATGCGGAGATTGTGGTGCGAAAATTGAAGTAGGCGGGCGTTGCTGCCCGCGTCACCGGGGAATCAACAAGTCAGGAGGGCGAAATGGCTAAGAAGATATTGATTGTTGGAGGTGGCCTCGCCGGAACAATCGTCGGCAACGGGCTGTGTCGCAAGATCGGATCGGAGCTGTCCCGCGGTGATATTGTCATTACGATGCTCGGGGCAACCAACCAACACCTGTACCAGCCGGGACTGCTGTATGTGCCTTTCGGCCGCATCCGGGAATCCGAGCTGGTGCGCGACCAGCGCAAGGTGATCGACAAACGCGTGGTGTTTCACGTCGACCCGGCGGTCAACATCGACGTGGACAAACAGGAGGTCACAACCGAGTCCGGCCGCGTGCATGGCTACGACTACCTTGTCATCGCGACGGGGTCCCGGGTAATGCCACAGACGATTCCTGGCATGGCCGAGGGGGCGCACTGGTTCTACGAGCTCGATGCGGCGCGCAAGATGCGGGATGCCCTGGACAAGTTCGAAGGTGGCAAGGTCGTGGTGAACGTCAATGCACCGCACAAGTGTCCGGTGGCGCCACTTGAGATTACCTTCATGTTGCAGGAACTCTTCGAGCAGCGTGGTATCGCCGACAAGTGTGAAATCACGTACACGTATCCCATTGGCCGGCTGCACGCCCTCGAGCCGGTGGCGGAATGGGCCCTGCCGGAAATGGAGCAGCGCGGGATCAAGTACGAAACCTTTTTTAACACCAAATCCGTCGATCCGAAGGCCAGGACGATCACGTCCGAGGAAGGGTCGACGCTCCCATTCGACCTGCTGGTCACGATCCCCCCCCACCAGGGACAACAGGTGATTGAGGACTCGGATCTGGGCAAGGGCGGTTGGGTACCGACGAATAAGTTGACGCTGCATCGGGAAGGGTCCGAGAACGTATTTGTCGTGGGCGACACGACCAACATCCCCATTTCCAAGGCGGGATCGACGGCGCACTTCGAGGCAGACACGATCGTGGACAACCTGGCGTCGCTGCTCACCGAGGGGCGCATGGCGCGCGATTACGATGGCAAGGTCTACTGCTTTGTCGAGACCGGGCTTACGACCGGAACCTACGTGTGGTTTAACTACACCACGCCACCGAACCCAGGACCGCCGTCGCAGATGATCCACTGGCTCAAGCTCGCATATAACCGGATGTACTGGTTGTCGGCCCGCGGTCTGCTGTAGGGGGTGGATTCATGAAGACTTCGACGACATCAACGCTCAGCCAGGAAGTCGGCCTGGGTCTGCAGGGCGCAGTAGATGCCCTGACCGACCAGATGGTGGAACGCCTTGCGACCACCGCTGGCAACGTGGGCGAAATCGTAGACCGGCTGAATGATCCGGATACGCGGGACGCGGTGCATTCCCTGCTGGATGAGCTAACCAGCCTGCATCGCGCCGGTGGACTGACTTCGCTGTTCGAACTGGTGCACCTGGCGAATGCGGTGCGCAACGCGGCTACCGACGGGATCGTGGAGCGACTCGCCGGATTCACCGAGCATATGGTGACCAACGTGGCAAACGAGGAGACCGCGGACCTGTTCCAGACCTTTGCCACGGCGCTTTCCGATGCCCAGCAACAGGCGGCAGAGCAGCCGGCGCGGGGAGGCCTGGTGAGCGCGGTACGGCTGCTGTCGGCCCCGGAGACCCAGGACTCCCTGCGCTTCCTGCTGACCTTCGCCCGGGGGCTGAAGGCCGGCACCCACCCGGTCAGCTAGTCCCATTTCGCGGCGCCCGGCCGACCCGGGTGCCGCGCCCGGCTCCGGAGCGGAGGCGCCCGGACATGGGCGCGGGGGGCTGATGTATCATCCGGCCAGGCAGTCCGCCTGTAGCCGGTACCCCGAACATGCGCCATCCCAATCGTCCACGGGCCCTTCCCAGCACCGTGGTGGCGGGTGTAGACGAGGCCGGCCGCGGGCCGCTGGCGGGCCCGGTGCTGGCGGCGGCGGTGATGCTGCCGGCGGATCATGGCTTGGTGGGGTTGCGCGACAGCAAGCGCCTCAGTCCCCGGCAGCGCGACCGGCTGGCCAGCGAAATTCGTTCCCGTGCCGTGTGCTGGGCGGTGGGGCGGGCAGAGGTAGAGGAAATCGATCGGCTCAACATTCTCAGGGCAACGCTGAATGCCATGCGTCGCGCGGTGGAGGGCCTGCCGGTGGCTCCTGGCTGGGTGGTCGTGGATGGTCCTTTTCGGCCAACGCTGGTGGTGCCGTGCCAGGCGCTGGTGCGGGGCGACGACCTGGTTCCGGAGATTTCCGCTGCTTCCATTCTCGCGAAAGTGGAGCGCGACAGCGAGATGTGTGGCCTGGGTGAACGCTACCCGGTGTACGGTTTCGAACAGCACAAGGGGTACGCCACACGTGCGCACCTGGAGGCGTTGGCCCGATACGGCGCCAGTCCGGCGCACCGGCGAAGTTTCGCCCCGGTGCGCGCTGCGATGGCAACGGAGCAGGCTTCTTGACCGATCCGGGCTTCGTGCATCTTCGGGTGCATTCGGAATTTTCCCTGCAGGATGGCCTGCCGCGGATTCCGGACCTGGTGGCCCGTGCGCGTCGCGAGGCGATGCCGGCGGTGGCGCTCACTGACCAGTCCAATTTGTTCGCCTCGGTCAAGTTCCGGCTGGCAGCCGAACGCCAGGGAATCAAACCGGTGCTGGGTGCGGATGTATGGCTGCGCAACGAAAAATCCAGCGGAGCGCCGTGGCGTCTGCTGCTGTTGTGCCAGGACGAGCCGGGCTACCGCCGTCTCTCGCGACTGATCAGTCGCGGCTTCCAGGAAAACCAGACTGCCGGGCGCGCCTGTCTGGACCGCTCCTGGCTGATGGCCGACAACGAAGGGTTGATTGCCCTGTCCGGCGCCGGGGAAGGAGACGTGGGCCAGGCCCTTCTTAGCGGGCACCCGGACCGGGCGGCGGAACTGGCGGCGGAATACGCGCGCTGGTTTCCCGGCCGCTTCTATATGGAACTGCAACGGGTGGGGCGGCCGGACGATGAGCCCTGTGTCGTCGCCAGCGTGGAGCTGGCAGCGCAACTGGGGCTGCCGGTGGTCGCCACCAACGCCGTGCAGTTCCTTGCTGCGGAGGATTTCGAGGCCCACGAGGTGCGGGTTTGCATTCAGGATGGACGCGTGCTGGCGGATAGTCGCCGGCCGCGCCGGTTTACGCGCGAGCAACACTTTCGTGGTGTTGCGGAGATGCGAGAAGTGTTCCGGGACCTGCCGGAGGCGTTGAGCAACAGCGTGGAAATCGCCCGGCGTTGCAATCTGGAAACCCGCGTGGGACGGCATTTCCTGCCGGAATTCCCGGTGCCGGCGGGTGACAGCGTCGAGGATTTGCTGGCCACCAAGGCCCGCGAGGGTTTTGCCCGCCTGCTCGGGGAACTCAGCGAAGAGCGCGCTGTGTACGAGCAACGCCTGGAGAGCGAGCTGCGGGTAATCATCGAAATGGGGTTCGCGGGCTATTTCCTGATCGTGGCGGATTTCATTGACTGGGCGCGGCAACATGAAATTCCGGTGGGACCCGGCCGTGGGTCCGGTGCCGGGTCCCTGGTCGCCTGGGCGTTGGGCATCACCCAACTCGATCCCATTGCCCACGGACTGCTGTTCGAGCGATTTCTCAATCCCGAGCGGGTATCTATGCCGGATTTCGATATCGATTTTTGTATCGAAGGACGCGACCGGGTTATCGAGTACGTCGCAAGCCTGTACGGGCGCGATAAAGTTGCACAGATCATTACCCACGGCACCATGGCCGCGCGCGCGGTGGTGCGCGACGTGGGGCGGGTACTCAGCCAGCCTTACGGGCTGGTCGACAAGCTGGCCAAGCTGATCCCCATGGACGTAGGCATCACCCTGGAGCGTGCGCTGGAGCAGGAAGAACTGCTGCGGGAACGCCGGGACCAGGATGACGACGTGCGGGAATTGCTGGACCTGGCGCAAAGCCTGGAAGGCCTGGCGCGCAACGCCGGAAAGCATGCCGGCGGTGTGGTCATCGCTCCTACAGCATTGACGGATTTTACCCCTTTGTACTGCGAGCCAGGCAGTGACCAGGCGGTGACGCAGCTGGACATGAAGGACCTGGAGACCATTGGCCTGGTCAAGTTCGACTTCCTGGGTTTGCGCACGCTGACCATTATCGACAAGGCCGTTCGCATGGTTAACACGGAACGGGCGGCCCAGGGCGAGTTGCCGGTGGAACTGGCAAAGCTGCCCACGGATGACCCAAAGGCGTTCGATCTGCTGCGCTCCTGTCGTACAACCGCCCTGTTCCAGCTCGAGTCGCGCGGCATGCGTGACCTGATCAAGCGACTGCAACCCGACAGCTTTGATGACATTGTTGCGCTGGTGGCGTTGTTTCGGCCGGGACCACTTGGATCGGGCATGGTGGAAGACTTCATCAAGCGCAAGCACGGGCGGGCGCGTATCGCCTATCTGCACCCGGCGCTGGAGGCGATCCTCAAACCTACCTATGGCGTGATCCTGTACCAGGAGCAGGTCATGGAGATCGCCCAGGTGCTGGCCGGCTATTCCCTGGGGGCAGCGGACCTGCTTCGTCGCGCCATGGGCAAGAAAAAGGTGTCGGCAATGGCGAAGCAAAGGGACATTTTCGTCAGCGGCGCGGTGGAGCGGGGGGTGCGCGAGCGGGATGCGACCTTCATCTTCGATTTAATGGAGAAGTTCGCGGGTTACGGTTTTAACAAGTCCCACTCCGCCGCCTACGCCCTGATCGCCTACCAGACTGCGTGGCTCAAGGCGCACTATCCGGCGATCTTCATGTCGGCGGCCTTGTCCGCGGACATGGAACACACCGACAAGATTGTCACCCTGATTGCCGAGTGCCGCGATCTGGGAATGGACATCCTTCCGCCGGATATCAACCGATGCGAATTCGCCTTCACGCCCGTGTCCGATCGCGAAATCCTGTACGGACTCGGCGCCATCAAGGGAGTGGGCCGCCAGGCCATTGAGAACTTGGTAGATGCCCGAAACCAGGACGGACGCTTTGCGGATATTTTTGATTTGTGCCGGCGGGTGGATGCGCGGCGGGTGAACCGGCGGGCGCTGGAAAGCCTGGTGCGCGCTGGAGCGCTGGATTGTTTTGGAGAGCACCGGGCACAGGCGCTGGCACTGCTCGCCGCGGCCATGGAAGCCGCCTCCCAGGAAAATCGCGACCGGGAGGCTTCGCAAAATGATTTGTTTGGTATCGAGACACCGGCGGTGAGTATCCGGGTGCAGCAGACCCGGGAATGGTCGGAGGAAGAACGCTTGAACTCCGAAAAGGAAACCCTTGGGTTATTCCTCACGGGCCACCCGATCGAACGGTACGAAAGCGAACTGGCGCAGATCGTGGACGCACGCCTGCGCGATCTGCGGCCCACGGAAGATCGAAACCTGACCGTCGCCGGCCTGGTCATGGGTCTGCGCATGCTGAATACCAAGCGCGGCGACCGTATGGCTTTTCTGACCCTGGACGATCAGACCGGGCGGGTTGAGATCGCGGTATTCTCGGATCTGTTCAGCGAACGGCGCGAATTGCTGGTGAAGGACAACCTGCTGGTGGTGGAAGGGCGGGTGAGCGTGGATGAATTCACCGGGGGAATCCGCATGCGCGCGGAGAGCATACGAGATCTTTCCCAGGCGCGTGACGATTGCGCCCGGGATTTGCTGATCGTGCTGGATGCGGATCAGGCGGGTAGCGACCTGGTTGGCGAATTGCGCATCGTGCTCAACCGGTACCACGGCGGGCGGTGCCGGGTGCGCCTGCGTTATCACGGCGCGGGTGCCGAAGCGGACATGGTGCTTGGGGCGAACTGGATGGTTACCCCGAGCCAGTCTCTTCTTAGCGAAGTCGGAGAACTCGTTGGCGACGAGCATGTCAGTCTGCGCTATGGGCCGCGGTCCGCATCTGCCTGATTCTGATACCATAACCGGATGAACATGAATTTTCTGGAGTTTGAGCAGCCGATCGCCGAGCTGGAGGCCAAGATCGACGAGTTGCGCCACGTTACGGTCAACGGCGAGGTGAGCATCACCGAGGAAATTACGCGCCTGCAGAAAAAGAGCCAGCGCCTGACGGAATCCATTTTTTCCACCCTGAGCTCCTGGCAGGTGTCCCAGCTGGCACGGCACCCGCAACGTCCGTTTACCCTGGACTACGTACACCGCATGCTGACGGACTTCCAGGAACTCAAGGGCGACCGCGCCTTTGCTGATGACCACGCCATCGTCGGCGGCATTGGCCGTCTGGATGGGCGCCCGGTGATGGTCATCGGCCAACAGAAGGGCCGCGACACCAAGGAGAAGCTGTTTCGGAATTTCGGCATGCCCAAGCCGGAGGGCTACCGAAAGGCACTGCGGCTGATGCGCATGGCGGAACGTTTCCACATGCCGGTGCTGACCTTCATTGATACACCCGGGGCCTACCCCGGAGTCGGGGCCGAGGAACGGGGCCAGAGCGAGGCCATCGCGCGCAATCTCTTTGAAATGGCGGCACTACGGGTTCCGCTGATCGCAACCGTCATTGGCGAAGGTGGTTCCGGCGGTGCGCTGGCAATCGGCGTGTGCGATCACCTGATCATGCTGCAGTACGCTACCTATTCCGTGATTTCGCCGGAAGGTTGCGCGTCCATCCTGTGGAAGAGCGCGGAACGCGCATCGGATGCCGCGGAAGCCATGGGCATTACCGCGAACCGGCTGCGGGAACTGGAACTGGTGGATGAAATTGTGCCCGAACCTCTGGGCGGTGCTCACCGGGATCCGGATGCAGCCGCCAAGACGCTTCGTGGCACCCTGCTGACGGCAGTGACACGCTTTGCCGAACTACCGGTGGAGGAGCTGCTGCGCCTTCGTGCGGAGCGCACACGAAACTTTGGAAACTTCCAGGAGTCCGCCTGACCCATCCGGAATTCCCGGACCCCGCCCGGTGTGAGTGAGTCCCGCAACACGCTCCCGGATCTTACCCGCCAGTTTCTTTCCGAGTGGGACGCCGGACCCGGTGTCCCCGTGTGCGTAGCCCTGAGCGGTGGCATGGACTCGGTGAGCCTGCTGCATGTGCTCACCCGCATAGGGCACACACCGCTGCGCGCCCTGCATGTACACCATGGGCTGGATCCGCACGCGGACCAGTGGCAGGCCCATTGCGAGCAGACCTGCGCAAAACTGGGTGTGCCCTTCCTTGCCCTGGCCGGGGTGGCGCGCCGGGATGGTGGTGGTACCGAGGACGCCGCCCGCCAGTTGCGGTACCGGCTGCTGCAGCGGCAGCTGGTTGCGGGGGAAGTGCTGCTCCTCGCTCACCATCGGGGCGACCAGGCGGAAACCTTGTTGTTCCGCTTGCTGCGCGGAGCAGGCCTGGCGGGCCTGGCGGGTATGCCGGTGGTCCGCCCGCTGGGAGCCGGTCGATTGCTGCGCCCGTGGCTGGATGTAAGCCGGGAGCAGATCCGGAGCTACGCGCGACAGCAGCGGCTGGAGTGGGTCGAGGATCCTGCCAACGGCGACCCGCAGCTGGCCCGTGGCTTCCTCCGGCAGCGGCTGATGCCAACCCTGGCGAGCCACTGGCCCCGGGCGGAGGCGTCTCTGGCGCGGGCAGCGGCCCATGCACGGACCGCCCAGGGCTTGCTGGACGACCTGGCCCGCAGCGATTTGCTGCACTGCGCGGGCAGCCCCGCGGGGACCCTTGGCCTGCGGGACAGCCTGGCGATCCCGGCGCTGGCCGCTTTGTCCGCGGATCGCCAGGCAAATCTGCTGCGGTTTTGGCTGGCCAGCGCCGACCTGCCGGCGCCGGCCAGCCGTGCGCTTTCGGCATTGCTGGCGCGCCTCGCAGGGGCCGGACCCTGGCGGGTGCAGTTCGCGGGCGGCTACGGTTTTTGCCGCTACCGGGACTGGCTGTTCCTGGAGCGGGGGACGCTGCCCACGGAGCCACCGCCGTCCCGGCCCTGGAACCTGGCGAGCCCGCTGCGATTTGCCGCTCTGGGGGTGTGCCTGGAAGCCCGTCCGGTGGGCACGGGCTGGGGGCTGGATCCGGCCCGCGCCAGTGACGTGCGGGTCGGCTGGCGTCGGGGCGGGGAGCGGCTGCGGCCAGCCGGGCGGGGGGGTAGCTGCAGCCTCAAGAAATTCCTGCAGGAAAGGGGCATTCCGCCCTGGGAGCGACCCCTGATGCCGTTGTTGTGGGTGGGGGGCGAGATCGCCGCGGTGCCCGGGCACGCCGTCTGCGAGCCCTTCGCTATCGCCGGAAAGGGGCTGGAGGTGTCGATGCGCATTGAGCGCGAGGCTCCCCTCTGATAGTGTGAACTCCCGTCCGGGGCCTGCTTCCATTCAGGCGCCGTATTCTGAAAAATCCTGAATGACGAAGTTCATTTTTATCACGGGCGGTGTGGTTTCCTCTCTGGGGAAGGGCATAGCCGCCGCGTCCCTTGGTGCCATCCTCGAGGCCCGGGGGCTCAAGCCAACGCTCATGAAGCTGGATCCGTACATCAACGTGGATCCGGGCACCATGAGTCCCTTCCAGCACGGTGAAGTCTTCGTTACGGAGGATGGCGCCGAGACCGACCTGGACCTTGGCCACTATGAGCGTTTCGTTCGCAGTCGGATGGGTAAGCGCAACAACTTCACCACCGGCCAGATTTACGAGAACGTCATTCGCAAGGAGCGCCGCGGTGAGTATCTGGGTCGAACCGTGCAAGTCATTCCGCACATCACCGATGAAATCAAACGCTGTATCCGATTTGGATCCGAAGGCGCGGATGTTGCGCTGGTGGAAATTGGCGGCACGGTGGGTGACATTGAGTCCCTACCGTTTCTGGAGGCCATTCGCCAGATGGGAGTGGAGTTGGGACACAACAATGTGCTGTATATCCACATCTCGCTGGTGCCCTGGATCGGCGTTGCCGGCGAACTGAAAACCAAGCCCACCCAGCATTCGGTCAAGGAGTTGCGCTCCATCGGCATCCAGCCGGACATCGTGCTGTGCCGTGCTGACCGGGAGATTCCGGACAGCGAGCGACAGAAGATCGCTTTGTTCACGAACGTTCGCCCGGAGGCGGTGGTCTCGGCGGTGGACGTGGACAACATCTACCGAATCCCGTTGGTGCTGCACGAACAGGGGCTCGATGATCTGGTAGTTCGGCAACTTGAGTTACCCGCGGGACCCGCCAAGCTGGGCGAGTGGGAGGAGGTGATCCGCAATTGCGAAGATCCCACCGGAACCGCGAATATTGCACTGGTCGGAAAGTATGTGGACCTTACGGAATCCTACAAGTCGCTGTCCGAAGCGCTGCAGCACGCCGGAATTCATACCCGCACCGATATCCACATTCACTACCTGGATTCGGAGATGATCGAACAGCAGGGGCTCGACTGCCTGCAGGGCATGGATGCCGTGCTGGTGCCTGGTGGTTTTGGCGAGCGCGGAATCGAGGGGAAAATTGCTGCCGCTGGCTGGGCGCGGGAAAACCGTGTTCCCTACCTCGGCATCTGCCTGGGAATGCAGCTCGCCACGGTCGAGTTCGCGCGCAACGTTGCGGGCCTGGCGCAGGCGCACAGCAGCGAGTTTCAGCGGCAGACTCCGGATCCTGTTATTGCCCTGATTACCGAGTGGCGTGACCGCGACGGGCAAACCGAAGTGCGCGACAGCGACAGCGACATGGGAGGTACCATGCGGCTGGGAAGCCAGTTGTGCCATCTGCGTGAGGGCACCCTTGCACGCAAGATTTATGGCAAAGCGGAAATCATGGAACGCCATCGCCATCGCTATGAATTCAATAACCGGTACCTGGAACCGCTGGGATCCAATGGCATGGTGTTTTCCGGTGTGTCCGTAGATGACCTGGTGGAGATGATTGAGCTTCCGGAACACCCCTGGTTCGTCGGGTGCCAGTTTCACCCGGAGTTCACATCAACGCCACGGGATGGCCATCCGTTGTTCAGCAGTTACGTGATGGCGGCGCGCGCCCGACACGAAGCCCAGGATCGGAGGCAGGCGGCGGCGCAATGAATCTGTGTGGCGTCGAGGTTGGCCTCGACAAGCCCTTTTTCCTGATTGCCGGCCCGTGCGTGATTGAAAGTCGCGAACTGGTGCTGGCTACCGCCGAGCGTCTGCGTGAAATCACCACGCGGCTGGGCATCCCGCTGGTTTTCAAGGCATCCTACGACAAGGCCAACCGCAGCGCCTCCGCATCCTTTCGTGGTCCCGGCATGGACGAAGGGCTGCGTATTCTGCAGGAAGTTCGCGAGCAACTGGAAATCCCGGTGCTTACCGACGTGCATACCGCCGCCGAAGTCGAGACGGTTGCATCGGTTGTAGACGTATTGCAAACACCCGCCTTCCTGTGCCGGCAGACCGACCTGATCCAGGCGGCGGCGGCCTCCGGCAAGCCCGTTAACATCAAGAAGGGCCAGTTTCTCGCGCCACAGGACATGCAAAACGTGGTCGCCAAGGCGCGGGCGGCCTCCGCAGATGCCCGGATCATGGTCTGCGAACGGGGCGTTAGCTTTGGCTACCGCAACCTGGTGGTGGATATGCCATCCCTGGTCATCCTGCGGGAGACCGGCGCGCCGGTGGTGTTCGACGCGACCCACTCGGTTCAGTTACCGGGTGGGCTGGGCACCGCGTCCGGAGGGCAGCGGGAATTCGTGCCGGTGCTGGCGCGTGCCGCGGTGGCGGTGGGGGTAGCGGGCCTGTTTTTGGAGACCCATCCGAACCCGGAACGGGCACTCAGCGATGGGCCCAATGCCTGGCCGCTGGAGCGCATGGAGGAACTGCTGTCGGGGCTGCGTCGACTGGAAGAAACCGCCAGCTCGCTTCCCCGGCTGGAAGACGAATTCTGATTTTGATACCGGAGACCCGATGACCGAGATTGCAGACATAAAGGCACGCGAAGTGCTCGACTCCCGCGGCAACCCGACCGTGGAGGCGGAGGTCCACCTACGCTCCGGGGCCAGTGGTCGAGCGGTCGTGCCATCCGGTGCCTCCACCGGAGCCCGGGAAGCCCTGGAGCTGCGCGACGGAGACGCCAGCCGGTACCAGGGGAAGGGCGTATTGCGGGCGGTGGCTAATATTCAAAACGTGATCGCGCCCGCGTTGCGCGGGTTTCCCGCTGCGGACCAGGCCCGGCTGGATGCCCGCCTGTGTGAACTGGACGGCACCGCGAACAAGGAAAATCTGGGGGCAAACGCGTTGCTTGCGGTTTCCCTGGCCAGCGCCCACGCACTGGCCGCGAGCCGGGGGCAATCTCTGTTCGCATCGCTGAATCCACAGGCGGACCTGCTCCCGGTGCCGATGATGAACATCATCAATGGCGGTGCCCACGCGAACAACAGCGTCGATGTGCAGGAGTTCATGATCGCGCCGGTCAATTTCACGAGTTTCGCCGAAGCGCTCCGCTGCGGTTCGGAGGTGTTTCATACCCTGGCGGGCCTGCTGCAGGCGCGCGGCCTGAGCACCGCGGTGGGGGATGAGGGAGGTTTTGCCCCGGATCTGCCCTCCAACGAGGCGGCCCTCGACCTGATACTGGAATCCATTGATGGCGCAGGCTACCGGCCCGGTGAGGACGTATTGTTGTGCATGGACGTGGCAAGCTCCGAACTGTTTGCAAACGGGCGTTACACGCTGGCGGGAGAAAATCGTTCGCTGACGGCAGACGAATTTATCGAGCAACTCGCCGCGTGGCGCGATCGCTACCCACTGGTTTCCATCGAGGACGGAATGGCCGAGGACGACTGGGAGGGCTGGGTTGCGCTTACCGATCGCCTGGGTGAAACCACGCAACTGGTGGGAGATGACGTTTTTGTCACCAACCCGGTGATCCTGAAGGAAGGGATTGCGCGGGGAGTGGCCAACGCGGTGCTGATCAAGCTCAACCAGATCGGCACGCTTAGCGAGACACTGGAAGCCATGGAACTGGGAACCAAGGCGGGGTACGGGATGGTAATCTCGCATCGCTCCGGCGAGACCGAGGACACCACCATCGCCGACCTTGCGGTGGCGACCGGCGCCGGACAAATCAAGACCGGCTCCCTGTGCCGTGGCGAACGCATCGCGAAATACAACCGGCTGCTGCGGATCGAGGAACAACTGGGGTCCCGGGCGCGCTACGCCGGTGCCGGAATCTATGACCGGTACCGGGGCTGACGACCGGACCGAATGATAGAATGGTAAACCCTGAAACAGCGGGTCAAGGCGGAATGCGCACGACGCGTCACCGATGGCTTGGTGCGGTGTTGCTGCTGGTCCTGGCAGGAATCCAGTACGGACTCTGGCTGGGTGACAATGGCGTTATGGAATGGTTGCGCATGCAACATGCGGGCACGGTTCAGGCCGAGGAGAATCGCCAGCTGGTAGCGCGCAATCGCGACCTGGCGCTGGAAGTGCACGACCTCAAGGACGGGCCCGGGGGTGTGGAAGAGCGTGCCCGGAGCGAACTGGGGCTGATCCGCGCCGGCGAAACTTTCTATCAGGTTGTGGAAGATTCCGCTTCGAGTTCCGGTACCCGGTAGGGCATCTCCAGCCACTCCATTTCGGTCTCCGGCCTTTCCCGCAACACCGCGCGGCACGCTGATATCTCGCGGTAGCGGACCGCCGCCAGTACCAGGCAACCTGCGCCGGCATCCCGCTGCGCGTCCACCACGGTACCGAGTAGCGCGCCGGATTCAGCGCACACGACGTCCGCCCCCGGACCGGGTGGTGCCTCACCGGCGCAGCGGGCCAACAGCATGCGTTGTTTGAGCTTTCCCAGGTAGCGCATGCGCGCCACGACTTCCTGACCCGGGTAGCAGCCTTTGCGGAAGCTGACCCCGTCCAGCAAATCCATGTTGAGCATCTGTGGGACCAGCCGGCCGCTGGTGGCGGCTTGTATCTGGGGCCAGCCATTTCGAATGTCGTGCCAGCGCCAGCGATGACCATCGGTGTCCGCGGTAAGGCCCGCATCCGCCAGTCGCACCCCGAGGGCGCCGGAGGAATCGGCCACCAGGTAGCGGGGCTCGCCGGCAGGCATGCCAAGGGTCCAGAAGCCGTCTCCCTGCGCGAGGTGGCCCGGGGCCGGAGCAGCGGGAAGGAAACCGGCCACGCCGGGTCCCGCCAGCCCGTACAGGGGGGTTTCATCCCGTTCCAGGATCACCTGGGAGCGCAACACGAACATCTGCAGGCGGCGCAACAGGCTGTCCACCAGGTCCGTGGCCACCACCAGCGAATAGTGCCCGGTCTGGCGGCAGACCAGCGGCGTCGCCAGAACGCGGCCCTTGGGGTCGCAGTAGGCGTTGAGTTGGCATTCATCCTCGGACACGGCGGCCAGGTCGTTGCTGAACTGGGCGTGCAGGAAGGCGCTTGCGTCGGCGCCGCGTACCCGGAGCAGCGCCAGATGCACCAGCCGTGAAAGGGTGCCGGGTTGGGAGCCGGACGGCGTGGTTTGCGGGTTACCGTTCATGGGCAGCCAGCGGAGGATAAATCAAAAATTTCAATGCTATTTATCATAAACGACAATGCTGGCCCTATAAAAAAGGCATTCAAGTACTGGTTGTGCGTTGATATACTGCCGCCGCCGATGAATGCTGCACCGCAAAAACGCCCCGTCTACCTCAACCTTTTCCAGATTCGGCTGCCGATCGGCGGCATGGTTTCGATCCTGCATCGCGTTACCGGTGTGCTGCTGGTGCTGGCCCTGCCATTGGCGGTGTTCCTGCTGCAGCGTTCCCTGGAGAGCGCCGCGGGATTTGCCCAGGTCAGCGCCTGGCTGTCTCCCTGGCCCGTTCGTGTATTGCTGTTGCTGCTCGCGCTGACCTTCCTGCAGCACCTGTATTCGGGAATTCGTCACTTGCTCCTGGATCTCGACATCGGCGTGGACCGTTCCAGCAGCCGCAACAGCGCCTGGCTGACCCTGGTGGCTACCGCGCTCAGTGCCGTGGCGCTTGGCTGGTTGATTCTGGCATGAAGATCCAACCACAGTATATCGGCAGCACTCGGCGGGGATTGGGAGAGTGGTTCGCGCAGCGGGTCAGCGCAGTGGTGGCGGCGGCTTTCGGTCTGTATTTCCTGGTGGCATTGTGCCTGGCCCCGCCGACTGACCTGGAAACCTGGCGCGCCTGGGTGCTGGGCGGTGGAATGCGCCTGGCGCTGGGATTGTTCTTTGCCGCCACGCTGATCCATGCGTGGATTGGAATGCGTAGCGTATTTCTCGACTACCTCAAGCCCATGTCGCTGCGGCTGGTGGTCTCTACGGCCACCGGGCTGGGTCTGGCGGTGATTGCCCTGTGGGTCGCCGCGCTGCTGCTGGGGGCGGTCTGAAGGTGGGCATCGCGCGGCGCCGTTTTGATTGCCTCGTGATTGGTGCCGGCGGGGGTGGCCTGCGTGCCGCCCTGCAGTTGGCCCAGGAGGACCTGCACGTGGCGGTGGTATCCAAGGTGTTCCCGACCCGATCCCACACGGTCGCGGCCCAGGGCGGCATCAACGCGGCGCTCGGAAATGCCTTGCCGGACAACTGGCACTGGCACATGTACGACACCGTCAAGGGAAGTGATTACCTGGGTGACCAGGATGCCATTGAATACATGTGTCGGGTCGCGCCGCGACTGGTGATCGAACTGGAACATTACGGCGTGCCGTTCACGCGCCTGGACAATGGTCGTATCTACCAGCGCGCCTTTGGCGGGCAAAGTCAGAATTTCGGAGGCGACCAGGCGGCACGCACCTGCCCGGCGGCAGATCGCACCGGGCACGCGCTGCTGCACACGCTGTACCAGCAGAATATGCGAGCCCAGACCCATTTCTTCGATGAATATTTCGCCATCGACCTGTTGCGCGACGAAGAGGGATTCGTGGTGGGCGCGCTGGTGCTGGATATCGAAAGCGGTGAGCCGCTGGTTATCGAAGCCAAAACCACCCTGCTGGCCACTGGCGGCGCCTGCCGGATTTTCCGCACCTCCAGCAACGCCATGATCAACACCGGAGATGGCATCGGCATGGCGTTGCGAGCCGGTTTGCCGGCGCAGGACATGGAGTTCGTGCAGTTTCATCCCACTGGCATCGCCGGCTACGGCATGCTCATCAGCGAAGGGGTTCGCGGGGAGGGCGGCTATCTTGTCAACAAGGACGGCGAACGCTTTATGGAGCGCTATGCGCCCAAGGCCCTGGACCTGGCGAGCCGCGACGTGGTCAGTCGTTCGATCGCCATCGAGCTTCGCGAGGGCCGTGGTTGCGGACCCGACGGGGATCACGTGCTGCTGAAGGTGGACCATCTGGGCGCGGACCTGATCAAGAAACGCCTGCCGGGTATTCGGGAAAGCGCCATGCATTTTGCCGGTACCGATCCCTGTGAGGTTCCCATCCCGGTCGCTCCGACCGCGCATTATTCCATGGGAGGCATTCCCACCAACCTGCACGGGCAGGTGGTGGCGCCAGAACGCCATGGTCCGGAGGAAGCCGTCCCGGGACTGTATGCCGCCGGAGAGTGCGCCTGTGTATCGGTGCACGGCGCCAACCGCCTGGGTGGCAATTCCCTGCTCGACATCATTGTTTTCGGCCGTGCTGCCGGGGAACACATGGCGGAGTACATCCGCGAAAATCCATACAACCGACCGGTAGCAGATGAGGCCGTTGATCGCGCCATGCAGGGTCTAAGCCGCTGGGATCGCAAGGGTGACGGGATTTCGGTGGCGGACATGTACGACCGCATGTCCCGGGTGATGGAGCAGAACTGCAGCGTGTTCCGCACCGAAGAGGTAATGGCCGAAGGCGTCAAAAGGATCCTGGAACTCGAAGAACAGCTGGAGGATGTGCGCCTGTCCGATCACAGTCGTACATTCAATACCGCCCGGATCGAGGCGCTGGAACTGGGCAACCTGATGGAAGTGGCGGTGGCCACCATGCTGTCGGCGGCAGCGCGAACCGAAAGCCGCGGCGCTCATTCGCACGTGGACTACCCGGACCGGGATGACAAAAACTGGCTGAAGCACACCCTGTATCTGAAGGACGGCCATGTTCTGGACTACAAACCGGTGCGCATGCGGCCCCTGAGCGTCGAGGCGTTTCCGCCCAAGGAGCGAGTCTATTGAGCACCTTCCGGCAATTCTCGATCTACCGCTATGACCCGGACGCGGGCGGCGAACCGCGCATGCAATCCTATCGACTGGAGATTCCGGACGGCTCTCGTGAACTGATGCTGCTCGACGCGCTCGGTATGCTCAAGGCGCAGGATGAAAGCCTGGCATTTCGCCGCTCCTGCCGGGAAGGGGTGTGTGGTTCCGATGGCATGAATATCAATGGCCGCAATGGGCTGGCCTGCATAACGCCGCTGCGCTCCATCAAAGACCCGGTCACGCTGCGTCCGTTGCCGGGTTTGCCGGTGATTCGCGACCTGATCGTGGACATGACCCAGTTCTACAACCAGTACCGGGCGGTAAAGCCATGGCTGATCAATCACGAACCGGAGCCGGAAATCGAGCGCCTGCAGACACCGGCGGAGCGTGACCAGCTCGACGGGTTGTACGAGTGCATTCTGTGCGGCTGTTGCTCTACCGCCTGTCCGTCGTTCTGGTGGAACCCGGATCGTTTCCTGGGGCCGGCAGCGCTTTTGCAGTCGTGGCGGTTTCTTGCCGATAGCCGTGATCAGGCCACAGCCGAGCGGCTGGACGATCTGGAAGATCCCTACCGCCTGTTTCGTTGCCACACGATCATGAACTGCAGCGATGTATGTCCCAAGAATCTCAATCCCACCAAGGCGATCGGAAAGATCAAAGCGGCGCTCATGAAGCGCGTCGGCTGATGGATGCGGATCTCGGCCGCCTGCGCTGGCGCAGCCGTCGGGGCATGCTCGAACTGGACGTTCTGCTGGAGCGTTTCCTGAAACGCCACGGCGAGCAACTGGATTCCCGGGATCGGGCCGCCTATGCGCGTCTGTTGGAATGCGCGGATGAAGACCTGCATGCCTGGTTTTCGGGGCGGATGGAATGCCCGCACGCGGAATTCAGTGAGCTGATCCGGCGCGTGCGCGCCGGCTAGTTTGACCCGGCTGCCTCTCCTCCCACCAGGTCACTTTCAAAAGTCGGCTCCGGCGGCACCAGCAGGGTGTCATGGGCCAGATCCGGATCGGTTTGGGGATAATTGCGGGTAAAATGCAGGCCACGGCTCTCCTTGCGGGCCTGGGCGCAGCGTACCGTCAGCTCCGCCACCAGCACCAGGTTGCGCAATTCCAGTAGATCGGAAGTGACCCGGAAATTCCGATAGTACTCGGCGATTTCCTCATGCAGCAGGTCAATGCGTCGCCGTGCGCGCTTCAGGCGTTTGTCGGTACGCACGATACCGACGTAGTCCCACATGGCGCGGCGAAGTTCGTCCCAGTTGTGGGATACCACGATCTGTTCATCGGCGTCCGTGACCCGGCTTTCGTCCCAGGCCGGCAGCGGTGGCAGCGCATCCGAAATCGGTGTCCGCGCCAGGATATCCTCGGCGACCGCTTCCCCGTAGACCAGGCATTCCAGCAGCGAGTTGCTGGCGAGGCGGTTGGCGCCATGCAGGCCGGTGAACGAAACCTCCCCCAATGCGTACAGGCCAGGGAGATCGGTACGTCCGTGCGCGTCTATGGCAATCCCGCCGCAGGTGTAATGGGCCGCCGGCACCACCGGGATCGGTCCGGTAGTCAGATCGAAGCCAAACGTCTTTACCCTGCGGGAAATATTGGGAAAATGTTCCTGGATGAAGGCAGCATCGCGGTGGGAGATGTCCAGGTAGACGTGATCGTATCCACCCTTTTTCATCTCAAAGTCGATCGCTCGCGCGACCACGTCGCGGGGAGCCAGTTCCGCTTCCGGATGATGGCGGATCATAAAAGCCTCGCCATCGGGGAGTAGCAGCCGTGCTCCTTCGCCGCGGAGCGCCTCGGAGATCAGGAACGATTTCGCCTGGGGGTGGTACAGGCAGGTGGGATGGAACTGCACGAATTCCATGTTGGCCACCCGGCAACCGGCACGCCAGGCGATGGCGATGCCGTCGCCGGTGGCGGTATCCGGGTTGCTGGTATACAGGTAGACCTTGGACGCGCCACCGGTGGCGAGCACCACCGCATTGGCCGCCAGCGTGACCACCCGGTTGCGGGATTCGTCCAGTGCATACAGGCCGACGCAACGGTTCGGGGCCGCAGGATGGAGCTTGCGGCTGGTGATCAGGTCGATGGCCAGGTGGTTCTCCAGAATGCGAATACGAGGGTGGTCCCGAACCAGCTGCTCTAGCGTGGTAGTGACCACCTGGCCCGTAGTGTCGTGGGCGTGCACCACGCGGCGGTGGGAATGTCCACCTTCCCGGGTCAGGTGGTAGCGGCTGGAGCCGGCTGCGTCCTCCGCGGGATCAAAAACTACGCCCAGTTCGCTGAGCCAGCGGATCGCCTCCGGACCACGGCGCACCACCTGTTCGACGGTATCCACGTGGCACAGTCCGGCGCCGGCAAGCAGGGTGTCCTGCACGTGGGAATCAAAGGAATCCCGGGTGTCCTGGACCGCTGCGATTCCGCCCTGGGCATACAGGCTGGAACCCTCGGTCAGGGCGGTCTTGGCCACCAGCGTGACCTGGCGGTGGACCGCCAGGCGCAGCGCGGTGCCCAGCCCCGCCAGGCCGCCGCCTACGATAATGATGTCGTTTTCTTTCAGGACCGTGCGCTCCGGGGAAAGTGTTATCATCCCCGTTTCTTAAGGGGTTAATCCGGTCAATCATAACGTGCCGCGCGGTGGCCGTGCGAGGATCGCTTGTGCCGCCACCGGACCCGCCTAAACTGCCGAGATTCTTTGGGAAATTGGCGAACTTTCTTCCGCTGCGAGTGTCCCTTGGAGTGACTGATCCCGAGCACGCCGCGCAGGCGGGTTCGGACGGGGTATGCCCGTGAGCGAGCGGCAGGTGGATCAGCAGCTCGTGGAACGGGTTAAAGGCGGCGAAAAAGGGGCTTTTGATGTCCTTGTGCGCAAGTATCAGCACCGCATCGCGAACCTGGTGTCCCGCTATATCTATGACTCGGCGGAAGTGGCGGACATCACCCAGGAAGCCTTCATTAAGGCCTATCGGGCCATCGGTGATTTTCGTGGCGACAGCGCCTTTTATACCTGGCTGTACCGGATCGCGATCAACACCGCCAAGAACCATATTGTGTCCATGGGGCGGCGGCCGCCGGGCTCGGACGTGGACGCGTCCGATGCGGAGCAAATTGAAGCGGGGAGAGCCCTGCGGGTGATCGCCACCCCGGAGCGAAGCCTGCTGACCCGCGAAATCGCGGATACCATCATGCGCGCGATCGAGGGCCTTCCGGAGGACCTGAGGACAGCGATAACGCTGCGCGAGATTGACGGATTGAGTTATGAGGAAATTTCCATGGCTATGGATTGTCCAATCGGCACGGTGCGGTCACGTATTTTCCGCGCCCGGGAAGCCATAGATCGCGAACTGAAACCACTGTTGCAGAAGTCGGAAAAATGAACGAAAAACTTTCTCAACTCGTTGATGAGGAGCTGGATGCGGGCTCGACCGGCACAGTGCTGGATGCATTGGTCGAAGATGCTGAGCTTCGGGACCGCTGGCACCGCTTTCACCTGATTGGCGCGGTACTGCGCCATGACTGGGAGGCGTCGGTACATCCGGCAGAATTGGCAGACCGTATTCACGCCGCCGTGATGGACGAGGACGCCACGCCCTCCCGACGCGGCTTTTCGTCGTTAGCCACCTGGGGCACCGGCTTGGCGGCAAGTGCGGCGGCGATTTCGCTGCTGGGCTGGCTGATGGCAGCCCCGGGTCCGGTGCCGGCTCCCCAGTTGGCGAGCGCCCCGGCCTCCGACTCACCGGTAACGCGTGTCGCTACGAATTCGTCGGCGGGTTTGAACAACACCGTGGTTGCCGGCACCCACTGGGACACCCTTTCGCCCGAGACCGTGCGCAGGCTGAATGCCTACCTGGTGGAACACGGTGAATTCTCTTCCATGCAGGGGCTCTCCGGGGTGACCTCGTACGCCCGTTTCGTAAGCAACGACGACTGAGCTTGCGAACCCTGGCACGAATTGCGGGCGCCGGGATGCTGTTGATGGCGGCCGTCGCCACTGCCGCCGAACCGGCCCTGGACTGGCTCATGCGCATGGAGCGAGCGGCTCGCGAACTGAACTACACGGGTGTCTTCGTCTACCTGCACGGCGGACAAATGGAGGCGATGCGTCTGGCTCACCTGTACGAGGGTGGCAAGACGCGGGAACGGATTTTTTCCCTGAACGGAGCAGCGCGCGAGATCATCAGCGACGACGAACAGGTCTGGTGCTACCTGCCGGACAAGAAGATGGGGGTGCATGAACTCCGGCGCGCCGGCACACGCAGCTTCCCCGGATTGTTGCCGATGGAACTCGACCACCTAAAGGCGAGCTACGAAGTGGAAGTGGGAGGAGCGGCGCGGGTTGCCGACCGTCCGGCGCGCCAGTTGTCTATCCGGCCACGGGACAAATTCCGTTACGGCTACGAATTGTGGGCGGACGAGCAGTCCGGCCTGCTGCTCCGGGCGGATCTGGTGGGTACGCAGGGTGAGGTGCTGGAGCAGTACATGTTTACGGAAATTAGCGTCGGCGCGGGCGTGCCGGAGGGCAGCGTAGAGCCCAGGACTCCGCGGGATGCGTTGGAATGGCATGGGCCGGTATCGCGACGGCCGGAAGCGCCGCCGCAGACCAGCTTCCGCGTGACCTCGCTGCCGCCCGGATATATGATGTCCAGTAACCTGACGCGGTTTGTTCCTGCCAGTGCGATGCCCGTTCAGCATATCGTGTACTCGGATGGCATCGCCGTGATTTCTGTTTTCGTGGAGAAATGGAAGGGAGATGCCAGCCGGCAGATGCGCGGGCCCAGCCGCATGGGTGCGGTAAACGTCTTCAGTACCCTGGTGGATGAATACCAGGTAACGGCGGTCGGCGAAGTTCCGGCGGCTACGGTAAAGCAAGTAGCGCTGGCCGTGGTTCGCACGCACTAATCAAGACTCACAAGATTCGGTATCTACTCATGAAGAAGTTCAGCCTGGCCGTGCTGGCCATTGTTTTGTTTGGCCCAATCAATACCTGGGCTCGTCCGGTGTTGCCCGATTTCACCGAGCTGGTGGAAAAGAACGGGGCCGCGGTGGTCAATATCAGTACCCGCCAGGAAAACAATGATCGCGAACGATCTCGCTTTCCGGAGGAATTGTTCCGCTTCCTTCCGGAGCGGCCTGACGAGGCGCCTCGTTCCTCGCTCGGCTCCGGCCTGATTATTTCCTCCGATGGATATATTCTGACATCTGCGCACGTGATCGAAGGCGCCAGTGAAGTCACCGTCGGGCTGACAAACCGCGAAGCCTACGACGCCAAGGTCGTTGGCGCCGATACTCGCAGTGATGTGGCTTTGCTCAAGATTGAAGCCAAGGACCTTCCCACCCTGCGGATCGGAAAGCCTTCCCGGCTGAAGGTTGGCGAGTGGGTACTGGCTATTGGCAGCCCGTTCGGGTTCGACAATACCGCTACGGCGGGTATCGTCTCCGCCAAGGGGCGCAGCTTGCCGAATGATACGTATATTCCGTTCATTCAAACCGACGTCCCCATCAATCCAGGCAATTCAGGCGGCCCGCTGTTCAACATGGATGGCGAAGTGGTCGGCATCAATGCGCAGATATTTTCTCGAACCGGCGGATTCATGGGGCTGTCGTTTTCCGTTCCCATTGACCTGGCGATGAACGTCGCGGATCAACTGAAAGAATTCGGCCGGGTACGCCGCGGCTGGTTGGGGGTCACAATCCAGAATGTTACCCGGGACCTGGCGCGATCCTTCAAGATGGATAAGCCGTACGGCGCGCTGGTCGCGGACATTATGGTGGACAGTCCGGCGGCGAAATCCGATCTTAAAGTCGGAGACGTGATCATAAGCTTTGATAAACGACCCATTTTGCGCTCGTCTGATCTGCCGCCGGTAGTCGGGCGAACAACGGTAGGCGAGTCAGTAGAAGTAAAGATTCTTCGCGAGGGTGGGCAGAAGACCGTGCAGATTGCCGTGGGAGAATTGCCAGAGGGTGAACAGGGACCCACTCCGAGCACGACTACGGAAAGTGTGAATGACCACACGCTTGGAATGACCGTGCGTTCTTTTGCGCCGGAGGAACTCCAGGAGCGTAACCTGGAAGCGGGCGTTCTGGTGACACGGGTTGCGTCAGACAGCGTGGCTGATGAGGCTGGAGTCCGTCCAAACGACGTGCTCCTGCAACTTGCCGGGGAACCTGTGACCAACGCGGATCGCCTGCAGGAACTGATTGCCACCAATCAGGGAGAGACCGTGGCGGCGCTGATTCAGCGTGGCGGCAACTCATCGTTTATCGTGCTCAAAGTTCCCTCGAAGTGAGCGTGGTACCGTCCGGGGACGCCAAAACGTCCCCGGAGATGTCCGCATGAGTACGGACATCTCCCGAATTCGTAATTTCTGCATCATTGCCCATATCGACCACGGCAAGTCGACGCTTGCGGATCGATTTATCCAGTTATGCGGAGGCCTGAGCGCCCGCGAGATGTCCGCGCAGGTGCTTGACTCCATGCAGTTGGAACGGGAGCGCGGCATTACCATCAAGGCACAAACAGTGCGCCTCGAGTACCGGCTGGATGGCGAGACCTGGCAACTCAACCTTATCGATACACCCGGGCATGTGGATTTCTCGTACGAAGTGTCCCGCTCACTCAGTGCCTGTGAGGGAGCGTTGCTGGTAGTTGACGCGGCGCAGGGCGTAGAGGCACAGACCGTAGCCAATTGTTACACCGCGATTGAGATGGGGCTGGATGTTATTCCGGTGCTCAACAAGATTGATCTGCCTGCCTCCGACCCCGACCGGGTGGCCCAGGAAATTGAAGACGTTATCGGAATCGACGCCACCGACGCCTTGCGGGTGAGTGCCAAGACCGGTGAGGGCGTCCACACGGTGCTCGAGGCGATCACGCGCCGTTTGCCGGGTCCCAAGGGAGATCGGGCGAAACCGTTGCAAGCGCTAATCGTGGATTCCTGGTTCGACAACTACCTTGGGACCGTGGTTCTGGTGCGTGTGATGGAAGGGTCGCTCAAACCCGGAGACCGGATTCGCATGCTGTCTACCGGGCAGGACCATCGTATCGAGGAGCTTGGTGTTTTTACTCCCAAGCGACAGCCTATGCCAGACCTGAACGCGGGTGAAGTAGGTTACCTGGTGGCCGGAATCAAGGACGTTCGCGGTGCGCCGGTAGGTGACACGGTGGTCAACGCGAACAAGGAACCTGCGGGTCGGTTACCTGGTTTCAAGGAAGTAAAG
>JAJDOE010000107.1 GCA_022340345.1 Gammaproteobacteria bacterium
GGTGTCGATGGTCTGCACAGGGGTCGCAAAATCGATCACGTCCAGCCGTTTCTGGAGATTTTCCGGAACCGACGCGTTGGCAAATTCCAGTATCAGTTCGCCCAGGTCTTCCTTGACGGTAATGCCGATGTCGCTGTCGGAAACACCGATCATCACGCGTCCATCGCCCTGGGGACCACGTCGGAAATCCACCTTGGTGACCTGGCGTGGCGCACTGGTGACGGCCGTGGAAAAAGTAGTGGCCCGTGGTTTTGCGCTCTGGGGCACCGCACTGGCCATCACCGGGGGCGCGCCGCCCGGTTCGACGGTGCGCAACGCGGTCGCCACCAGGATGCGGACGCCGTCCGGCTCCACCTGGGCGTTGTACGTGGCGGACTCGCTGAGGGAAATCACCACCCGCGTGCGCCCGGGGACTTCGATGGCGGAGACCGATTCCACCTTACCCAGGTTCACGCGCAGCGTTTTGTTGCCCATGTGGTTGGCGGTGTTGGCGAAATCCAGTGCGATCCGCGCCGGCTTGTCGGTGCTGAAGCTGCCCGGTTCGTCGGGCTGGCGCGTGGTTTTTACTTTGATCTGCACGCCGCCATCGGGCAGTCGCGCGTAGTCAATGGATTCAATCGCGTTGCGACCCGCGGCTGCGGTTTCCTGGCTGGTGGGGAGAACGGCCGCCGGATTCGCGGCCGGCGCCGGTGCGCTGGCCAGCGCCGCGGTAGCAAATGTCCCTTGAGCTGTGGCGCGCGGCCCATTTCCCTTTGCCAGGGCCAGCCGGTAGCCGTACTTGGTGGCTTCCGGGGTCAGGAAACCGGGTTCCCGCAGCAGGATATCAATATGTACGGAACGTCCATCCTCGGCCTGGTACGGGAACACTCCCTTTACGTTGCCCTGACCGCCGATGTCCGCGGCACTGCTGCCGAGCTGGGTTTCGCGCAGCGTGAGACGCAGCCGGTGACCGTCCTGGAGTCGCTGCACGGCGATTTCCGGTGCGCCCCGCGTTTCCACGCGCAAGTGACTCTGGTCATCCCAGCCCACGGCGGACAGTTCGGCAGCCCCCTGGGCGCCGGCCGAAAGGGCCAGCAACGTCAGGCCGACGAATGAGTAGAAGCTCTTGGTGGCACCCATGATTTTTGTTCCTCCCTCCCTCAGTGGGAGACGGCAAGATTCGACTGTCGTTGGATCCAGTTACCGCCTCCGTCGCGAACCGTCTCCACGATCTCGGCACGCTCCTCGGAAATCCGGTTGATACGGCCGAAGTTCTGGCCGACGAAGCTGCCCATCCGGGCGTGATGTGTCGTTCCGTCCGGCGCGCCGATGATTACCCAGGTCAGTGACTCACGTTCCAGGGTTCCCAGCATCTTGAGGGAATCGAGCGGAAAACTTTCCAGGGGTTCGCGGCGACGGTTCATGTCCGGGCCGCCGACGCTGTTTCCCGCTTCCCGCACGGGTCGCAGGTTTTCGGACGAAAACGGATCCTTGAGACCGGCGGCGCTGTAAGTAAACGCCTGGTAGGGACGAATGGTTGGCAGCGGCTCAACCTGGGGCCGGTTGGTGGCATGCGTCTGCTCCGTGAAAGCGCGCAGGTCCTCCAATTCCGGACCGCTGCAGGCGGCCAGCAGGACGGCCAGCACCGGAACCAGCCGCGACAGGTAGTCCCGCGTCATCGCCGCGTCCTCTTCGCCTGGCGCCGATTGGCCTGCAGCGCTTCGACCTCATCCGGGTCGAGGTAGTGGTAGGTCATTGCCGTGGCCGCCATGGAAAGGCGGTCGGACTTCCGGCCACCGGAAATGGTCAGGTCTCCCATGGTCACGATGCGGGGCATGGCGGCGACGTCGCTGATGAACTGCCCGAGTTCATGGTAGGTGCCGCGCACCTTGATCTGGATTGGCAGGGCCGCGTAGAAATCCCGCGTCTGCTTGGGCGCCGGCTTGAACAGTTCGAACTGCAGCCCGCGTCCAATTCCGGCCTGGGTAATGTCGATAAGCAGTTCCGGAATCTCGGTCTTGTTTGGAAGTTGGCGCAACATGACACCAAAGCTTTCCTGCATCTCCTTCATCTGCGCCCGGTATGCGGGCAGGTTCACCGCCAGGGCCTTCTTGCGCGCGAAACTCCCGCGCAGTTCCTGTTCTTTTACCTGCGCGCGTTGCAGCTGATCCAGCTGGTCCTTGACGATGAAGAAATAGCCGCCTGCGAGAATAAACGCGCAAACCGTCAGCGCCAGAAGAATCTTGACTGGATTCGGCCAAGACGCGACATCATTGATATCCAGGGTTTTAAGGCTTTCAAAATCCATGGCTACGGTCTCAACCGTCCGGGGACGGCTGTTGCTTGGCGTTCTTCGCGTCCTGGTTAACGAGAAGCGTGAAGTGGCTGGTGCGCTTTCCCTGTTCGTTCTTCACGTTGATGATGTTCAGATCGGGGTCCGCGAACCATACCGAGGCATCCAGATTTCGCATCAGGGCCGAGACCCGCGCATTGGACTGCGCGACGCCGCGCAGGGTAATACGCTTCTGCTGTTTGTTCAGGTTCGTTAAATACACGCCTTCGGGCAGTTTTCGTACCAGGTCATCGAACAGGTGCACGATCTGGGTGCGATCCTCCTGCAGGCGTTGAATTACTTCCATGCGCGCAATCAGCGCGGCACGGCGTTTCTTGAGGTCCGTAATATCGGCAATTTGCTGATCCAGTTTGGCGATTTCGGCGGTCAGGAAAGCGTTGCGCGCTTCCTGGGCGTTGATCTTGCCGTCCATGAACCACCACGCGTAGCCGACCACCAGACCCATCAGGATCCAGCTGGCGAAGCTCGCGCGCACCACCTGACGGCTGATCTGTTTGCGCCGGACCTCGCGCCAAGGCAGCAGATTGATGCGTGTGCTCATGAATCGAAACTCCGCATGGCCAGGCCACAGGCCACCATCAGCGAGGGCGCGTCATTGGCGAGTGTCTGCGGCTTTATGCGCGACGCGATGGACATGCTGGTGAACGGATTCGCCACCAGGGTGCTGATACCGGTGCGACTGGCAATGAGCTCATCGATACCCGGAATCTGCGAACAACCGCCCGCAAGGAGGATCTGGTCCACGCTGTTATAGGGACTCGAGGAGTAAAAAAACTGCAAAGCCCGCAGGGTTTCCTGGCACATCGCTTCCATGAAGGGGTGCAGTATATCGGTCTGGTAGTTGTCCGGCAGACCACCGACTTTCTTGGCCAGCCCCGCTTCTTCGTAAGACAATCCGTATCGCCGCTGAATTTCCTCCGTGAGCTGGCGGCCGCCAAAAGCGTGATCCCGCGTGTACACGGATCGGTTGTTGTGCACCGCGTTGACGTGAGTGGTGGTGGCGCCGAAGTCCATAACCGCGACCGACTTTTCCATGCCGCCGCCGGGCAGGTGACGGGCGATGAGTCCGTAGGCGGACTCCATGGCATAGGACTCCACGTCCACTACCGTGGGCGAAAGGCCGGCGCGGTCCAGGACCGCGATGTAGTCGTCCACCACTTCTTTGCGGCAGGCGGCAAGCAGGATTTCATCCTCGTTGGGATTACTTTCCGAGGGACCCAGTACTTCAAAATCCAGGTTGACCTCGTCCAGCGGGTAGGGGATGTAATGGTCTGCTTCCATTTCGATCTGGGATTCCAGGTCCTGTTCCGAAAGGCCGGTGGGCATGGAAATCGTCTTGTTGATAACGTGGGCAGCAGAAACAGCGACCGCGGCATGTTTGCAGCGGGTCCCGGAACGGCGTATCGCGTGTTCCACCGCGGCGCCCACCTGTTCCACGTCGGTGATGGCGCTTTCCACCACCGAGTTGCGTGGCAGCGGTTCGACGGCATAGCGCTCGACACGGTAGTGATCACCGGCCTTGCTGAGTTCCAGCACCTTGACCGCCGACGAGGAGATATCGACGCCGATCAGCGGCGGTTTTTTTCGGACGAACAGCTCCACTTTTGTCCCTATTTTCCGATAGTTACGGCGGAATAGTGTGAATTTGGATTCAAAGAATACAGTAACTTCGCCCTGGGCGAAATCCGGTCTCAGGGATTTTAGTCGGCTGGTGGCCCGGCACCTGAAAATCCCCCTGCCGCATGCACTATAATCGCCGATCCTGGCCCGGAACCGCCCCGGACCACGCCCATAACCCTATGAAAACAATACGTTTCTCCTTCCTACGCCTCTTTGTCGGGCTGATGGGCTTGTTGGTCGGGACGGGCCTCATTGCGGCCGTGGCGGTGGTCCTGATGGTGTCTCCCTTGTTGCCGGACATCGATCTGGAGCGGGACGTGCAGCTCAAGGTGCCGCTACGGGTATATGCCGCCGGCGGCGAACTGATCGGGGAATTTGGTGAGGAGCGACGAATCCCGGTTCGCATGGCTAAGGTGCCGCCGGTCCTGGTGCAGGCGGTGCTGGCCGCCGAGGACGACTCGTTCTACCGCCATCGCGGCGTGGATCCGCTGGGCATTCTGCGCGCGGTAGTCGCCAACCTGCGCAGCGGCGATAGCGGCCAGGGCGCCAGCACCATCACCATGCAGGTTGCCCGCAACTACTTTCTGAGTCCGGAGAAGACCTACACCCGCAAGCTCAAGGAAATCCTGCTGGCGTTCCGCCTCGAGCGCGACCTCAGTAAGGACCAGATCCTGGAGCTGTACCTGAACAAGATCTTTCTCGGACATCACGCCTACGGATTCGCTTCCGCCGCACAGGTTTACTACGGCAAGGTGCTGGAAGATCTCGACGTACCGGAAATCGCGATGCTCGCCGGCCTGCCCAAGGCGCCGTCGCGCGACAATCCGCTGAGCAACCCGGATAACGCCCGCAACCGCCGCAACTACGTGCTGCGACGCATGCACGAACTCGGTGAACTGGAAGACGCACCCTACCAGCGGGCGCTGGCGGCGCCGCTCACCGCGGCCCGCCACCTGGCCGAACTGGACCTGCAGGCCCACTACGTGGCGGAAATGGTGCGGCAGAAAATGGTGGAGACCCGTGGCGTCGAGGTCTACGGCACCGGGTTGAAGGTGTACACCACCATTGACGCGAAGCAGCAGCAGGCCGCGGATGAAGCGCTGCGCCGTGGCTTGCTCGACTACGACCGTCGCCACGGCTACCGCGGTCCCGCGGGTCGGCTGCCGCTGGCGGAAATCGGCGAGCGGCAGGCTATCGATCGCCTGCTGGAGCCCTTTCCGGAAGTCGTGATGCTGGTGCCGGCGGTTGTGCTGAAAGTCGCCGAACGAAGCGCGACGGTGTACTCCCGGCGTGGTGAGCTGATCGAGCTGCCCTGGGAGGCCCTCGACTGGGTCCGCTACCAGAGCGCCGACCGCGTCACGGGAAAGCCGCGTTCCGCCGCGGAGATGGTCGCGCTGGGCGATGTGGTCTATCTGGAGCCGCTACGCGGAGACTCCGAGGCGCCGGAAAGCCAACCGCCGGCCTGGAGACTGGCCCAGGTGCCGAAGGTTTCCGGCGCCCTGGTGGCGCTGCGCAGCCACGACGGTGCGTTGACCGCCCTCACCGGTGGTTTCAGTTTCTACCAGAGCAAGTTCAACCGGGTAATCCAGGCCCAGCGGCAACCGGGCTCCAATATCAAACCTTTCATCTACTCCGCGGCGCTGGAAAAGGGTTTCACCGCCGCCACCAAGGTCAGTGGCGCTCCCATCGTGATTGGTGACAGCACCCTGGAGGATGTCTGGCGGCCGGAAAATTACAGCGGAAAGTTCTTCGGACCCACCCCGCTGCGCAAGGCCCTGACCCTGTCCCTCAACCTGGTTTCGGTGCGCCTGTTGCGGGCGATCGGCCCGCGGTTCGCAATCAATCATATGGAACATTTCGGTCTGCCACGGGATCGACTGCCGAACAATCTGTCGCTGGCCCTGGGCAGCGCATCGCTGACTCCGCTGGAAGTGGCCCGCGCCTACGCGGTGTTCGCAAATGGCGGTTTTCGGGTTGAGCCCTACTTCATCGAGCGCATCGAGGACCGCACCGGCGAAGTGATTTTTCGCGCCAACCCGACCATTGTGTGCCCCACGTGCCAGATCATCCAGGCCCGGCAAGCAGAGCTCCGCGACTCCCCGGCGGCATCACCGGAGCAAATGACGAGTTCCGGTGCGGAGCAGCAAGCTGCGGTGCAGGAAGAGGAAACCAACAGCACCAGTGGCGACGCAGGCAGCACCGCCGCCGCGCCAGCGCCGCCGCAACGATTCGCGCCACGGGCGATCAGCAGTGAGAATGCCTTTGTCATGGCGAGCATGATGCGGGATGTGGTGCGCCGCGGGACCGCGCGCCGCGCGTTGGAACTGCACCGGCCGGACATTGCCGGCAAAACGGGCACGACTAACGAGTACAACGATGCCTGGTTTTCAGGTTTCAATCAGGAACTGGTCGCTTCCGCCTGGGTGGGTTTCGATACCCCGGAGACCCTGGGGCGACGCGAAGCCGGTGGTCGGGCGGCCCTGCCGGTCTGGATCGATTTTATGCGCACCGCCCTGAAAGATGTGCCGGTCTCGCCGTGGGTGCCGCCGCTGGGGCTCACCACCGCCTGGGTGAACCCGGACACCGGGCAGGCCACCAGTTCCGCGGACCCGGATGCCTATCAAGAATACTTTATTCTTTCGGGCGCCGGCGCCGCTGAAAGTCCGCCGCCGACCGCTTTGGACAGCGAAGGGGAGCTGCCGCCGGAGGAGCCGCGGGATTCAGTCGCCGAACAACTGCGCAAGTCCAACCCGGTGGACAAAAAAATTCCCGAAGGTCTGTTCTAGGCTCATGGCGCGCCGCGGCAACAACAACGCGGAGCAGCAGCGTCGCCGGTTGGTACTGGAATGCGCTCGAGTAATGGCGGAGGACGGGGTGCGCGACTTCCATCTTGCCAAGCAGAAGGCGGCCGCGCGTCTTGGCCTTCGGCGAGTGGCGTTGCCGACCAACCGCGAAATCGAGGTAGCGCTGGCGGCGCATCTGGGAACTTTCAGCGGCGAAGATCACCCCGCCCGCCTGCAGCAGCATGCGCTGTTGGCGGCGGAGGTGCTGGTGCTGCTGGGAGATTTCGGCGCACGGGTCGCCGGGTCCCTGAGCCGCGGCGTGATTACCGCGCAGGCACCGCTGGAAGTGCACCTGTTCAGTGACGGGCCCGAGGAAGTGGAGGTATTTCTCCGGGAGCGAGACATTCCCTGCCGGTATGATGAAAAGCGGCTGCGCTTCGGTGGTGGCAGGGAACGGCGTCTGCCGGTGCTGCGCTACGCGATGGAAGGAGTGGCGGTGGAGTTGGTGATATTTCCCACCACGGTTCGCGAGGCACCGCGCAGCCCGGTAGACGGTCAGCCGGTACGGCGACTGGCCCTGGCGGACATCCGCTCCGGGCACTGATGGCGTCTATTCGGCGGGCGGCTCCAGCTGCTCGGCGAAATCGCACTCCTTGATGGGACATACCTTTTCCGTGCCGCGGCGTTTGGTGATTTTTTTGGTCAGCATGCCGTGCCCGCAGGTAGGACAGGTTTCGTCGATTGGCTCGTTCCAGACCGCGTACTTGCAGTCCGGGTACCGGGCGCAGGAATAAAACACCTTGCCGTAGCGCGACTTGCGCTTGAGCATCGACCCTTCTTTGCACTCCGGGCATTTGACGCCCATGTCCTCGGGCTTTTCCAGCGGCTCCATGTGCTTGCACTCGGGATAGCTGCTGCAGCCGATGAACTTGCCGTAGCGTCCACGCTTGATCACCAGGTCCGATTCGCATTTCGGACACTTGCGATCTTCCACCACCTCCGGCTCGTCCGAACCCGGTTCACCATCCAGATTGCGCGTGTAACGGCATTCTGGATACGCGGTACAGCCGACGAAACGACCGTGGCGGCCGAGGCGAATGGACAGCTTTGCACCGCAGCGCGGGCAATCCTCGTCCATCGCTTCCTGGGTGACGTCCTTCCGTTGCACGCTTTCGTCTTTGTGCTCGCACTGCTTGTGGAAGGGCTCCCAGAAGTCACGCAGTACCGGCCGCCAGGATTTTTCGCCCCGCGAAATTGCGTCGAGGTCGTCCTCAAGCTGGGCGGTGAAGTCATAGCTGACGTATTTGTCGAAATGCTCGGATAGGAACTTGTTGACGATGCGTCCTACATCCGTGGGCGTGAAGCGCCGCTTGTCCACGGTGACGTACTCGCGAGCCTGCAAGGTCTGAATGATGCTGGCATAGGTAGAGGGGCGTCCGATGCCATAGGCCTCCAGTGTCTTAACCAGGCTGGCTTCCGTGTAGCGCGGCGGCGGATCCGTAAAATGCTGCTCTTTGCGGAGCTTTTTCATGTCCACTTGCTGGCCTTTCTCCAGCGGCGGCAGCAGGCTGGAACTCTCGCTGCCTGCCTTCTTGTCGTCCGTATCTTCCTGGTAGAGAGTCATGAACCCCGCTTTCACCACCGTGGAACCGGTAGAACGCAGCACCGCCACGTCGCCGGCCGCCAGGTCGACGGTAACCGTGTTCATCGTCGCGTGGCGCATCTGCGACGCAACCGCGCGCTTCCAGATGAGGTCGTAGAGTTTGAATTGATCCGGTTTCAGAACTTTCTTGAGCGAGTCGGGAGTACGTGCCGCTGACGTCGGGCGCACCGCTTCGTGAGCTTCCTGGGCGTTCTTGGACTTGTTCTTATAGGTCTGCGGTGACTCCGGAACGTTCTCCGCCCCGTAACGCTCCAGGATGACCTCGCGGATTTCCGTCACCGCCTCCGCCGCCAGGTTTACCGAGTCCGTGCGCATGTAGGTAATCAGGCCACCCGAATCCCCCTCGGTATCCAGCCCTTCGTACAGTTGCTGCGCGGTGCGCATAGTGCGCTGGGCGGTGAACCCGAGTTTGCGCGCTGCTTCCTGTTGCAGTGTCGAGGTGGTGAATGGCGGAGCCGGGTTGCGCTTCCGCTGGCGTTTCTCCACGGATTGCACCAGGAGTTTTCCTTTGGCGGCGTCTTCGATGGCGGTTGCCACTTCGTCGGCGGACTCCGCGTTCTCGACGGAAAACTGGTTGAGCTTTTCCTCGCGGAAGTGGGTCAGGCGTGCCTGGAACTCGCTTTCCGTGACGAGGTCCGCTTCGATAGTCCAGTATTCGCGGGACTTGAAGGCCTCGATCTCATTTTCGCGTTCACAGATTAATCGCAAGGCGGGGCTCTGTACGCGGCCGGCGGATAATCCGCGGCGCACCTTTTTCCACAACAGGGGCGAAAGATTGAAACCGACCAGGTAATCCAGGGCGCGGCGCGCCTGCTGCGCATCAATCAGGTTGTTGGACAGTTCGCGGGGTTTCTCCATCGCGGTCTGAATGGCGCGCTTGGTGAATTCGTAAAACTCGACGCGATAGACGTCCTTTCCGTCTACCAGGCCCTTTTCTTTGAGGATTTCGAACAGGTGCCAGGAAATTGCCTCGCCTTCCCGGTCCGGGTCCGTGGCCAGGTACAGGGTGTCGGCCTTTTTGAACGCCTTGGCGATGGCGTCCACGTGCTTCTTGTTCTTGTCGATGAGCTGATACTTCATGTCGAAATCGTTTTCGGTATCAACCGCACCGCTCTTGGGAACCAGGTCGCGCACGTGGCCATAGGACGCCATGGCGGAAAATCCCTTTCCCAGGTACTTGGTGATGGTGCGCGCCTTGGCAGGCGACTCGACGATGATCAGGTTCTTGGCCATATGATGTGCCGGGTCAGTGCAGTGGTCGGCTGGCTTCCTCGTAGACCATGTCTTCCACCCAGGCCGCCGCGCCGTTGTCGCGATCGGGCTGATTGTAGAGCACCATCATGACCACCCATTTGAGTTGTTCAACTTCGATCTCCGCGGCGTCCAGGGCCATCACCCGGTCAATGACCATCTCCCGGGTGTGCGGATTGAGAATGCCGCGATTTTCCAGGCTCTGCAGCAAGCCACGAGCGCCGGCACCCAGGCGCTGGCGTTCATTATTGGTGTAGTGCCGCAGGGCGTTGTGGATTTTCGCGTCATCCGGCTCGCTCTGTTCACACAGGATGCCCAGATCCTCGAGCCAGGCAAATGCCTTGTCGATCTCGTGACGGTCAAAGCCCGCTTCGGCCAGTTCGGTGGCCAGGAAGCCCTGATCCTCGGTTGTGTCCACATCCTCGTCCATGTAGTGATCGAACAGGTACATCAAAACGTCAAGCACGTTTTCTTTCATAGATCTCGCACGGGGAAAGATGAAGAGCGGCGCACGCGTTTGCTTCGCGTTAACGTCGCGTTCAGGGCAGACGAATGTAGGTGCCGCCGGGACAGTTTTCCACGAGGCCCTGTAACTCGAGTGTCAGGAGCATGGAGCAAACTTTTGCCGCCGTCAATCCACTGCGTTCCACCAGGGTATCCACGTTGACCGGATCGAAGCTCATGAGTTCCAGTAGTCGCGCCAGCCCCTCGTCGGTCGGCGCGGCGCGCGCCGGCTCGGCCGCCCGCATCGGTGTCACCGCAGCCAGCGGAGCCAATTCCTCGAGCACATCCGCGGCGGTCTCCACCAGCTTGGCGCCCTGACGGATCAGCGCGTGACAGCCGCGGGACTGGGGCGAATGGATCGAACCCGGAATCGCAAACACCTCCCGTCCCTGCTCGCCGGCCAGCCGGGCGGTGATCAGCGAGCCGCTGCGCAGACTCGCCTCCACCACCAGGGTGCCCAGGGACAGTCCACTGATCAACCGGTTGCGGGCGGGGAAATGCTGCCGGCGCGGCGGGGATCCGAGCGGCAGTTCCGACAGCAACAATCCGCTGCCGGCGATGCGGTGCGCCAGTTCGTGATGGCTGGCCGGGTACACCCGGTCCACACCGGTACCGAGTACCGCGATGGTGGAACCGCCCGCCGCCAGGGCGCCGGAGTGGGCCGCGGCATCGATCCCCAGGGCCAGGCCGCTGACGATCAGCAGCCCGGCACCGGCAAGGTAGCTGGCAAAGGCCCGCGCGGTTTCCGTTCCTGCGGGTGTCGGGTTGCGGCTGCCGACCATGGCCAGGGCGGGAGCCCCCAGGCACGCCCGTCGGCCGTGGGCAAACAGCAGCAGCGGCGCGCCGGGAAT
>JAJDOE010000165.1 GCA_022340345.1 Gammaproteobacteria bacterium
TGGGTCCCGCTTGCCTGGCCGATCTGGAAAACCGCAGTGATGGGGGGGGAAAGTCGTTACCAGTGATTCATCGCGAACAACCGCGCTTTGCCCATTTCGATCTGACCGCCGTGGTCGACGGGAATGGCAAAAACCTGGGCCTGGTATTCATCAGCATTGGCCTGGATGCCTTGCAGCGGAAACTTGAGGTTATGGCGACCGAGGAGCAGACACGACTGGAACTGCGAAGCCTGGAGGGTGATCTGTTGCTTAGTGCCGGAAGTGAGAGCATGCCGGAAACCGAGATGGTGGAGTGGATGCTGGTGCCCGGCACTCCCTGGGCGTTGGTGTATTCAGTCGCGACGCCACCGATGCAGAAGGTTTTCTTTACCTTCGCGGGCGTTACGCTGGTCACCACCCTGGTGGTCCTGCTTCTGGCGGTGCTGTTCACCTCGCTGGGGGCGCGCTACATTTCCCGCGACCTGGAACTCATCAGCGACAATCTGGTGCGCGCAGCGGAGGGGTTGTCTCCACGATCGGCCCGGACCCCACGCTTGAAAGAGATCGCGGACATGACGCCGACGCTGGATCGTATTGCGGCGCAGTTTCGCAGGCGGCAAAAGGACTTGCTGGAACTGAGCTTTACCGACGAACTGACGGGTCTTCCGAATCGGCGTCAGTTGCAGAATTCTTTTGAGCAACTGGCCGGGTTCCCGGCCCGCGGTATTCGGATTTGCGTCTGCGTTTTCGATATTGATCATTTCAAACAGGTCAACGACCGGTTTGGTCATGCCGTCGGCGACCATACCTTGCTGGCACTATCAGAGATTCTTCGGGAGGCTCAACGGGCGAGTGATTTCGTAGCGCGCCTGGCCGGCGACGAATTCATCGCGGTGTTGGTGGGCACCGAGGCCGCCGATATCCTGCCGTGGATTGACCGCATTCGTGAACGTTTCCGCAGTACGAGCTATCCCGGCCTCGCCGATGTCCCGGCGGAAATGCGCTCCCTGAGTTGCGGGTTTTACTGTCCGGAAGGGCCGGGAAGGGAAACCCTATCTGCTGTGCTGGAAAAGGCCGACGTGGCGCTTTACCAGGCTAAGGAAATGGGGCGTAACGTAGCGGTTCGGTATTCGGCGGAGAATTAGCCCCGGTCCCCATCCACCCGGGGGCGGAGCAGAAACGGCGCATAGGTCCAGGCGAACAGCGCAAAGGCGCTGATCCAGAGCAGTTGGGAAAGGATGATCCAGGTCCCGTAGGCGTCGGGCGCAGCCAGTGGCAGTAGCACCCGTGCGATGGCGGCCAGCAAGGCGACTACGAAAATCGGTAGTACCAGCGTCGGCGGAGCGTAAACGTCGCGGCCCGTGTGCCCGAGGGCGACCCGGGCCATCATTCCGAGAGTCATGAGACCGATACCGCCAACGGCGAATGCATGCACCGCGAGCGAGGGGTTAAGTTGCAGTAGAGGGGTCAGAGCGTGCAGCGCGAAGCCGAATACAATCCAGGCGTAAGCAAGGTATAGCACCCACAGCATCGCGGATTTCCAGATGTGCGGTGAATACCACAGGCGCAGTCGAAGACCGTGTACTACCGCCAGCAGGGCCGCGGTGAGTGAGGCCAACGCGGGCTGCAGCCAGAATACCTCCACCACCAGGAAAATGAGAAACAGCCCCAGGCTGCCCAGATCCAGCCAGCGGCTGTTTCGCGGTTGCGCCGCCCCGCTGCTGGCTTTCTGCACGAAAAACGGGACCACCCGTCGCGAAAGCAACAGGATCAGCGAAACCACCAGGTACAGGCCGGCATACAGTCCCCAACGCACGCCATCTTCCAGGTAGCCGAGGTAGCCGAGGTAGAAAAACAGATTGGTCAGCAGCAATGAGAGGAGTTTGCTCCAGACGCTCATTTGCCGCCATTGCCGGGTTTTTGCGATGGGAATCAACACGGCGACGCAGAGACCGCATCCGAAGGCGAGGTCCGCCCACATCGTCACCATCAGTGCCGACGGAAGTTCCAGTGGAATGGCAATTCGCGCCAGCAGCCACAGCAAGGCCAGACCGAGCAGCGGTGGTCCGTTGAGAGTCGGCTGGCCGGTCCAGTTTTGTACCGCCGTCAGGAGGAAGCCGGCGATTACCGCCAGGGCATAGCCGTAGAGCATTTCGTGGGCATGCCAGGCCGCCGGTGATCCAGGCAAAGACGGGGGCATGCCCCAGATGTCCTGCAGGATCAGTAGCCACGCCAGCATGGCCAGGGCGGAATACAGCGAGCCCAGCAGGAAAAAGGGCCGGAAACCCAGTTGGGCCAGAGACAGGGGGCGGGGGTCCATGGATCGAGGCGCGCGGTTCGCAACGCAGTGCGGCGGAACCGGCTGCTCCGCGAATTCAGTCAGTCGTCGTTTGCCGCGTCCTCGCGGATTCCCTGGATCGCGTCCACGGCAACCATGATCAGAACCAACGCTACGATGACAATGAAGGCAATGGATTCGGTCCGTTTAAAAATGGACTGCGCCAGGCCGCCGGCGAAGGCGAACATCAGAGCGATTGCGATTGCGCCGCAAATGATCCGGGTTGCTTTCATAGGGTGTTCCTCAATTTTATGTGTTCAGGCCGCGGCAGTGGTAACGGATTTGCCATCACCGTTGACCTCCTGGTTGATCCAGCGGGCAACCCGCAACAGGCGCACATCGTCGTCTCTGGCCCCAACGAGCTGGACGCCCATGGGTAGATCATGGGACCCCCGCAACAGCGGCAGTGACAGCGCCGGTACGCCAAGCAGGGACCAGATGGTACAGAACACCGGGCTGCCGGTGCTGGTCAGTCCGTGGGGGGCTTCGCCGGTTGTGGCGGGAGTGACCAGAGCGTCGTAATCGTACAGCACTACATCCAACTGCCGGTTCAGCTCGGTGATGGTGCCGCGGGCACGTTGGTACTCCACGGCAGTATGGCGCTGGCCCGCTTCGATCATGCCGCGCAGGGTATCGCTCAGTTGTTCGGCGCCATGTGTGTACTCCCGCGCGAAATTGAGCGCCAGTTCGGATTCCATGATGACTTGCAGGGCTGCGTGGGCCGCAGCGAAGGATTCCGGTAATTCCACCTCGTGGATGCGCTCCCCGAAATGGTCGAACAGCTCGGAGAATGCCTCCCGGGTGTCGGCATCCGCCTGGTCCCACACCGGTGTCCTCACCATTGCCAGGCGCGGTGGCAGTGGCAGCGGCTCGTTGAGCCCGGCACGAAATGCCGGGCGCGCTCGCGCGCGGGTGCTGGTGTCCTGGACGTCGTAGCCGGCCAGTACTTCGGTAAACAGGGCAATATCTTCCAGGTCGCGGGAGAACACACCCACCTGGTCCAGGCTCGGCGCAACCTGCAATACGCCATGGCGCGAAATGGCGCCAAAGGTCGGTTTGAAGCCGTACACGCCGCAATAGGATGCGGGTCGGATCACCGAGCCGTTGGTCTGGGTTCCCAGTGCCAGGGGCACCATGCCCGCCGCCACCGCGGCAGCGGAGCCGCTGGAGGAACCGCCGGGCGTATGTTCTGCGTTGTGGGGGTTGGTAGTTTTTCCCGGGGCGTATACCGCCAGCTCCGTGGTTACCGTTTTGCCGGCAATTACCGCGCCTGCTTCTCGCAGGCGGCTGATCAGGTGGGCATCGTGTCCCGGCGTACGGTTGGCGTGCAGGGGGGTGCCCAATTGAGTCGGCATGTCCTGAGTATCAATGATGTCCTTAACTCCCACGGGTATGCCGTGAAGGGCTCCGAGCGCGCGACCGGTCTGACGATACCGGTCCGCGTCGCGCGCCTGCTCCATCAGGTAGTCCCGATCCAGAAACTCCCAGGCACCTACCGTTTCTTCCACCGCGTCGATCCGCGCAAGGCACGCCGTTGCGTACTCTTCGGCGGTGAACTCGGATGCGGCCATCGCGCGCAGTGCCTCACTGGCACTCAGTTGATAGATGTCGCTCACTGCCCGAACAGGTAAACCGGTAGCCATTGCACGGTGGCTGGCCACACGTAGATGAAGACCATGGCAAGGATGACAATCCCCAGATAGGGCAGCACACCTTTAAAGATATCGATCAACTCGACACCCGGAGGCGCCACGCCCTTCAGGTAATACGCGGCCATGGCCATGGGCGGAGTCAGGAAGGAGGTCTGCAGGTTGAGCGCTACCAGCACGCCGAAGAACAGCGGATCCACCTCGAAGGTTGCCAGCATCGGCAGGAAGATCGGAACGAAGATAATGATGATTTCGGACCACTCCAGCGGCCAGCCGAGCAGGAAGATGATGATCTGGGCCAGGATCAGGAACTGCACCGTGGTCAGGTCCATGCTGGTGACCCAGTGTGCAATCAGGTCGTGGCCGCCGAGGTAGGAGAACACCGAGGCAAAAGTCCAGGATCCCACAAACAGCCAGCACACCATGGCGGAGGTGCGAGCGCACAGGAATACCGCTTCTCGCAGCCGTTGCCAGGTCAGGGAGCGGTACAGCACCGCCAACAGCAGGCCACCGAAGGAACCGACGCCAGCGGCCTCCGCCGGGGTGGCGATGCCGGCAAGAATGCTGCCGAGCACGCCCATGATCAGCACCGCCAAGGGCACAAAGGAGGTCAGCAACTGGAGCAGGATCTTACCCAGCGGCGGGACGTCTTCTTCGCGGGGTTTGGGCGCCAGTGCGGGATTCAGCCAGGCGCGGGTGATCACGTAGACGATATACATTCCCGCCAGGATCATGCCCGGGAACAGGGCCGCGGCGTACAGGCGCACCGGGGAGACCTGGGCGATGGCCGCATACACGATGAGCATGATGCTGGGCGGAATCAGGATCCCGAGCGTGCCT
>JAJDOE010000001.1 GCA_022340345.1 Gammaproteobacteria bacterium
GTGTTGCGGCCCTGGACCGCACTGAAACTTTCCCTGCGCCTGCCCCCCACCTGTGATGCCACGCGGGCCGCTTCGGCGTTAAAGCAACTGCTGGAGTCGGACCCGCCGTTGCATGCGCAAGTGAGCTTTGATCCGGGCGTAACCATGCCCGGCTGGGAGGCGCCACCCCTGGCACCCTGGCTGGAGGAGTCGGCGCAACGGGCCTCCCGGGAATTTTTCGGCGCGGACGCCATGTACATGGGTACCGGCGGCAGCATCCCGTTCATGGGCATGCTGGGGGAGAAATTTCCGGGAGTCCAGTTCCTGGTGACCGGGGTCCTCGGTCCCCACTCCAATGCCCACGGCCCCAACGAATTCCTGCATATCGCCACCGCCAAGCGCCTGACCGGCTGCGTGGCCCGGGTCATTGCCGACCTTCCCCACGACGCCGGCTAGACTGCGTGCGCGCAGCTGCCATCCCCACCGGAAACCACGCAACAGCGGGCCGCGGCCGGGGAACCGTTGCATTCTGGTGGTTGCTTGCCCGGTATCATCTGTTCTGGTTGAAAAAGCGGGACTGCGACGCCTCGCTGGTGGTGGTCATCCCGGTCTACAGTCGCCCCGGAAACCTGAAATGGATCCTCAAGGCGCCGCTGGCGTGCCGCTTCGTCCGTCGTATCGTGGTGTCGAACGCCAACACCGGTATCGACATCCGGGACTACATCCCCTTTTCCGATCCGCGCCTCGTCGCCATCAACGAGCCACGACGCTACGGCGTCGGAATTCGCTGGATCCGCTGCCTGGAACAGGACTCGGATTTCTACCTGTCGTTTGACGACGACCTGTTCCTGGCGACCGAAACCATTCACCGCTTGTTCGAGCAGGTCCGCTCATGCCCATCCGCACCAGCGGGAATCCACGGCAATATTTTCGTTCCAGATCCGGATGGCAGCCACCGTGACCCCGCCGGCGGCCGGCGCCGCTCCGGCCCGGTTCATGCCCTTTGGGGCGCGTTTTGCTGTACCCGGGAGCAACTCGAACATTGCAAGCAACTCGCCGATCGGCTGGCGATCCATTTGCCGGACACGAACAACGGCGAGGACATACTACTCAGCCTGAGTGGCACCACCCTGCCCCGCGCCGTGGACCTGCCGTGGTTCGCCTGCCGAACGGCCACCACCGGCATTGCGATTCACAAGAACCACGCGGGGTTCGACGAACAGAGAAAGGCGCTCTTCGCGCGTATCCTCGGAGACCCCATGGCAGCCCCCTTGAACCAACCAAGCATTTTGCGCCTCAACCTGGGCTGCGGCCGGGATATTCGCAGTGGCTTCATCAATATTGACATCAACGAGCTGCCCGGCGTTGACCTGGTTGCCGACCTGAACCATTGCGAACTGCCCTTCGAATCGGACACCGTGCAGGAAATCATCTGCCACGACATTCTGGAACACGTGAGCAACTATCCGCGCCTGCTTCGGGAGATCTACCGGGTGCTGGTGCCGGGAGGAATCGTGCGGATCAAGGTCCCGCATTTTTCTTCCTGGTGCGCCTATGCCGACCCGCAGCACAACCGCTACTTTTCGATCCGCACCTTTGATTTTTTCACCAGCGAATCCAGCCAGCCGAACTACTACGATTTCGCTTTCCGCCGCATCGGGCTGCTGAAGATCGCCTTCGAACCCTCGCCCTTCTGGAATCGCTGGATCCAGCGGCTGGTAAACCGCAGTCCACGCTGGCAGCGGGCCTACGAACGAACGCCGCTGCGGGTATTTCCGGCGTTGAACATCCGGGCAGACCTGGAGAAATAGGCACCCGGGGCACCGCGCCATTCATTGCATCGAGTAAGAACGGAGGGTGCGCGCTTTCCAGTCCCGGGCCACCGCCGCTACCAGAAGCGCGAAGGCAAAAATCTCCAGCGGCCGGCTGTATTCGCCGAACATCACCCACAGGATAATGCCCAGCGCCACCCCGCCCAGCACCAGGGGCGCGGCGTGCCGGTGCCGCCGGTAGCCCACCGCCAGGCCGGCCACCGCCAGCAGCGCGAACAGGCTGATGGCGCCCGCCCAGGCCCCGGCATGCACCGCCAGGCTGATCCCCAGCGCGGACAGGGCGCTCACGGCGAGAAGCGTCCCGTAGCAAGCAAAGATGGATAGCGCCGTGGCGACCAGGCCCAGGTGGTCCCACCGGGACGGAATTGTGTGGTTCATTTTTGCGTGCCTCGTATGTCGGATGCTGCTGCGAACCCAATCCGGTACCCGGGGCGGTTTTCGGGCCGCTCCGGGTACCTATGGTTTGTCAGTCAAAAATTTCGTAGCGCTTGATGGCGAAGAAATTCACGCCCTGCACGTGCAGGTCCGGGGAGACCTTGTGCTCGGCGGGCGTATTGCGAAAGCAGTCAAATCGCTCGGTGATGCGCCCGGCAACGAACCCCGCCTCCGCGGCGAGTTCCGCCAGCTCCCATTCCGGAAGGGCACCACCGATGCAGGCGGCCCAGATGTCCGGATCCCTGCGGGCCTCGAGCTTCAGTTCCCGCTGCACGACCACGTCGGCGATCAGCACCCGACCCCCGGGACGCAATACCCGGTGGATTTCGCTGAAGACCCGGCGCTTGTCCGGGGCCAGGTTGATGACTCCATTGGAGATGACCACATCGACGCTGTCGTCCGCCGCCGGCAAATCCTCGTAGACGCCCGCACGGATATCGATGACATCGGCCAAGCCCGCAAGCTCCGCGGCGGCAGCGGCGTTCTCACGCATGGCCGGCGTCATGTCCACGCCGATCGCGCGGCCACCAGGCCCGGCCCGGCGGGCGGCGATAATCAGGTCCATGCCGGCGCCACAGGCGTGGTCCAGCACGGTCTCGCCCGGATAGATCGTAGCGATGCGATGCGGATTGCCGACGCCGGCAAAGCGGTCGCGTGCGAGGGCCGGCACGCGGTCCAGGTCCTGCCATGCGTATTTCAGGTATTCGTGGGCGTAGTGGGCGCCGCGGTGGAAATGGAATTCCCCATGGGGCTCCAGTGCCACCCGCTGGTATTCCGCCCGCACTTGCTGGCGCAGGTACTCGGTGTCGAACTCTACTGGGCAGGTTGCGGCCATCTCGAATCTTCCTCCTTGGTTGCAGTTGCAGGCGGTAATCGTCGCCGTTTCCCCCACGACGCAGGGCCCCGCCGAAGAGTTCCCGAAACCGCGAAATTCGTCCGCAGCCACCGGAATCCGGCCTGGATGGAGGCCCCAGGGAACCTTTTCGCTGCCACCGGCGTCGTCAACACCATGCAGCCAGCAAGGCCAAGGACCCAACGACAGCCCTGCCAGCGGTGCGTTTCGCGGCACCGGCGGCGATGCGTATGATGTCCGCGCGAACAGCGGCGTTGGTTCAGGAGCAGATGACACCGAAATCATCACAACGGGACTCGCTATCCCGGCGCGGGGAGGAGAAGCCCGACGCCCTGGTCCGAACCGCGATGCGTCTGACCCACAGTTCCCACGATGCCGGGGACCTGGTAGCGGGCACCGTGCCCCGGGCCAGCACCTTAGTAAACTAGTCAACAACTTCTGACCAGAGCCGGGGAGTTACACACAATGGTAGCCATCACCAGCAACAAGCGGGAACACATCTTCGAGGCGGTGAACCAGATGTACACGCAGGTCGCGAACGCGCCCCAGACGGAGTTCCACTTCCCCACCGGCCGCCGCGCCTGCGAATTCGTCCACTACCCGGACAGCGCGCTGGAAGGCCTCCCGGAGGAATCCCTGGAGTCCTTCGCCGGGGTCGGGTACCCGTTCGCGGCGGATGTCATCCGCGATGGAGATGTGGTGCTGGATATCGGATCCGGCTCCGGCACCGACACGCTGATCGCGTCCCGCCTCGCCGGCGAAAACGGTACGATCCATGGCCTGGAGTTGACCCGGGCCATGCGCAGCAAGCTGCAGGCGACCCTGGAACGCTACCAGATCACCAACGTGGAAGTCCTGTCCGGTAATGCCGAGTCAATCCCACTCGACGACTCCAGCGTGGACGTGGTGACCAGCAACGGCGTACTCAACCTGGTGCCGGACAAGCCCCGCGCCATTGCAGAGATCTTCCGCGTGCTGCGTCCCGGTGGTCGACTGCAACTGGCCGACATTGCCTTGAAAAAGCCGGTGGCCGAACGTTTCCGTCGCGATCCGGAACTGTGGGCGGAATGCGTAGTGGGCGCGGTTTCCGAGAAAAACTACATGGAAATGTTCCGTGCCGCGGGCTTCCGCGATGTGAAGCTGGTGGACCAGCTCGACTACTTCGCCGGCAGCAGGAGCGACAAGACCCGGGAAGTGGCAGGCCTGTTCGGCGCCCACAGCATCGTGTTGCAGGCGGTAAAACCGGCTGGCAAAGAACTGGAGCAGGTGGTTGCGGAACGTAACTCCTGGCGCCAGCGCGTCACGGCTCTGCTGCGCCAGGCGGCGGCCGTCGCCGCCGCCGGCGTTGCGGCCGCGGTGTGCATGGGGGCGCCGTTGCTGCTCAGCATCTTCGGAGCCGCCGGCCTCGCCGCCTATGCCACCCACGTCTGGATGTTCCCGGTGTTCGTAGCGTTTGCCGCGGCCACGGTCTGGGGCCTGCACCGGGAAACCCGCACCCGCCAGGGCCGTGCACCTTTCTGGTTGGGACTGGCAGCCGCGGTGCTTACTTCGATTCTGCTGTGGCTGATGATCACCGCGGTGGTTCCGCTTCCGGTGTGGCTGATCTATGCGGGACTGGCCGTTCTGCTTGGCGCCAGCTTGTGGTGCCTGCTGCTGCCGACGACACCAGACCGCTGCCTGGACGAAATGATCCGCCATGCGGACCGCCGGGAGCGCCCGCTGGGCGCGCGCATGACTCGTGGCGCCGCCCTCAGCCTGGCTGCGGCGACCGCTTTCTACGGGCTGTACAAGTCCGCGGAGATGTTCGTGCCCGCCGCCGAAGCCGGCGAGATTCCTTGCTGGGGAGTGAATTCCTGCAAGGGCAAGACCGCCTGCGCCACCGCCTTCAATGCGTGCCC
>JAJDOE010000004.1 GCA_022340345.1 Gammaproteobacteria bacterium
CACCACGATGCGCGGGCGTTCGCCAAGGTACGGAAACACTTCGTGATCGAGGTAGGACGGGAAGATCAGCAAGCGGCCGGCCTGGTGCTGCACCTGCCGCCCGGCGAAGGCGAACTGTTCCACCAGGTGTTCGTTGCCCTCGTCGGTATACATATCGGCACTGCGATGGGGGCTGCGAAAGCGAACCGCGCCGCTGTCCGGCCGGTCCGCCACTTCCTCGCCCGCATCCACGCAGAAAATTCCGGACCAGGAGGCATTGGGGTGATTGTGCATGGCCTGGTAGCCGCCCTGGCGGGTGACATGGAACCACGCGTGGTACTGGAAATTCAGTTGCGCGAGTTGTTCCTCGCTGTAGTGATTGAGTTGCTTCACGGTGCTGGCGACAGCGGTATGACAGAACCGCGCCAGTTCGCGCACCGGTTCCTCGGACCAGTAAAACAGGTCGAAGGGGCTTTCGAATACCGCTCCGTGCTGGGTATCAAATTTTTGCGGGTTGCGTGCGGCGTCTCCGCTCTGCTCGCGCTCCAGAAAGAGCCTGGCCAGTTCGCCCAGCAACCGGTCCGGCTGCGGCATGTGGATTTCGACGAACGGCACCGCCCAGAATGGCGTGATCCGCAACTCCGGTCTGCCGGACCCGGTCATGATGGCAAGTTCCGCATGGGCCTATCTTAACCAATCGCCGCAATCGCCGGCCCGGACACCCGTCCGGTTTGCTTTTTTCACGGCGGGCCGTAGGCTGGTCGGGATGCCCGCTGCCCTCCAATGCCGCGGGGCCCGGCCCGAAGACGCCCCGGCCCTGAGCACCCTGGCTACCACGCTGGGCTACCCGGCCAGCGTGCGGAAACTGGCGACACGTCTGGGCGTACTGCTCGACCACCCGGATCACCGGGTACTGGTGGCGGAGCGGGAACGCGAGGTCGTCGGCTGGATTCACGGCGCGCGGGCGTTGCGCCTGGAGTCCGATCCTGGCGTGGAAATCGGCGGCCTGGTGGTGGCCGCATCCGCCCGGCGCAACGGCGCCGGCCGGCTGCTGGTGGAGGGTATCCGCGCCTGGGCGGCGGAGATCGGGGTGGCTTCGTTGCGGGTACGCTCGCGGATCGAGCGCGACGATGCCCGCGCCTTTTACACCGCGCTCGGTTTCCGCATGGAAAAGACCCAGGCGGTGTTCGATCTGCCGCTGCGCACTACCTGAGCGCCGCCGCGTTCGGCGCGGTTTGCGTCAGTCGCCGGGCGCGGCCGGCCCCGCCGCGGTCCGGCCGAGTCGCCACAGGGCCGCAAGCAGGGCGGCGGCGAGCAGCAGGCTCACACCCACCGCCACCGGAGCCGGCCGTGCGGGCAGGATGCTGGCGACCAGCGCATCGGGCAGTTTCGGAAAAAACAACCGCGTGGGTGGCCAGATCCAGTAGATCCCGATCTGCAGGGCGCAGCTGGCCGCCGCGAGGATCGCCGCCATCGCCGGCAGCAGGCTCCACGCCGCCAGCACCGCGGCGGCGGTCAAGGCCACGGGCAGGAAGTAACTCCCCTGGTGCAGCAGCGTGGTGCCGGGTCCGTACAGGATCAGCACCCACAGAGCGAGGCCGAGCCCAACGCAGGCAAACAGCAGGCCGGCCGCGCGTAGTTCGGGGCCGGCGCGGGCCGGGTCGCCGGTCCGGAAACGGCCGCGAGCCCACGCCAGTACCAGCGCCAGCAGCCCCGGCGGCAACACCAGCGCCAGCGACTCGAGCAGGCGCAGAAACTGCCCACCGCGCACCTGTTCCAGCGCCTGCTGGCGGGCCGCGAAAGGGTCCCCGGCCACAACCGTCGCCAGGCGCTGCGGCAGGCTGGCGGGCTTGCCCGCCAGGGAGCGCAGATTGGCGAACTTGTTGGCCACCAGTTCACCGGGCGGTCGCGCGTAGGCATCACGCAGGCTCTGCGCCAGCGACTGCGGGTCCACGCCCCGCGCTCCCGCCAGGTGCCACTTGAGCAGCCGATTGCCCGGCGGATCCACCCACGCCTGGTAGGCGGACCAGGGCAGGTACACCGTACCGGCCGCCAGGATCGCCGCCAGCACCGCCGGCCACGCGGGCCGCGGGCGCAACAGCACGCGCAGCCCGGCGATGGCCAGGATGCCGAAAGCCGCGCCACCGTGGGCCAGAAACGCGAACGCGGCGGCCACCGCCGCGGTAGCGGCGTACCCCGCCTGCAGGCGGCGATCCGCGAAGCGCGGTGCGAATACCAGGCCGGCGGCGATGAACAGGTACGCCGCCGACAGCAGCTTCGGCCACACATAGAAGGTATTGACCACTACTACGCTACTGACGAGACACACCAGCACCACCCACGCACGCGCCGGGCGAGCAACTCCCCACAGGGCCAGCAGGGTCCACACGCCGATCAGCCAGGTGGTCTGCAGGGCCATGCCCAGCGCCTGGTAGCCCTGCTTCAGGCTCGCCAGGCCGGAGTGGAGCCACGGCCAGTACAGCAGCACGAAACCAGCCTGGAGTGGTGGGCGATCGCTGCTCAGCCAGTCGCCAAACAGGGGAGTGGGAACGCTCCCGGAATGCACCGCGCGGGCCATGAGCCACGGAATGTAGTTGTCCACCGGCAGCGTGTGCGTGTAGCGGAAGGTGGCGGTGTGGATCGGATCGTCGAAGCCGCCGTACAGGAAACCCGCCGCCGCGTGGAAGGCCACCACCAGGCAGCCCAGCGCCAGAATCGCCCGGGTATCGTCCGCGCGCAGGGTCTCGAGCAGCCGCCGGCGCCGCCACGCAAGCACGGCCAGGCTCACGGTCCAGACCCCGATCGCCGCGGCCTGCCCCAGTCCCGGCGCCAGCCAGCTCGCCCAGAAGACCAGCCAGGCGAAGGCCGAGACAAGGAGCAAGGCGGCGGCGGGGATTCCTGCCGCCGGCGCGGCCGTGCGCCAGGCGAGCATGCCGGCAAGGCCCGGAATCCACAGCAGCAAAAACGCCACTGCGGCCAGCAGCGCCGGCCACGCGGCCTGCAGCACGCCGCGTTGATCCTCACCAGATGCCCGCGGCAGGGACACCGCGATCCAGCCGTCCGCTTCCCGGTCGCGCACCACGAGCCGCAGACGCGCCGCACGCCACTCCCGCGGCAGCTCCACATGGAATCGCTGGGGCACCGTGGCGTTCAGGCCGGCAAACAGCAGGCGCCGTCCCTGGTCCGCATCCCCGGGGGTGAGAAGCACCTGCGTACCCTCGGTGATCCGGCCCACCGCCCACAACTCCAGCACCGCATTGCCCGAAAAAGGCGGGCTTTGCCAGTCGGCAAACACCTGCGCCGCGGTACAGAACGGACCCCACAGGACCGGTACCCGCGGGTCACGCGAGTGCACGCTGGCCGGTACGCCGCCGGCACAATAGTCGCCGGACGGCGCCGCCATCGACGGTGGCGGCGCGCACAGGAGCATGGCCACTGCCAGCCCGGCGAGCCGCGCGATCCTCGTTTTCCGCCCTTGGTTGACACGCATACCGATCGCCCCGAAGATGCCGGTGGTGTGAATAGGCAGGCGCGATGGTAGCAGCCCGCGCACGCAGCCAACTGCGAACTAACAGGGACTGAGATTACTACGTTGCACGGGCGAGTCCGGACATTCGTTGGTTGCACGCTGGTCTTCCTCGCCTTCTTCCTCTACTACTTCCAGACTTCTAATCTGCTGCCGGTGGGCGCCGGGCCGGACTGGAAGGCCAACAATGACGCCGTGGAGTTTCTCTACGTGCACCGTCGCCTGGCGGTGTTGCCCGATGACGAGGCGCTGCTGAACTACACCGCCTACGGCAGTACCCGCACCCTGCGGCCGCAACTGTCGTACCTGACCGCCGCCGTGATGGCCGGGATCCTGCCGGGCACCGGGGAAAATCCCCACGTCGCCTACCGCAAGGGCTCGGCCCTGCTGGGCGCCCTGACCGTGGCGCTGGTGTTTTACGCCTTGCTGGTGCTGTTCGAGCGATCCTCCATCGCCCTGGCGGGCAGCCTGCTGGTCGGACTGCTTCCCCAGTTCAGCTTTCTTGCCTCCTACAACAACGACGATACCGGCGCGGTGTTCGCCGCCAGCCTGGTGTTCCTCGCCCTGGCGCTGATCTTTCGGCGCGGCGTGGACGTGGGCAAGACCATCCTGTTCGGCCTTGGTTGCGGGCTGGTGATCTTCTCCAAACCCACCGCGTGGCTGATCCTGCCGACGGTGCTGCTGTTCCTGCTGCTGTTCGTTCGGGTCAGCCGGCGCCAGTGGCTGCCGCTGGCCGGCGTCGCGCTGCTGGCGTGCATTGTCGGCGGGGGCTGGTGGATCGGATTCAACGTCCAGCACTACGGCATCGGCGATCCGTTCGCGCGCGGCATCGCCACCACCATCGGGGAACAACACCGCCGCCTGCCCGAGGAGCGATCCCGCAGCTTCGCCGACCAGGGCTATTCCTACTCGGACATCGTGCTGCACAACGCGCAGAATTTCTGGGGACGCACGGCCATGTCCACTATCGGCAAGCTGGACTGGCTGCGCCTGGACATGGGCACCTTCCAGTATGCCCTGTACCTGCTGGTGTTCTTCGTCGCCATGGGGGGCTACCTGGTACGCGTGGGCGTGGCGGTGATCCGTGCCGGTCCGCCATCGGCGCTGAACGCGCCCGGGCGACTGGGATTCGACGGCTTGCTGTTCTTCGCCGTGAGCTTCCAGCTGGCGGTGTACACCTGGCGCAATATGGCCACCGAGGTTCAGCTGCAGGGAAAATACCTGTTACCGACGCTGCTGCCGCTGACGATACTTTTCTTCGGCGCCCTGGTGGCCGCAACTACCTGGCTGGCGCGGCGCGAGCGGACGCTACTGTCGACGCGCAACCTGGGTAGTGCCCTGGTGGGCCTGTTCACCTTGTTGTTCGTGCTCAGCCACCTGGACGGCTTGTTCAACCACGTGCTGCCCTACTACCGGCCACCCGCCTACGAACTGCAGGCGTCACCACTCTCGGAGGTGGAATTCGATCCGCGCGGCATCATCGCCGTGCACGACGCCGAGATCACGGAGGTCCGGCCCGGGATGCTGCAGGTGCAGGGCACCGGCCCGGACCCGTGGCTGGTCCTGGATCCCGGCATCTGCAAGCTGGTAAGCAACAACACCATCGTACGCGCGGTACTGGAGACCTCGATGGCCGGTGTGTTTCGCATCTACGTGGATCCCGGCGGCGGCTTTAGCGACCGCTTCTCCTTCGGCGCCCCCTACCCGGCCGGCAACAGCGAGATCCTGATCCCGGTCAGCGCGCCGGACTGCCAGGGTCTGCGCCTGGACCCGGCCACCGCGCCCGGCGCGGTGCGGATCCGCAAGCTGTCCTTCACGCGCCTGCGCATCCGCCCACCGGGCTGAGAACCCGGTCCATGGGCATCCCGCGCTCCGGGGCCCGTCACATGTTCGGGTAGTTCGGACCCCCGCCGCCTTCCGGTACCACCCAGTCGATGTTCTGGGTCGGGTCCTTGATGTCGCAGGTCTTGCAGTGCACGCAGTTGGCGGCGTTGATCTGCAACCGCGGCCCGTTGCCCTCATCGAGAATCTCGTAGACACCCGCGGGGCAGTAGCGCTGTTCCGGCGCATCGAAGCGTTCCAGGTTGACCCGGACCGGCACCTGCGGGTCGCGCAGGCGAAGATGGACCGGCTGGTTTTCCTCGTGCCCGATAGCGGACAGCGCCACCGAGCTGAGCCGGTCGAAGGAAAGCACGCCGTCCGGCCTGGGGTAGGCGATCGGCGTGGCGGCGTCTTTTTCCACCAGCTGCTGGTAGTCCGGCTTTGCATGGGAAAGCGTCCACGGCAGGCGGCCGCCCAGCCACTGGTCGAGACCGCTGTAGGCCAGCCCCAGCCGGCGCCCGAAGCGGGCAAAGGCCGGGCGCACGTTGCGCGCGGCGCGTAATTCTTTATATACCCAGGACTGGCGCAGCGAGCCCGGGTAGTCCTGCAGTTCCGCCGGCGGCTCGGCGGTGGCCAGCGCCGCCGCGATCGCCTCCGCCGCCAGCATGCCGCTCTTCATGGCGGTGTGGGATCCCTTGATGCGGGGCACATTCAGGAATCCCGCCGCCGCGCCCACCAGCACCCCGCCGGGGAACACCAGCCGCGGAATGGATTGCAGGCCTCCCTCGTTGAGGGCGCGGGCGCCGTAGGCGACGCGTCGCCCGCCCTCCAGCAGCGGACGAATCGCCGGGTGGGTCTTGAAACGCTGGAACTCCTCGAATGGGTTCAAATACGGATTCGCGTAATCCAGCCCCACCACGAAACCGACGGCGAGTTGGCTGTCCGCCTGGTGATAGAGGAACGAGCCACCGTAGGTGGCGTCATCCAGCGGCCAGCCGACGGTGTGCAGCACGCTGCCCTCGTCATGGTTTGCCGCCGGGATCTCCCAGATCTCCTTGAGTCCCAGGCCGTAGGTCTGGGGCTGGCAGTCGGCGTCCAGCGCATAGCGCTGGAACAAGGTCTTGGTCAGCGAGCCGCGGCAGCCCTCGGCGAACACCGTGTAGCGGCCGTGCAGGGCCATGCCCGGTTCGAAATTCGGCCCTTCCGCTCCGTCGCGGGTGCGCCCCATGTCGCCGGTAGCCACACCCGTAACCCGCTCCCCGTCGTACAGCACCTCGGCGGCGGCGAAGCCCGGGTAGATCTCCACCCCCAGCGCCTCGGCCCGGGCAGCCAGCCAGCGGCACAGGTTGGCGAGGCTGACGATGTAGTTGCCGTGGTTGCGCATGGCCGGCGGCAGCAGCGCGGTGGGAAGCCGGGTGCGGCCGCTTTTGCCCAGCAGCCAGAAGGCCTCCTTTCGCACCGGCACCTGCAGCGGCGCGCCGGCGTCCGCCCAATCCGGCAGCAGTTCACTCAGCGCGCGCGGATCCAGCACCGCGCCGGAAAGGATGTGGGCGCCGACCTCCGAGCCCTTCTCCAGCACGCAAACGCCGAGGCCGGGATTGCATTGCTTGAGGCGGATCGCGGTGGCCAGGCCCGCGACACCGGCGCCGACGATCACCACCTCGTAGTGCATGGATTCGCGAGAACTCATCTATATGTTCGAATTCGGAAAACCATCAAGCAAATCACTATTCGTTGCCACCCGAATGCATTGCCATCCCGAAGCGCAAAGCGCGAGGGACCTCCCGCAGGCTTGGGGGAGATCCCTCCACCCCTGCGGGGCGTTCGGGATGCAATCGGGAGCGCCTAAGGACTCCCAATTACACATTCCTGCGGTACTCTCCCCCGACCTCGAACAAGGCGTCGCTGATCTGCCCCAGGGAGCAGCAACGCACCGCGTCCATCAGCACCGCGAACACGTTGCCCCCTTCCAGCGCCTCCCGTTGCAGCCGTTCCAGCAGGGGGCCGGATTGTTCCGCATGACGCTGCTGGAAATCCTTCAGGCGGCGGATCTGGCCTTCTTTTTCTTCCGTGGTGGAGCGCTGCAGCGCATCGGGCGCGTTTTCTTCCCCGGAGTCGCCGAGGAAGGTATTCACGCCGATCAGCGGCAGACTGCCATCGTGCTTGCGGCTCTCGTAGAGCAGCGCTTCGTCCTGGATGCGGCCCCGCTGGTAGCCGCGCTCCATGGCGCCGAGCACCCCGCCGCGCTCGGAGATCCGCTCGAACTCCGCCAGCACCGCCTCTTCCACCAGCTCCGTGAGTTCCTCGATGAGAAAGGCTCCCTGGTTGGGGTTCTCGTTCTGCGCCAGACCCCACTCGCGGTTGATAATCAGCTGGATCGCCAGCGCCCGGCGCACCGACTCGCCGGTGGGCGTGGTCACCGCCTCGTCAAAGGCATTGGTGTGCAGGCTGTTGCAGTTGTCGTATACCGCGATCAGGGCCTGCAGCGTGGTGCGAATGTCATTGAAGGACATCTCCTGGGCGTGCAGGGACCGGCCGGAGGTCTGGATGTGGTACTTCAGTCGCTGGCTGCGGGGACTGGCCCCGTAGCGCTCGCGCAGGGCCACCGCCCAGATGCGCCGTGCCACCCGCCCCAGCACGCTGTACTCCGGCTCCATGCCGTTGGAGAAGAAGAAGGACAGGCTCGGCGCAAAGTCATCGATGGCCATGCCGCGGGCCAGGTAACTCTCCACGTAAGTGAAACCGTTGGCCAGCGTAAAGGCGAGCTGGCTGATGGGGTTCGCGCCGGCTTCGGCGATGTGGTAGCCGGAAATCGAAACCGAGTAGAAGCGCCGGATGTCGTTGTCAATAAAGTATTGCTGGATGTCGGCCATCACCCGCAGCGAGAACTCGGTGGAAAAGATACAGGTGTTCTGGCCCTGGTCTTCCTTGAGGATGTCCGCCTGCACCGTGCCGCGTACCGCACGCAGGGTGCGGGCCCGCAGTTCGGCTTGCTCGCCGGCATCCGGGGCGCGCCCGTGTTCGGTTTCGAACGCCACGCGCTGCTGGTCGATGGCGGTGTTCAGATACATGGCGAGAATCGTCGGCGCCGGTCCATTGATGGTCATGGACACCGAGGTCATGGGATCGCACAGGTCGAAGCCCGCGTACAGGTCCTGCATGTCCTCCAGGGTCGCCACCGACACACCGGAGTTGCCCACCTTGCCGTAGATATCCGGTCGCGGGTCCGGATCGCGGCCGTACAGGGTCACCGAATCGAAGGCGGTGGACAGGCGCTTGGCGCCGCTGTGTTCGGACAGGGCGTGAAAGCGCGCGTTGGTGCGCGCCGGGTTGCCCTCGCCGGCGAACATGCGCGTGGGCTCCTCGCCGGCGCGCTTGATGGGAAACACCCCGGCGGTGAACGGAAAAAAACCGGGCAGGTGTTCCCGCCGCAGCCAGGCCAGCAGGTCGCCGGGATCGGCAAAGCGCGGCAGCGCCAGGCGCGACATGCGCGTCCCGGACAGGGTCTCGATGCGCAGCGGAACCCGCTCGCCCGCGTGTTCCATTTCCTCGGCGGCGTAGCGTTCGCGGATCGCCGGCCATTCCGCGAGCAGCTCCCGGCAGCCCGCGGACAGGGCCCGCTCCCGGTCCGCTTCCGCCTCCGCCAGCGCGCCGGTGTCCGCACCCCGGTCTGCCAGCAGCTCGCGGCTCAGGGCCAGCGCCCCGCGTTCCCGGGCGATGCGTGCCT
>JAJDOE010000057.1 GCA_022340345.1 Gammaproteobacteria bacterium
ATCAGCTTCTCGATTTCCTCTGGCGTACGCACCGTGTTGTCCAGGTACGCGAGCAGAAAAGCCAGGCCCACGCCACCGAACAGGCCAAACACCAGCGCCAGTGAAACATTGAGACCCAGGCTGGGGCGATACGGCAACACCGGGACCATGGCCGGATCCACCACCGAGATGTTGTTGATCTCAATTCCGGCAGATACGCCGACTTCCTTCATGCGGTCCAGCAAGCCGCTGTACAACTGCTTGTTGGATTCCCACTCCCGCTTGAGAATGTTGTACTGCACGGAACGATCCCGAAGATCCAGGATCGCCAGCTTGTGTTTCTCCAGCAGTTTCCCCAGCAGCTGTTCCTTGCTGAGCAATTGTTCGTATTCAAGACGCAGGCTCTCCACCAGCCGTTGCGTTTCCCGTTTCAGGCTGGCTTCGACCTGCTGCAACTGCGCCTTTACTTGCTGAAGCTTCGGGTAGGCCTCTTTGTAGATTCGCGACATGCGGAAATACTCGCCCTGCAGCCGCGTTTGCTCGCCCTTAAGCGTGCGGATCAGTTCCTCGTCCAGGATTTTCGGCAGGGAATCGACGTTGCCCTTCGCCGCCTGTTCGAAAAGAGTTTCCGCCGCCACCCGCTGGCCCTGCACCCGGGTGAATTCCGCACTCAGCTCCACCAGGCGGGAATTCATGATGTTGCTTTTTTCCTCAACATCCACCACTTCGTGCTTGCGGGCAAATTCGTTGAGGTCCCGCTCCGACCGCTCCAGGCGGGCTTGCAGGCGCTTGATCTCCTTGTCCAGGAATCCCTTGGCTCCGGACGTGGAACCGAGGCGACGTTCCTCGTTCAGGCGAATGTAGGCCGCGACCACCGCGTTGGCGGCCGAAGCGGCCAGTTCCGGATCGAAACTGTCGAAGCTGACCCGGAACAGGTTGCTGCGCCGAATCGGTTGTACCTCCAGTTTCTCTGAAAAACGCTGAACCAGTTGCTGGTCGCGGGACTGCCCGGTCGCCTGGCTTTGGGTCCCGCGCAACGTCGCCCAGGCCGAGCGCAGACCATTGATCAGGCCACGTTGCGATTCATCGCCACCAATTTCCGGATGCTCTGCCAGTGAAAGGTCCTTGATGACCGCGCGGGTCACGGACTGGCTGCGCAGAATATTTTCCTGGGTCGTGAGGTATTCCTTGGGGCTGTTTTTGCCCTGCTCCACGGTCTGGAATTTCACCGGACCGCGGGCCTCGGGGTTAATCTCGACCAGCACAGATGCCCGGTAGACCGGCCGCATCAACAGGGTGGCCACCGCCGTGGTCACAACAATCACCGACAGAAAAATGAGGATCGTGAACCGGTACTTGACGATCGTGTTCCACAATTCACGCAGATCGAACTCGCGGTCCGGCAGGCGCGCCTGGGAGTACGGGTCATAGGCGGCGAGGTCGTGCCCGGTCAACTGCCGGGCGGGCAGGTAGGCCACGCGGCCGGGCTGTTGTTCGTCGCCAGTCATTCTCGTCTAGAAGCCCCGGGAGAAAGTGAACAGGCCGCTGACGCCCCGCCAGAAACCGGCAAACCCGGTCTTCACGGCGCTCGAGGGAACCACCACGACATCTCCGTCCAGCAGGGTCACATCCTGGCGGGTGTTGTCGCGCACCCGATCCAGATCCAGTTCAATAATCTGGTTCTCTCCGTCCCGCTGGCGAAAGATCTGGATACCGCCCTGGCGGGCCTGGAACTCGGGCCCACCGGCCATGGTGATCGCTTTCATTACGTTGGTGTTCCCCTGCATGCGGTAGGCGCCGGGCTTGCGTACCGCTCCTTCCACGAAAACCATGCCGGCCTTCGGCACGTAGACGCTGTCGCCGCCGCGCAAAACGATGTTCAGGCGCGGATCCACACCTTCGAGCAGGTTGCCCAGGTCAATGACAAATTTCTGCGGTACCGGTTTGCCGCTGATGGGGTCTTCGGCGATCGCCTGCGCATAAATCTTGGTGCCGGCCTCTTCGGACAGGCCGCCCGCCTCGGACAACATTTCCAGCACCGTGCGTGGTTCGCGAATGCTGTAGATGCTGGGTTGCTTCACGGACCCCATGACCGTGACCTGCTGGGAACGGTACTCCTCAATGAAGATCGAGACCTGGGGGTTGCGCAGGAATTTCTCGCCCAGCTGCGCCGCAAGCAGGCTCTCGACTTCCGCCACGGAGTGTCCGCCGACGGAAACTACACCAAGCAGGGGAATCAGGATCTCGCCCTTGGCATTGACGCGGACCTTGCGGTTCAGTTCATCCACCTGGAATACGGCGATATTGAGCACATCACCGGGGCCGACCCGGTAGGCATCACCGGCCAGCGCGTGTACCCGCCGATCCTGGCGACCGAGCGCCGCTGCCAGGTCGCGATTGAGATTTTCCACCGTGGCGCGGGCCTGGTACGAACTGCGCTGCGACGAGCGGTCGGAGCCCGGGTCGGAATCGCCACGACCGGTGGCACAGGCAGCCAGCAGCGGCGCCGCCACCGCAATAGCGATGAGGCATCTCCACTGCCAGAAAAAAACCGGGAACCGCAATGTTTTGCGAACGTGACCGCTACACGCCTGGATCAACGCCGGATCAGGCCGATGCGGCCAACTACCTCACGATGCTCTTTTCTTCGCCGTCGGCCTGATCCACCAGGTACAAGAGCGCGGCGCCGCCGACCAGCCACCAGATCAGCCGGTGGTCGTCATCGTCTTCTTCCGTTGGCTGGCCCTGCGGGCGAACCACGCGGATGAAGCTGCCCTTGCTCACATCGAAGGCGAAGGTCTGACCCACGCGGACGCTGTGCGGAGCGGCGGCGGAACCCGAGCTGACTTTCAGGCCGCCGGAAAGGGTGTGTACCAGGGTTTCCCCGCCATCCAGAACCACGACGCCGCTGACCTTGGTTGCGTTTTCACTGGCGACCCGCTGCAGCACCTCGGGTCCGATTTCGACACCACCGGCAACGATCCGAAAATCCTGCCCTTTCGGGAATTGAAAGCGGATGCCGCCCTGCTCCAACTGCACCGTGGTGCGTCCCTCCTCCGGACGGACCCGCATGGCGGACTCGCCTGCCAGGTACACGGCG
>JAJDOE010000133.1 GCA_022340345.1 Gammaproteobacteria bacterium
GCTGCCGTCGACCGTTCCTCCACCGACGGTCTCGCCGTCCTTGCTGGTCAGCCGAAAAACAATGCGCACTTGCTCGGCCGAACGTTGCACACTGCCCTCCAGACGCAAGCGGGCGCCAATGTCCTGCTTGCGGTCCACCAGGTACAGGGTCGGGATGCTGGCGAGCTGGGCCCGGATTGCTTCGGTCACGCCAACGCTGAAATAGTCGCCCCGATCCCCCTCCTCCGCCAGGTTCCGGAAATCGGAGACCGCCAGGTAGTGGGCCTCGGCGGGCTGCGAGCGCAGCACCAGTATGCCAGCCACCAATGCACTCGCCAGCGCCCCGCCACCCAGCGCCATCCCCAGCGGCCGGCCCCAGCGGCGGCCGAATCGGTACTGGTAGTGAGCACGCCAGCGTGCGGTTGCGGACAGCCCCGCCGGCGCCGCCAGGAACACGTTGACCTTGTGGCGGATGTTCTTGAGCGGCTGGCGGCCCAGTGGAATCAGCGTGATCCCCGAGGTATCCGTCAACTGGTCCCGCACCACGCCGGAAATGCACAGCCAGTCCGGTGGCGCCATGCTTTCCAGGCGGGCGGCGACATTGACTCCGTCGCCAAACAGGTCACCGTCCTTCTCCACCACCTCGCCCAGGTGAATACCCACCCGGCTTTGCAGGCGACGATCTTCGGCACGACCGGCTTCGGCGGCGTTGAATTCCGCCAGGGCGTTCTGCAACCCGAGCCCGGCCTTGACCGCGGCCTGCGCCGAATCGAAACTGGCGAACACCTGGTCGCCGATATGTTCCACGACCCGGCCGTCCTCGCGGGCGATGTGGTCCTCCACGATCTCCCGGAAGCGCGCCAGCAGCACCAGGGTGTCCGCCTGGTCCTCGCCCATAAGGCGCGAGTAGCCGACGATGTCGGCAAACAGGATGGCCGCGAGGCGATGGGTGTTGGGGGTCATTGACGGGGAACTTGCCTGCCGCTAGCCTGTCCTACGTTTTGTACTAATCCATGGAGTTTGCAACAGATGTCACAGGGTACCACGACGGTTATCCGCCACGGTGAGCAGGTTCTCGCCACCAATAAGGTAATCCGCAACACCTATATGCTGCTGTCAATGACGCTTGCCTTCAGCGCACTGACCGCAGGTCTGTCGATCGCGTACAACGTGGCACATCCCGGGTTGTTTGCCACCCTTGCCGGCTACTTCGGCCTGTTGATGCTTACTAATTATTTGTCGCGCAGCGCCTGGGGCCTGCTGGCGGTATTCGCCCTGACCGGCTTCATGGGCTACACCCTGGGACCAATCGTCAACGCCTACCTGCAAATGCCCAACGGCAACCAGATCGTGATGACCGCCATGGGTGGCACCGCGGCGATTTTTCTGGGCCTGTCCGGCTATGCCCTGAGTAGCCGCAAGGATTTTAGCTTTCTCGGTGGCTTTCTGCTGGCGGGCATCCTTGTGGCCTTCCTGGCCGGTATCGGCGCCATCGTGTTCTCACTGCCGGCCCTGTCGCTGGCGGTGTCCGCCGCCTTCGTCCTGCTGATGGCGGGATTCATCCTGTGGCAGACCAGCGCCATGATTCACGGCGGTGAAACCAACTACATCATGGCCACCGTGGGCCTGTTCGTGAGCATCTACAACCTGTTCACCAGCCTGCTGCACCTGCTGGGCGCGTTTGGCGGCGACGACTAAAGGAGACTCACGATCCAAAGTATCCGGGGGCCCTTGCGGGCCCCTTTTTTGTGTCGCCGGTCACGGGCCGGAACCTGATCCGGAGGGGTTGACAGGCCGCGCTTTGGTGTTATAGTTCACTACAACACTAACGCAACCAGACCTGAAACCATGAAAAACCTGACGCTCGCTACCCTGTTCCTGCTGCTCACCGCCCCCGTTGTACATGCCGGCGGTGAAGCCACCAGCGATGCGCTGGGCGCCCAGATTCGCCACCAGGGCGCCGCCGCGCTGCAGCAGCTCAACCTGCGAATCCGTAGCGGGGCCCGGGTGCCAATGCGGACGGTCTTCGAGATCCGCAGTGACGAGCTGACGAAGCTGGCGTCGGTCAAAAAGACCATGCGTTCGGTAAATTAGGCTAAAGAATGGGAGTCCTCCCAGCTCTGCCGGGCCCGGCGGTACGAAAATGCCGCGTTTTCCGGGTCCGGCATCTTTTTTGCAGTGCGGGAGGTACAGATCACAGTTTTTGCCGGGGACTGTCCTCATGAAAATACGAAGTACCCATCTGGGCCTGCTGGTCCTGCCCCTGCTGCTCCTGGTCGGCGGCTGTAACAACGACAGCGAGGCCAAGGACGCCAAGAGCGAGGATGCCAAGCCCAAGGTTCCGGTCGAGGTGGCGCGGATTTTTCGTGGCGACATCCAGGCCTCCTGGGAAGGCAGCGCCACCCTGCGCGCCGAAGAGGACGCCATGGTGGTGGCCAAGGTTGCCGGCGTGGTGGAAGAGATTCTGTTCGAGGAGGGTCAGCCGGTTCGCAGCGGCCAGGTACTCGCCCGCCTGGAAACCGACCGATTGCGGCTGGAGGTCGAGCGGGCCCGCGCCAACATGGAAAAGCTCGAAAACGACTTCGCCCGCAACCAGCGCCTGTTCAAGAAGAAGCTGGTCAGCCCGGAGGTGTTCGACCGGGTACGTTTCGAACTCGCCAGTCAGAAGGCCGCCTGGAACCTGGCCCGCCTGAATCTGAGTGAAAGCGAAATCCGTTCCCCGATTAACGGCGTGGTCGCCGAGCGCCATATCCGGGTGGGCAACATGATCCAGCCCAATGAGTCCGCCTTTCGCGTCACCCGTTTCAATCCGCTGCTTGCCGAAGTGCACGTTCCGGAACGGGACAGCAACAAGTTCAGCGTAGGCCAGGATGTGGATGTTCGGGTGGACGGTTGGCCGGAGACCGTCTTTCGTGCCCACGTGCTGCGCACCAGCCCGATCGTCGCCGCGGATACCGGTACGGTAAAGATCACCGTGGAGGTCAGCGACGAACGCGCGCGACTGAAGCCTGGCATGTTCGCACGGGTATGGATTCACTACGACCGCCACTCGGATGTTCTGCTCGCCCCGCGGGATGCGTTGCTCAACGAAGACGCGAAGACGGCGATGTTCCGAATCAGCGACGGCAGCGCAACCCGGGTGGAGGTACGCTCCGGCTATAGCGACGAACAGTTTGTTGAAATTGAAAATGGCCTGGACCTCGACGACCTGGTGGTTACCACCGGCCAGGGGACCCTCAAGGATGGTGCCAAGGTCGACCTGGTGAATGCCGCCGCGATGGGAATAGAAGAAGCCCCGGCAGAAAAGGAGGACGAGAAGAAAGGAGAAACGGAGTCCGGCACGTGATTCAAACTGCCATCCGTCGCCCGGTGACCGTGCTCATGGTCACCCTGGCGACACTGCTGTTCGGGTCGGTCTCCTTGTCCCGGCTGGACGTTAACCTGCTGCCGGACCTGAGCTATCCCGGCGTCACCGTGCGGACGACTTTTACCGGTGCGGCGCCGGCGGAAATCGAAACCCTGATCAGCAAGCGCGTCGAGGAGGCGGTTGGCGTTATCCGCGGCGTCCGCAAGGTCGAGTCCATTTCCCGCGCCGGCCAGTCCGATGTGCTACTGGAATTCCAATGGAGCACGGATATCGACCAGGCGGTGCTCGACGTGCGGGAACGCCTGGACGCCCTGGAACTGCCCCGCGAGGTGACCCGCCCGCTGGTGTTGCGCTTTGACCCTTCCACCGATCCCTTCGCGCGCCTGGCGTTGCGACGCAAATCCGAAACCAGCGGCGGCAGCGTGGAGGACTTGCGCGAACTTCGCCGATTTTCCGAGCAGACCCTGCAACGGCAACTCGAAACCCTCGACGGGGTGGCGGCTGTAAAGATCAGCGGCGGCCTGGAGGACGAGATCCAGGTGTGGGTGGATCAACAGAAACTGGCACGACTCGACCTGTCCATCGACGAAGTGGTGGCGCGCATTCGCGCCGAGAATGTAAACCTCTCCGGGGGCCGGGTCGAGGAAGGCACCCTCAAGTATCTGGTTCGCACTCTTAACGAATTCAAGTCGGTTGACGAGATTCGTCGCAGCATTGTAGCCACCCGCGATGGCCGAGCGATCTACGTGGAAGATATTGCCGCGGTGAATACCGGCCACAAGGAACGCGAGGCGATCATACGCGTCAACGGTACCGAGGCAGTAGAGATCGCCCTGTACCGGGAGGGCGAGGCCAACGCGGTCTCGGTGTCCGACCAGTTGCAGCGTCGCTGGGAAGGACTGACCAAGAGCCTCCCGGAAAGTTTTGAACTGACCATCCTCTACGACCAGGCGGAATTCATCCGCCAGGCCGTTAACAACGTTTTCAATGCGGCCATTTTCGGCGGACTGCTTGCCATCCTGGTGCTGTATTTCTTCTTGCGCAATGGCTGGTCCACCGCGGTGATCGCGGTGGCGATCCCGATCTCGATTATCGCCACCTTCAACATGATGTATGGCGCTGGTCTCAGCCTGAACATCATGTCGCTTGGCGGATTGGCGCTGGCGGTGGGGCTGCTGGTGGACAACTCCATCGTGGTGCTGGAAAACATTGCGCGAAAGCGCGAGGGCGGTGCCTCTCCCGCGGAGGCCGCAGAAAGCGGCGCCCGCGAAGTCAGCTCCGCGGTGGTCGCTTCCACTCTCACCACAGTCGCGGTTTTCTTTCCCATGGTCTTTGTGCAGGGCGTGGCAGGCCAGCTATTCAGTGACCAGGCGCTGGTGATCACATTCGCCCTGATCATCTCGTTGTTTGTGGCAGTAGCGGTCATTCCGACCTTCGCCGCCCGGGCGCCCGCGGTGGAGCCCGAAAGTGTTCAGCATTCGATCTCCCGCCTGTGGCGTTCGCCGCTGGTGGTTTTGCACCAAACCTGGAACGGTCTCCGGGTTCTGCCCACCCGGCTCCCAAATTTGCACGCAACCCTCTCCGACCTGCGAACCTCCGAAACAGCACGGCGCCGTTCTGGCGGCTGGCGCTACTGGGCGCTGATCGTGCCACGCGCTTTGTGGGTACTGTTGACGGTCATCGCCCGCGCGCTGGCCGGCCTGGCGCGCCTGAGCTTCCTGGCGCTGGTGATCGGCATCGGTGCGCTGTTCCTCTGGCTGGTGCGCCTGGTGCGAGTGGTGCTGGCGCCGCCGGCTCGCGGAGTTCGCCACCTGTACGACAGGCTCGAGCACCGCTACCCGGTCTGGCTGGCCTGGGCTCTGCATCGCAGGCCGTTGGTGCTGGTCGGCGCTCTGACCCTGTTCGTCAGCTCCGTGGCCGTTATCCCCCAGCTCGGCAAGGAACTTGTGCCCCCCATGCGGCAAGGCGAGTTCCGTATCGCCGTGACGGCGGGCCCCGGAACCCCGTTGGAGCGCACCGACGACATCATCAACCAGCTGCAGGAGCGCATCGTGCTGCTGCCGGGCGTGAAACGGGTCGATAGCGTCGCCGGTACCGGCAATCGCCTCGACGCCAACCCGGATCTTTCCGGCGAAAACAGCGGGCTGATCAACGTGGTGCTGGAGCGCCAGGCATACTCCCGGGAGGCGGAAGTGATTGCGGGCGTGCATCGCGAACTCGCCGGCCTGCGCTACCTGGATTACCAGATTGAACACCCCACCTTGCTGAGCCTGAAAACCCCGCTGGAGGTGGAAATCAGCGGCTATGAGCTGCAGAAACTGAGGTTTACCGCGGCGCAACTGGTGCAACGCATGTCCGGTTCTTCGCGTTTTTCCGACGTGCATTCCAGCATCGCCAGCGGGCGTCCGGAGATTCAGATTCGCTTCGACCAGGAACGTGCCGCGTCGCTGGGTTTGCTGGTCAGCGACATGGCCCAGCGGGTGGTTCGCAAGGTCCGTGGGGACGTCGCTACCCGCTATCATGTCGGCGACCGTGATATCGACGTGCTGGTGCGGGCCCGCGAGGAGGATCGGGATTCTATCCGCGAGATTGGCAAACTGATCGTTAATCCGGAAAGCAAACGCCCGGTTACGCTGGACACAATCGCGACCATCACCCGCCTGGACGGCGCCAGCGAAATCCGACGCATCGACCAGCAGCGGGTGGCGCTGGTAAGCGCCTCCCTGGCCCATGGCGACCTGGGCTCCGCGGTGGCGGAAATTCGTGAACTCCTGAACGGAATCACCATTCCGGACGGTGTAACCGCGCAGGTCAGCGGGCAGAGCGAAGAAATGGAAATTTCCTTCCGTTCACTGATGCTGGCCCTGGGGCTGGCGGTGATCCTGGTGTACCTGGTTATGGCGGCCCAGTTCGAGTCACTACTGCATCCCTTCGTAATCCTGTTCACCATCCCTTTGGCCCTGATCGGTGCGGTGTTCTCCCTGTTCCTGACCGGTTCCAGCGTCAGCGTGGTGGTGCTGATCGGGTCCATCGTGCTGGCCGGCATCGTGGTCAACAATGGCATTGTGCTGATTGACCTGATCAATCGGTTCCGCGCCGAGGGAGTGGATCGCCACTCGGCCATCATCGACGCGGCGCGCACTCGCCTGCGTCCGATCCTCATGACCACCCTGACCACGACCCTGGGCCTGCTGCCGCTGGCCCTTGGTTTGGGCGAAGGCGGTGAACTGCGGGCGCCCATGGCCATTACGGTAATCGGCGGCCTGCTGGGCTCCACCCTGCTGACCCTGTTCGTCGTGCCGGTGGTCTATACCCTGCTGGATCGTCGCCAGCTTCCCCAGGATGAACTGGCAGCCGAACCGGTCGCCTCCTCATGAACATCACCCGCCTGGCCCTGCGGCGGCCGGTAACCATCGGCACCCTGTTCGCCTGCGTCGCCATTATGGGCCTGCTCTCGGCACGTCTGCTGCCATTGGAATACTTCCCGGACATCGAGTTCCCCATCATGTGGGTGGAGATTCCTTACCAGAACTCCAGCGCCGAGGACGTGGAGCGCCGCATTACCCGTCCGGTGGAAGAAATGCTGGCGACCCTCGGTGACATCAAGCGCATGCGTTCGGAGTCGCGCGATAGTGGCGCATCAATCTTCCTGTTCTTCGAGTGGGGGGAGGAACTCGGCGGCAAGGCTGCCGCGGTCCGCGATAAGCTGGACGCGGTCCGCGCGCGACTGCCGAATGATGTCGAACGCATAATCCTGCGCAAGTTCGACGCCACCAGCATACCAATTCTCACGCTCCGCATTTCCAGTGAACGCGACCTGTCCGGCTACTACGACATGCTGGATCGAAACCTCAAACGGCGCATCGAACGTCTGGAAGGTGTGGGCAAGGTGGATCTGTACGGCGTGTGGAAAAAGCAATTGCGCGTCGAATTGTCCGCCAGTCGCATCGCCGCTCACGGCATCGACCTCAACGCCCTCCGCGAAATGCTGATGAAGGCGAATTTTTCGGTGTCCGCTGGCCAACTGACCGACGGCACCGAGAGAGTACTGGTACGCCCCATTGGTGAGTACCAGTCCGTGGACGATGTCGCCGCGCTGGTCGTGGCACCGGATATTCGCCTTGGCGACATTGCCGATATTCGCCTTGCCGACCCGGTGCGTACCCGCGGACGCCATCTCAACCGCACCTACGCGGTGGGCCTGGATGTGTTCAAGGAAACAGGTGTCAACATGGTTGCGGTCGCCGACCGGGTCATAGCCGAGATCGAGGAAATCGGCAAGTTGCCGGAGATGAAAGGCATCCAATTGTTCGCCCTGGACAACCAGGCGCAGGGTGTGCGCGATTCCCTTTCGGATCTGATGATGTCGGGCCTGATCGGCGCGCTATTGTCGATCGTGGTGCTGTACTACTTCCTGCGCCAGTTTCGCATGACGCTGATCGTGACCATGGCGGTACCCTTCTCATTGCTGGTCACGCTGGCATCCATGTATTTCCTCGGCTACACCATGAACATCCTCACCATGATGGGTTTGATGCTTTCGGTGGGCATGCTGGTGGACAACGCGGTCGTGGTCGCGGAGAACATTTTCCACAAACGTGCGGAGATGCCTGGGGACCCGGTGCAAGCATCCGCCGCGGGGGTAGCGGAAGTTTCCACAGCGATTCTCGCCGGCACCCTGACCACGGTAATCGTGTTCCTGCCCAACATCATTGGACAGAAAATCCAGACCACCATTTTCCTCAGCCACGTGGCGGTCACCATCTGCATTTCCCTGGTGGCATCGCTGGTGATTGCCAAGACCCTGATACCGTTACTGGTTTCGCGTACCCCGGTTAACGGCCAGCGCGGCGCCACCCGGCTCAACGAGACGCTGCAACGCAACTACCGGGCATTTCTCGGCTGGTCCCTCGACCACCGCGGCTGGGTCATGGCCATCATCGGCGGCACCCTCGCGATAACGGTGGCCGCGATGCAGTTCGAATTGGTGAAAATGGATTTCTTCCCGCAGAACGAATCCAAGCGGCTGTTCCTGCGCTACAACGTTAATAACCAGTATGCGCTGGAAAAAGTCGAACAGGCGGTGGATACCATCGAAACCTACCTGTTTGAAAACAAGCAGGCCTTCCAAATCGATAACGTGTACAGCTTCTTCGACATCGGGCGCGCGGAATCCACCATTCTTCTGCGCCCCGAAGAGGAACGCACGCTGTCGCCGGACGCGATCAAGGAAGCCATCCGGGAAAAGCTTCCGAAGATCGCCATTGGCCGGCCAAGCTTTGACCAGCAGCGGTCCGGCAGCACCGAGGCCTTGTCCGTGCAGGTCTACGGTGAGTCCACCGAAAAATTGCGCCTGCTCGCCGAGGATGTTCGACGGGTGCTGGCCTCCGTCCCGGGTTTCACCGACCTGGAAGTGGATCTCGGTCCACGGGATTGGGAGGTGCAGGTGGAAGTGAACCGCGAGCGTGCACGCCGCTACGGTTTTTCATCCCAAATGGTGGCCGAGGCGGTGGCTGTCGCCATGCGTGGGCAACAACTCAAGCCCTTTCGCGGACCCACGGGAGAGGTCGAAATGTTAATGCAGTTCCGCGCGGAAGATCGGCGCAACCTGGACCGGCTCATGCAAGTGCCGATCAAGTCGCCGGGCGGGGAACTGGTCAGTTTGGGCGCCTTGGCGGATTGGCGGATAAAACCCATCACCGGCACCATCCGGCGCGACAATCGCGCTACCGCCGTATCCGTCAAGGCTGCCCTTCAGGACATCAGCAGCAGCGAGGCCCGCAAACGCATTGAGGCGGCCATGAAACAGCTGGACCTGCCGTCTGGTTATGGCTGGCGCCTGGGACGTTCTTTCGACGAGGAAGAACATTCCGAGGAAGTAATGGCGATTAACATGCTGCTGGCGCTGGCCATGATTTACATCGTGATGGCCGCCCTGTTCGAGTCGCTGCTGTTCCCGTTATCCATCATCACCACCATTTTCTTCTCCTTCCTGGGCGCCTACTGGTTCTTCGGAATCACCGGAACCGCCTTTACCATCATGGCCGCCATCGGTCTGTTGATTCTGATGGGAATTGTGGTCAACAACGGTATCGTGCTGATCGATCACGTGAACCACCTGCGCTGGTCCGGTCTGGATCGCCGCGAAGCCATCCTGCAAGGGGCCCGCGATCGCATGCGCCCGATCCTGATGACCGCCGGTACCACGGTGCTCGGATTGGTGCCGCTGGCGCTTGGCGGTGCGCAGATCGGTGGTAATGGCCCGCCCTACTTTCCGATGGCGCGGGCCATCATGGGTGGCCTGTTGTTTTCCACGGTGGCCACCTTGTTGCTGCTGCCGGCGCTGTACACCCTGCTCGACGACCTGCGCGACTGGTCGGCACGGGAAGCCGGTGGCCGCCTGCGCGCAATGCGCAGCTGGTTCCGCCCCGCGGTGCGCGGTTGACAATACATTAGAATTTCATAATATGGCGCGGTCCCCGTCGGCATACGCCCCGGGGCGGACCCCAACCCAGGAGCGCTCCCATGAAGTTCATCCCTACCCTGCTGGCCATCAGCACCTTGGCGCTGTCCGTACCGGCCATTGCCCAGCAATCGGAACCCAAAGAGGAGCAATCGGGAATTGCCAGCGTATCCCACGCACTCAGCAAGAGCGTGGACCCACAGGTGTTGGGCCAGTTGATGAGCCAGATGATGAACCCGGCGGCGTTCATGGCGAACCCGGCGGCATCCTGTAGCGCCTGCCACAAGGCAGACGACGTGGCCCGCTACGAAAAGGCCCTGGGTCCGTTCCTGAAATTCATGATGAACCCGGCCAACTGGATGAGCGCAGACGCCTACCAGCAAATGGCGGCACCCGTGGTGGATCCGGCCACTTACAAGGAGTGGTACAAGGCCTATTCAAGGAAAATGGGCTCCTTCAGCGATCGCTACAAGTAGCGGAATTTCCGCAACGAGTGTCCGGCTCGCTGCAGCGAAGTGGCACATTGCACCGGACACGTGGCCCGGTATTCCGCCGCAGGTTGCCACGCTCGCATCAAACACCGGGCCCCGGTCCGCGGCGGCGAAGCTCGGACACGAACTGGGCTCAGATCACCGGGAGTGCAATCACCACCTGGCAGCGATGCCAGGGGACCGGCACCGGAACGAATCCGGGGCCAGCTGAATGAACGGGAAAGAAGTCGCTCAGGGAGCGGCGGTACGATCGATCTGCCGTGCCGCCTGGGTCTGTTTGAGAATGAAGTATTCGAGCTGGCCCTGGGACGTATAACCGGAGCCCTGGCCAGCCAACTGTCCCTGCGGATTGAAGATCAGGTAGGTCGGAGTGCCGTGAAATTCGCCGGCCCCCAGGGAACTCATCAGACTGCGAACCGACGCGGTATCCGCCAGCAGCACCGGAAAATTTACCTGGTGCCGGTCGCGAAAGGCTGCCGCCTGTTCACGCCCGGATTGCCCATCAATGGATATGCTGACCACGTCCGCCTTGTCGCCACCGTGGCTGGACTGGAAATCCACCATCTCGCGGATGGACAGGTTGCAGGTGGTGCAGTCGGAAGCCCAGATAGCCACCACCGCCCAGCGGCCACCGCCCAGGAATTCGTCCAGCGAGCGGGAGCCGCCGTCCAGCGCCGGGTAGACATGCCCCACCGCCCCCGCTGTCGCGGACAGCAACGCGCCGAATGCCAACACGGCAAGCCTGGAAAGCAACCGTCCCATGAACGAAAAGGATAGACCCTGCAGCCCGGAATCGGACGGAATATGTTACCCGCCCGCCGCCGCCGGGATCAAGGAAAACCGGGTCAACCGGGACCGCGGAGCCACGATTTTCGGCCCGCTCAGGCCAGCAAGGCCCGGGCCGCCGTGGCGATCTGGCCTTCGTCCGGCAACATCCATGCAGCCGCCGGGCCCAGCGGCAGGTAGCTGTCCGCGCCGCTGATACAGGCGACCCGCCCGATTCCGGCCTCGGCCAGCGTGGCCAGGATCCCCTCGCCAACGCCCCCGGAGCGGCGACCCTCGTCCACCACCAACACCGCCCGCGCCGCTTCAGCCGCCTGGGTGATCGCCGCCCGGTTCAGCGGCCCCAGCCAGCGCAGGTCCATGATTCGCGCCGCCACGCCCGCTTCCCGCAGGGCGCGCAGGGTCATACGTACCCCGTTGCCATAGGTGATTACCAGCAGGGCAGCATCCGCTTCGCCGTAAAAGCGCGCCTCGCCAGGGAGTACCTGGACCTCCGGTCCCGGGTAGGCAAACTGCCAGGCCCCGTCACCGGTCTGGTACAGGTCACGGGTCATGTACAGGGCAATGGGCTCCAGGAACGCGCACACCCGGCCGTCGTTGCGGGCGGTGGCGATGCAGGTACGCAGCATCGCCACCGCGTCGTCTCCCCGGGATGGGCAGGCAATGAGCAGGCCGGGAATATCTCGCAGCGCGGCAATGCTGTTGTCATTGTGAAAATGGCCGCCGAATCCCTTTTGGTACGCCAGGGAAGCGATGCGAATCACCATCGGCGTGTGGAATTGGCCGGCGGAGAAAAACCCCGTCGAAGCGGCTTCGCCGCGCACCTGATCCGAAGCGTTGTGGAAATAGGCCAGGTACTGGATTTCCGGGATGGGCAGGAAGCCCAGCAGGCCGCAGCCCTGAGCCAGCCCGAGGATCGTCTGCTCATCCAGCAGGGTGTTGAAAACCCGCGCCGGCCCGAAACGCTGCTGCAGGCCGCGGGTCACCGTGTACACACCCCCCTTGCGCCCGACATCCTCGCCGAACACCAGCACGTCGTCGCTGGCCGCCAACGCCTCCCCCAGGGCACGATTGATGTGCCGAGCCAGGGGCGCAGCGTCCCCTGGCAGGTCGTCGGTTTCCAGCGCGTCCAGGGACAATTTCAGCCGTTCCCGGTTGCAGGGGGCCAGCGGCGCCATCACCTGAATGGCGCTGCGCAGCCGCGGCGCTCCCGCTGCCGCCCGGCCGGCGGCCTCGCACGCCTCGCCAAGTTCCGCATAGCGCTGGCCGATCGTCGCCGCATCCATCAGCCCGGCCTCCAGCACCCGGGCGGCGCTGCGTAGCAGCGGATCACGTTTTTCGGCCGCTTCCAGTTCCGAAATCTCACGGTAATCCACTTCAAAATCGGTACCCGCGTGGCCCATCAACCGCACCATGCCGAGATGCACAAGCACCGGCCGGCGCCGTTCCCGGCACCAGGCGAAGGCCTCGCTCATGACCGCCCAGGTGCTCTCCAGGTCGGTACCATCGGCGGCCAGATAGCGCAGGCCGTTGCGTCCCTCCACACAATGCCGCACCCAGCCCGGCGGCGTGGGCACCGAAATGCCCCATTGATTGTCTTCGCAGATCAACAGCAGAGGCACCGGCAAACCCTGGTGGACGGTCCACAGGGCCGCGTTCAGGGCCCCCTGGGCGGTACTGTGGTTGAGGCTGGCGTCACCGAAACTGCACACCACCACGCTGTCGTGCGGAACCACCGGCTTACGCCCCAGGCGTCGCGCCTGTTCCACTGCCAGCGCGGTCCCCACCGCTTTGGGCAGGTGGCTGGCGATGGTGCTCGTCTGGGGCGGTGTCCACAGGCCGCGGCTGCCCCAAACCTTGTGCCGGCCACCCGAGACCGGGTCCTCGCTACTGGCTGCCAGGGACAAGGCCACGTGGCGAATGAAATCCGGGTAGCTGCCGTCCTTGCGGGACTGCTCCGCCATCAGCGCGCCGCTGCGGTAGTGCAGGAACGCCGGGTCGGTGGCACGCATCAGGCGCCCGGCAACGGCGTTCCCTTCGTGACCGGCGCTACCGATGGTGTAGAAGACCTTGTCCTCCAGGCGCAGCTTGCGCGCCATCAGGTCGAGCTGCCGGCTGGTCATTTGTGACTCGAACAACTCCAGCAGGGTGGTCCCGCCCGGGTCCCCGGAGTCGGTCAGCGCGGATCCCGCGGGCCGCCAGGTGCGCAGAAAGTCACGAAAATGCTGATCCACCAGCGCCGCCCGATCCACCTGGCGACGGCCGCTGCCGGCGCTCAACCGGGCCTCCCGCGACAGAAAAAATTATGTTTTTTAACGTTTAAAAACAATCGGTTTCATAGCTATGTTAATGTCGTTTATTAGGTCGGTTCCGAATCCGGTTCCAGGCGCCCAGGCTGCGATTCAGGCGCCGTTCCAGGCTCGCCGTGAGCTGCGCGGCGGCCTCCCGCGCCAGCCCCTTGTCGCCGATCTTCTCGCCGCCCAGCGGTGGATGAAACTTGATTACGATCGGCCGGAACAACCGCGGCAGGGTCTGGCCCCGCGGCCAGCACTGGGAAAGGCCCAGCAGGCTAACCGGCACCACTCGCGCACCGGTGGCCACCGCGGCCCGCCCCACTCCCGCCTGCAGCGGCAGCAGCCGGCCATCCTTGGTGCGGCTGCCTTCCGGAAACACCGTCAGACACATTTCCTCGTTGAGCAATCGCAGCAGGGTCTGATAGCCGGAGCGATCGCCCGCGCCCAT
>JAJDOE010000008.1 GCA_022340345.1 Gammaproteobacteria bacterium
CCCCCTCGGCACTGCGCAGACAGGCCCCCAGGTTGCGCGGATCATCCAGCCCCTCCAGCACCAGCAGCAGCGGCGTACGTTCCTTCTGTACCTTGGCCAGGTACTCCAGCAGCGGCTTTTCCCCGGCTAGCTCCCGCTGCCAAACCCTGGCCACCGCGCCCTGGTGGCGGGGTACTCCCGCCATCCGCTCCAGATCCTCCGGCGGGGCCCTCCGCACCGGCACCCCCACCGCTCGCGCCGTCTCGGCCAGCGGTGCAAGCCGCCGGTTAAGGGCGCCCTCCTTCAACCACAGGTTCTCTACCGTGGAGGGATGCTCGCGCAGCAGCGCCTCCACCGCGTGAATACCGAAGACATGCTGGTACTCAGCGGCCACGGCCGCCCCGCCGGCGTGAGCCCTTTCTTGCTCCTTTCTTCGCCGTTGGTTTCTCGCCCTGCTTCTTTGCGCCTGGCTTGCCGCCGGATCTGCCACCCTGGCGGCGGGGACCGCCCGGAGGATCCACCAACTCAAAGTCGATCTGGGCCTCGTCAACGTCCACCCGCGCCACCCGCACCCGCACCGGACCACCCATGCTGAACACCGTGCCGGTGCGCTCGCCCCGCAGGGACATGTGCCCCGGATCGAACTGGTAGTAGTCGTTACCCAGGGCGGTGATATGCACCCGGCCCTCCACGTAGACCTCGTCCAGTTGCACGAAAATACCAAAGGCCGCCACCCCGGTGATGGTCCCGTCGAAGGTATCGCCCACCCGGTCCGACATGTACTCCGCCTTGAGCCAGGCGATTACGTCGCGGGTTGCGTCATCGGCGCGCCGCCCGGTCATGGAGCAATGCACCGAAGCGCGCTCCACCATACGTTCCGACGGCGCCCGCTCCTTGCCACCCAGCGCATGCTTGATGGCGCGATGCACGATCAGGTCCGGGTAGCGACGGATCGGCGAGGTGAAGTGCAGGTAGGCGTCATAGCCCAGCGCGAAATGGCCATCGTTCTCAATGCTGTAGCGGGCCTGGCTGAGGGAACGCAGTATCAGAGACTGGATCACGAACCGGTCCGGACGCTTCTGGGCGCGGGCGGCGAGACTTGCGTAGTCCGCCGGTGACGGCTCCTTGCCACCGGCAAGGCGCAGGCCAATCGCGCCGAGGAAGGTGCGCAGGTCCGTGAGCTTGTCCAGCGTTGGCGGTTCGTGGATGCGATAGGGAATCGGCAGCTTTTTCGCCTGCAGAAAGGTCGCCGCGCTGACGTTAGCGGCGAGCATGCACTCCTCGATGATTCGATGGGCCTCGTTGCGTACCGTGGGCACGATGCGCTCGATCCGCTGGTTGTCGGAAAAGATAATGCGGGTTTCCGGCAGGTCCAGATCGAGCGCGCCGCGCTCCTCGCGGGCCTCGCGCAGCGCCCGGTAGAGCCGGTCCAGTTCGCTGAGCATCGGCATCACCGGCTCCACCACCGCATGAACGTCGTTCTGGTACAGCGCCTGGGCAACCTGCTCGTAGGTCAGGCGCGCCGCCGAGCGCATCACCGCGTTCATAAAGCGATGCTTTCGAATCCGTCCGCGACTGTCGATTTCCATCTCGCAGGCCATGCACAGGCGTTCCACCTTGGGATTGAGGGAACACAGGCCGTTGGAGAGTGACTCGGGCAGCATCGGGATCACCCGGCTGGGAAAATACACCGAGTTACCGCGTTCCGCGGCCTCCTGGTCCAACGCGCTGTCCGGCTTGACGTAGTGAGAGACATCCGCGATCGCAACGATCAGGCGCCAGCCACTGCGGCGGCGTTCGCACCAGACCGCGTCATCGAAGTCCCGCGCGTCCTCGCCATCGATGGTAACCAGAGGCAGTTCGCGCAGATCCTCACGGCCCCGCCGGTCCTCCGCGGACGGAAGTTCGCCGAATTTCGCCGCCTCGGCGCTGACCTCGGCAGGCCAGCGCCACGGCAGTTCGTGCTTGCGCAGCGCGACTTCGATCTCCATGCCCGGCGCCATGTGGTCCCCGAGCACTTCACTGACACGACCCACCGGCGGGTGGCGCGGCCCCGGTTGCTGGGTAAGTTCCACTACCACCATCTGGCCGTCCCGGGCATCTCCCAGGTCCGCACCCGGGACCACGATGGACTGGCTGATGCGCGAATCCGCGGGCGCCAGGGTCGCGACCCCGCGCACCACCGACAGACGTCCGACGACGTGCTGGTGGGCCCGCTCGAGCACCTCCACGATGCGGCCAAAGGGCCGTCCGCGGGCGTCGCTGTCCACCACCTGCACCATCACCCGGTCACCGTGCAGGGCCTGGCGCATGTCGCCGGCGTTGATCAGGACATCCGGCCCACCGGCGTCCGGAACCAGGAAACCGAAACCGTCCGGGTGGCCGCTGATCTGGCCACTGACCATGTTCAGCTTGCGGACCAGGCCGAAACGCCCCTTGCGGTTGCGCATCAGCTGCCCGTCCCGGGTCATGGCCTTCAACCGTCGGCGCAGGCCCTCGAGTTTTTCGGGACCCTGGATGCGCAGGATCTCGGCGACCCGGTCCTGGGAAAGGGGCTCGCCCGCTTTCTCGATGGCGGCAAGGATCGCGGCTCGATCGGGAATCGGGTGTTTATAGGTCTTCTTTTCCCGCTCGCCGTCATTGGCCGCGGTTTGGTTTGACATGAAAAAACTCCGTGGTAGAGTTGCCGGCCTTCTGCCAGCCGGCGTTGTGGTTGTCGGCTGTCCTTTGCCGAGGTGGCGGAATTGGTAGACGCGCTAGCTTCAGGTGCTAGTGGGGGCAACCCCGTGGAGGTTCAAGTCCTCTCCTCGGTACCAACTTTACTCTTCCGGGACGTATCCCGGTGCGGAAAGTCGCAGTTCGGAATCCCAGGCGCCTGGCCCCGCCGGGAACGGACTCAGCGACGGCCAAACGGATGGCGCAAAATAATGGTTTCCGTACGTTCCGCACCGGTGGAAATGATGTCCACCGGCACGCCGGTCAGTTCGGATATGCGGTCCAGGTAGGCGCGCGCATTGGCGGGTAGCTGCTCCAGTTCCCGCACACCCAGCGTCGAGCTTTTCCAGCCGGGCAGATCCTCATACTCCGGTTCACAATTCTGCAACGCGGTTGCGCCTCCGGGCGGATACTCGTACCGCTGTCCATCAACGCGATAGGCGGTGCATACGCGAATGGTCTCCAGTTCGTCCAGCACGTCCAGCTTGGTGACACACAGGCCGGACAGACCGCTGACCTGCCGCGCACGACGCAGTGCCACCGCGTCGAACCAGCCACAACGGCGTTTGCGCCCGGTGGTTGCGCCAAACTCGTTGCCCCGTTCGCCGAGCAGCGCGCCCACTTCGTCTTCCAGTTCGGTAGGAAACGGTCCACCACCGACACGGGTGGTGTAGGCCTTGGTCACCCCGAGCACGTAATCGATCTGGCAGGGTCCGATGCCCGCGCCGGTGGTTGCAGCCCCGGCCGTGGTGTTGGAGGACGTTACGTACGGATAGGTGCCATGATCGATATCCAGCAACATGCCCTGGGCGCCCTCGAACAGGATCGCCTTGTTGGCCCGGGACAGGCCATCCAGTTCGTGCGGCACGTCCGCCACCAGCGGGCGGATTTCTTCCGCCAGCACCAGCGTCTCTTCCAGCACCCGGGAGTAGTCCACCGCCGGCGCCTTGAAATACTCCGTCAGGCTGAAGTTGTGATACTCCATCACCTCGCGCAACAGATCCGCGAATCGCTGCGGCTGGGAAAGGTCCTCTACCCGAAGGCCACGTCGCGCCACCTTGTCCTCGTAAGCCGGTCCGATTCCGCGGCCGGTGGTTCCGATGGCGGCCTTGCCGCGGGCTTTTTCACGGGCCGCATCCAGCGCGCAGTGGTAGGGCAGGATCAGCGGGCAACCACCACTGATGCCCAGACGCCCACGCACATCAATGTTCTCCGCTTCCAGTTCACGAATCTCGGCGATCAGCGCATCCGGGGCCAGCACCACGCCGTTGCCAATAAAACAACGCACGCCGTGGCGCAGGATGCCCGAGGGGATCAGGTGCAGTACGGTCTTGTGATCACCGATCACCAGCGTGTGCCCGGCGTTATGTCCGCCCTGGAAACGCACTACCGCATCCGCCTGCTCGGTAAGCAGGTCAACGATCTTGCCTTTGCCCTCGTCACCCCACTGGGTGCCGATGAGAACCACGTTGCTCATTTGGACTCCTCTCTCCCTAGCGGCTCGACCCGCCATTCCCGGTTCCGAAGAACCAGTTTTCGGTCGCAGTCACCCACCGGGTCCGCCCCGGGCAGTTCCCGCACCACGATCTCGCCCTGTGCGCGCAGCCCGGCAATCGCCAATGCCAGCTCCGGATCGCCGCCCCCCGGCGCCCGGATCACCTTGCGCGGCTCTCCGTTCGCTCCGCTGGTCCGCCACAACACCCGCAGGTCCGCGGAAAATCCGGTGGCGGGCCGCCCGCGGCCAAAGGCCGCGCCAATCCGGTCGTAACGCCCGCCGCGCGCCACGGCGGTGCCGGCGCCATCACACAGCACCGAGAACACCATTCCGGTGTGGTATCGGTAACCCCGCAATTCCGCCAGGTCGAAGTACAACGGCACCGAGGGCAGCCGGTCCTGCAAGGACCCGGCGATCGCGGCCAGTTCCTCCAGCGCCGCGGCAACCGCCTCCCCGGCCGGGCCCAGGCGTTCGTGCGCCGTCTCCAGCACTGCCCCATCACCGTGCAGGTCCACCAGCGCGATCAGCATCTCCCGGGTGGCCGCCGGTACCGGCTGATCCCGCAGGCAGTCAGATACATCCGCGTGGGACTTGCGTTGCAGTGCCTCAAAGAGAGCCCCCTGGCTGGCAGGGTCCAACTCCAGTGGTTCCACCATTGCGCGCACCACGCCCGTGTGGCCCAGGTCCAGGTGCAGGCGTTCCAGCCCGGCCGCCTGGAGTACGGCGATTGCCAGCTCCAGAATCTCCACATCACTCTCGGGCCCGGCGTGTCCGAACAATTCGGCGCCCAGTTGCAGGGGTTCCCGGGAGGCACCCAGGCCGTCACCGCGGGCCCGCAGGACCGGACCCAGATAACACAGGCGCACCGGCGACGATTGCCGGAGGAAATGGGCGTCCATGCGCGCCACCTGGGGCGTCATGTCGGCACGGATTCCCATCAGGCGGCCGGTGGGCTGGTCGGTGAGCTTGAAGGTCTGCAGGTCCAGATCCTGGCCGACCCCGGTCAGCAGGGAGTCCAGGAACTCGATCATCGGCGGCATGACCAGTTCGTAGCCCCAGCCACGCAGCAGGTCGAGCAGCCGCCGGCGCAGCTTTTCCAACGCCCGGGCCTCCTCGGGGAGAACTTCCTCGATGCCGTCGGGCAGCAGCCAGCGATCTTCGGAGGAACTCATCAGGCACGTGCCAGGTAAAGCAGGAACAGACCCGCCAGCATTGCCGCTCCACCACCCAGGCGCAGCGACCGGTCACCCAGCGCGGACATGAGTTGCGCCGCCTGGCGCATTCCGGATGGGTTGGCGAATGGCAGGATCCCCTCGATCACGAGCACCAGCGCGAGGGCTGTCAGCAGGTCCTGCCAGTCCACCGTGGAGTCGGGCTACTCGGGGGCCAGCTGTTTGAAATACCGGAAGAACTCGGAATCCGGCTCAAGGATAAGTACGTCGTTCTTGTCCCGGAAGGACTCACGATAGGCATTCAGGCTGCGGTAGAGGGCGTAAAAGTCCGGGTCCTTGCCGAATGCACGGGCGTACACGTCGGTTGCCCCGGCGTCACCGTCACCACGCAACAGCTCGGAGTCGCGGTAGGCCTGGGCCAGAATGATCTCCCGTTGCCGGTCCGCGTCGGCGCGAATACGTTCCGCCGCCTCCGCGCCCTGGGCCCTGCGTTCCTTGGCGAAGCGGGCACGTTCCGCCTCCATGCGATTGTAAACCGACACCGAAATTTCCGGATCCAGGTCCACGCGCTTCAGGCGTACATCCACCACCTCGATGCCATAGGTGCTGGCGTCGCGGTTGGTACTCTCCAGGATGATGTCCATGATCTGGCGGCGCTCTCCGGAAATCACCTCGGTGACGGTGCGCTTGCCGAACTCGTTTCGCAAACCATTGTTTACCACCTGAAACAGCCGGGTCTGCGCCCGGATCTGGCTGCCGGCCACGGTCTTGAAATAGGTCGCAACGTCCTTGATTCGCCACTTCAGGAAGGAATCCACCACCAGTTCCTTCTTTTCGCTGGTCAGGTAATTTTGCGCCTCCGCGTCCATGGTCAGAATGCGCGCGTCGAATTTGCGCACCCGGTCCCAGGGGTAGCGTTTGAAATGCAGGCCGGGAGTCTCGTCGGTGCGCACAATGTCACCACCAAAACCGAACAGGATGGCCTTTTCGCGCACGTCCACGGTATAGGCCATGAGATACGCAGTGCCCGCCAGCAGGCCGATCAGTAGTACCGCAATAAATGCCTTAGGTCCCATGACTTATCTCCCCGTCCGTCGGCTGGGGCGCAAACGGCCGCGCTCGCCAGGCGAGTTGGTTGGCCCGGTACTGGTGGACGGCCCGGGAGCATTCAGGTCCACACCCGTGGCCTCCCGCTGCTGCACGATGCGATCCAGGGGCAGGTACAGGATGTTGTTTCCTCCCTTCTGGTCAATCAGCACCTTGCTTGAATTGCTCAGCATTTCCTCGATCGCCTCCAGGTACAGGCGCTTGCGGGTGATTTCCGGCGCCTTGCGGTACTCGGTGAGGATGCTTTCGAAGCGTCGCGCGTCACCTTCCGCGCGGGCGAGCACGCTCGCCTTGTAACCCTCACCCTGCTGCACCAGCCGCGCGCCGCGGCCACGCGCCTTGGGAATGATGTCGTTGGCGTAGGCTTCGGCCTCGTTCTTCAGCCGCTGCTCGTCTTCGCGGGCCTTCACCGCATCGTCGAAGGCTGCCTTTACTTCTGGCGGAAACTTGGCATCCTGCAGTTCCACGGTAACCAGTTCAATGCCGGACTGGTAGCGTTTGAGCATGTCCTGCAGCAACAGATGGGTCTTTTGCACGATTTCCGCGCGGCCGGTGGTAATCACAAAGTCCATGGTGCTTTTGCCGACAATCTCGCGAACCGCGGACTCGGTGGCGGTGCGCACCACCACATCTTCCGGCTCGCTGACATGGAAGAGGAAGTCTTTGGGTTCCAGAATCCGGTACTGCACCGCCAGGCGTAACTCGATGATGTTCTCGTCCATGGTCAGCATCAGCGCTTCCTTGGGGATCGCCGTTTGGCCACGCCCGGTGTCCCGGTAGCCCACCGTGACCGTCTTCACCCGCTGGGTATCCAGGATTTCATGGGATTCAATGGGCCGTGGCCAGCGGAAATGCAGACCCGGACCGGTGGTTTCCTTGTACTGTCCAAAACGCAGCACCACGGCCTCCTGGCCCTCCACCACGCGGTACCAGCTGTCCCAGGCGGCAACCGCCAGCAGCGCCAGCAGCAGGACGATGACGGCGCCTCCGGCACCGCCACCCGCCGAGCCCCGGGACGAGGAACTACCGCCACCGCCGCCGAACAGGCCACCAAAACGGCGCTGTACGCGACGCAGAATCTCATCCAGGTCCGGTGGACCCTTGTCGCCCCCGGGCTGCCCCCAGGGATCTTTACCACCGTTGCCGGACGAGCCGGGCTGATTCCACGGCATCAGGAACTCCTAAACTATTGTGCGATGAAAGAATGAAGAAAACTTCCGCAGGGGGGGGATTCTAAAAGGCTGCTGGTTAGCCTACAAGGCGCGCCTGCGGACGTTCCGGGTCCAGGATTTGCAGGTCCTCGCCCGCCTGGGCCACCAGCCAGCCGGTGCGCTCCGGCTCCATTTCCAGCTCCATGAGCCAGGCGTCCTCTGCGAAGGCCTCGGAAAGGATCGTGCCGCGGGCATAAAGCTGGGCCCGCAATTCACCGGCCCGGGCCGCCACCCGCACCCGGTGTCGCGATCGACGGGCGCGGAAATGGGCGGCGATGGCCGCCTGCAACCGGTCCAGGCCCCGCCCGTCCCGGACCGATATCCACACCCGGTCCGGGCGTTCGCCGCTGCCCCGTTGCCAGCGCGGCGTATGGGTACTGCCCGCCAGATCGATCTTGTTGTACACCTCGATGCGCGGCACGTCCGCGGCGCCGATCTCCGCCAGCACCGCGGTTACCTGTTCACTGTGTTCGTCCCGTTCCGGGTCACTTGCATCGATAACGTGCAGCAACAGGGCTGATTCACTGACTTCTTCCAGCGTAGAGTGGAACGCCTGCACCAGTTCGTGGGGCAAATCGCGAATGAATCCGACGGTGTCCGCCAGCACGACCTGCCCGGCAGCCTCCGGCAGTTCCAGCCGTCGCATGCAGGGATCCAGGGTGGCGAACAACTGGTCGGCGACGTAGGTGCCGGAATCCGTGAGACGGTTGAACAGCGAGGACTTGCCGGCGTTGGTGTAGCCAACCAGCGACACGGTCGGAATGGGGACCTTGCGCCGGGTGCGCCGTCGCTGACCGCGCTGGCGGCCAAGCTTTTTCAGACGATCCTTGAGGGTACGAATTCTCGCCCCGATCAGGCGCCGGTCGGTTTCCAACTGGGTCTCGCCCGGACCACGCAGGCCGATACCACCCTTTTGCCTTTCCAGGTGGGTCCAGCCGCGAACCAGGCGGGTGGACAGCCGCTGCAACTGCGCCAGTTCGACTTGCAACTTGCCTTCATGACTGGCGGCGCGCTGGGCGAAGATGTCCAGGATCAGGCCTTCCCGGTCCAGCACCGGGCAACAAACCGCTTTCTCCAGGTTGCGTTCCTGCACCGGGGACAGCGGGTGGTTCACCAGCACCAGGTCGGCATGGCAGGCGGCGACGTGATCGCGAATCTCCTCCACCTTGCCGCTGCCTGCGAAAGTGCGGGCACAGGGCTGGCGCAGGCGTCCGGTGACGATATCCGCAACTCGCGCGCCAGCACTCGTGGCCAGCCCGATCAGCTCCTCGATTGCCTGTGGCCCGGACTTTCCGTCGTCCAGATGAACGAGGACGGCGGCCGGCGCCAGAGCGGGCGAGATCGAATCAGGCGTTGCCTTCTTCCTCTTCTTCCGCTTCTTCCGCTTCTTCCGCGAAAGGCAGCTTGATCGCCCGACCCGGTACCACGGTGGAAATGGCGTGCTTGTAGATCATCTGGCTGACGGAATTCTTCAGCAAAACGACAAACTGGTCGAACGACTCAATCTGGCCCTGGAGCTTGATTCCGTTGACCAGGTAAATGGACACCGGAACACGCTCCTTGCGAAGCACGTTGAGGTAGGGATCCTGGAGGGCGGCCCCTTTTTGAGACATGGCGATCTCTCCTGCCTTATTGTTCAGCGTTTATTGTGAATCTTTATATATAGTGAGGCACGTCGCATTATAACGCGCTGGATGGCTTTATGTGGGTTCGCTCGAGCAGGAATTCAAGCAATGCTACCGGGGTTTTTACCGAACTGCTGTCCAGCCACACCAGCCCCGCCTCGCCCCGGAGCCAGGTCAACTGGCGTTTGGCGAGCTGTCTGGTTGCCGAGATCGCCTGTTCGACCATGGCCGCCTCGCTTAGCTCCCCGGCCAGGTACCGCCACGTCTGCAGGTAGCCGACGCAGCGCAATGCCGGCAAGTCCGGATGCAAGTCGCCGCGGGCGCGCAGGGCGGCGACCTCCTCGACCAGCCCAAGTCGCAGCATTTCCCGGAAACGCGTGGCAATGCGCTCGTGCAGCACGGAGCGCGCGGCGGGCGCCAGGGCCACGGATACAAAATCCCACGGACTGTCTTCCACGGTTTTCACCGCCGGGCTGGTATCCCCGGTAAGCAACACCACCTCCAGCGCCCGCGCGATGCGCTGACGATCGTTGGGGTCAATGCGCGCCGCACGCTGCGGGTCCCGCTCCGCGAGCCGCGCATGCAGGGCCGGCCAGCCCAGTTTCCCGGCCTCCCGTTCCAGACCCTCGCGCAAGGCCGGGTCCGCACCTGGCAACCGGGGCAGGCCGAAGCGCAGCACCCGGAAATAGAAATGGCTGCCGCCCACCAGCAGGGGCACCCGCCCGGCCGCGTGGATTTCCGCCATCGCCGCAAGCGCATCGCGCCGGAAGCGCGCCGCGGAGTAGCTCTCCGCCGGGTCGCAAATATCGATCAGCCGATGCGGGACCCGCGCCAGCAGTTCCGGATCGGGCTTGGCGGTGCCGATATCCATGTGCCGGTATACCTGCGCCGCGTCCACGCTGATGATCTCCACCGGCAGGCGCGCGTGCAGTTCCAGTGCCAGCGCGGTCTTGCCCGCCGCTGTGGGCCCCATCAGACACAGGGCCGGTGGGCGCTGGCCGGTCACGGGCTCCAGGGAATGGCGCGCTCGCGCGGCACCCGCTCCAGGCTCCAGTTGCTGCGCGCCCAGTCCCAAATCGACGGCAACGGACGGCCCGCCAGGTCCGCCGGTGGCGACTGGCCGAGAAATGCCAGCCCCCGGGCCAGCCACTCGCCGGCACGGGACGGGTCCAGGGCGGTGGCGCCACTGCCCTTGGCAAGTTTTTCGCCCTGTGCGGTGGTTACCACCGGCACGTGGGCATAGCGGAATGGTAGAAACCCGAGCTCCTGCTGCAACCAGCACTGGCGCGGAGTGGAATCCAGCAGGTCCGCGCCGCGCACAACGTCCGTAATCTGCTGGGCGGAATCGTCCACCACCACCGCGAGCTGGTAGGCGCAAAGCCGGTCGGCCCGACGCACGATGAAGTCCCCGCTCACCGCCGCAAGATTTTCGCTCACCGGTCCCTGCACCTGGTCCTCCACAAGAATCTCCCGGTCCGGCACCCGCGCCCGCAAGGCCCGCGGCCTGCGTCCCGGGGGCAATCCCTCGCGACAGGTGCCCGGGTAACGCCCGTGCCCGCCCTTGCCCACCTCGCGACGGCTGCAACCACACCAGAACGCCAGCCCCAGATCGCGCAAACGAAGCTGGGCGGCCTCGTAGGCCGCCGTCCGCTGGCTCTGGTACAGCACCGGTTCGGGCCAGGAGAATCCAAACCGCCCTAACGCATACAGGATCTCGTCGCTGGCGCCAGCCACTTCCCGGGGCGGGTCCAGGTCTTCGATCCGCACCAGCCACTCGCCGCCCCGCGCCTGGGCTTCCAGCGCGCTGGCCAGGGCCGCCACCAGCGATCCGAAGTGCAATGGCCCGGTGGGCGAAGGCGCAAAACGTCCGCGTACGACTTGTGCAGTGTCAGTGGCCATGTTCCTGGTTTGAACTATAATCACGGACCGGCGTCACACTGACGTCAAAAATTTCCCGATACGCGCCCCGGAGTCCAATACATGAAGCGGTTCTTCGCCCCTTTTTTTGTCGCCCTGCTTGCCGCCCTGCCCCTGCTGGTGCAGGCCGCGCCCAACGTACCGCTGCACGATTTTTCCGGGGCCGAACGCAACCTGAGCGAGTTTGTCGGCAAGGGGCGCTGGGTGGTCGTGACCATCTGGGCACACGACTGCCCCATCTGCAACGCAGAAATCTACCAGATGGACTTTTTCCACAGCGAGCACCGGGACCGCGACGCTGTCGTGCTGGGGGTGTCCCTGGACGGCATGGCGCACCGGGACGAGGCAGCAAATTTTGTTGAGCGTCACGGGCTGGAGTTTAGCAACCTTCTGGTGGAACCCCAGGAGCAACTGCTGCGAAGCTTCGGTGGCGGACGGATTTTCGGCACGCCCACCTTCCTCGTCTACGATCCGGAAGGACGCCTGCGGGCCAAGCAGGACGGGCCGGTGACACAGGAAGTTCTGGAGCACTTCATCGCGACGGAAGAGCGCAAGCGCGCGGAGGCCATGGCCACCACGCAACCACCGGCGTCGGGGCAGTCGGCTACAGCAGCTCCTTGACGAAAATCTGCGACTTGCGCTGGTTGTTGTAGAACTCCCGGCGCTCCACCGGCAGGGTTTCGGTATCCGCCGCGTCGAAGCCATTTTCCCGAAACCAGTGGGAAGTGCGCGTAGTGAGGACAAACAATCGCTCCAGGGCATGGCGTTTGGCCTCGCGCTCCACATAGTCCAGCAATTCGGCGCCACGCCCCTCCTCCCGATAATCCGCGTGCACTACCAGGCAGGCGAGTTCCGCGGCTCGCGCGGAATCAAAAGGATAGAGGGCCGCGCACGCAATCACCGCGCCATCCCGCTCCACCACCACGAAATTGCCGATCTCCGTTTCCAGCAGTTCCCGCGAACGCCGGACCAGAATACCCTCTCTTTCCAGCGGTTTGATCAGGTCCAGGATGCCGCCAATGTCGTCGATGCTTGCGTGGCGCATTCCCTCGTAGCGATCCACGGTTACCATGCTGCCAAGGCCATCACGGGTAAACAATTCCACCAGGATTGCGCCGTCCACGTTGCGATTCAGCAAATGCACCCGGCGCACGTTTCGCCGACAGGCATCAATAGCACTGTCCAGGGCGAAGCTGTGGTCGCCCGGCGCCGCAGCCAGTGTCTCCGCATCCCGCAGTGACAATTCCCGCAGCAGATTGCCATTGGCGTCACGCAAGCCGTCACCATCGATGAAGATGACCAGCTTGTCGCATTTGAGTTCCGCGGCCGCGGCCACCGCCACATCCTCTCCGGCCAGATTGAACACTTCACCGGTTGGCGAGTAGCCCAGCGGCGACAGCACCACCACCGCTCCCGCATCCAACTGGCCATCGATGGCCGCTCCATCAATGCGGCGCACTTCGCCAGTGTGGCGGTAGTCGACACCACCGCGAATACCAAGCGGCCGCGCGGTCACGAAGTTGCCGCTGGCGACCCGGATGCGTGCGCCGGACAAGGGAGAATTCGCCAGGCCCTGGGAAAGGCGGGCCTCGATCTCGATTCGTACCGCCCCGGTTGCCCGTTTTACGCAATCCAGCGCCAGGTCGTCCGTGACACGCAGGTTGTTCACATACTGCAGTTCGGCGCCGCGCGCCATCAGCTCCCGTTCGATCTGAGGCCGTGCTCCGTGTACCAGCACCAGCCGCACACCCAGGCTGTTGAGCAGCGCGATGTCGTTTACCAGGTCCTCGAACTGCCCTTCGTCCAGCAACTCGCCACCAAAAGCGACCACGAAGGTACGATTGCGAAAGGCATTAATGTACGGAACCGCGCTGCGGAACCAGCGCACGAAATCCCCGCCCTGGCGGGGGGGTGAATCGTGCACGCGGGTACTGGTGATGGCGCTCATGGTTTCAGTGGCTAGCGCACCGTTGTGGTGGGGGCGCGCGGCGGCCTATTCTATCCCGGATTCGGCAACCGCGGCGATGCGCATATGGGCAATGAACCTTCCTGATCACCTCCGCACCCGGGCCGGCAATAGGATTTGCCTGGCGTTCGCGCTGTTTTTCTCCGCCAGTTCGGTGGCCGGCGACTTATCGATGGATGACGGAGAAGCCGCCGCCCGCGACCGGCTGGCAGCGGCGCTCCCCGGGGCGCGCCTGTTGTGGACCCGCGATGGAGCCATCTTTAGCAGCGATCTGGCCACCTGGCGCCCACGCCGCCTTAGCCCCGCCGGCCACCAGGAGGGCCACCCGCGCTGGTCCCCGGACGGGCGCTGGTTCGTGCACGACCGCGATGGTCGCGAGGTCTGGCTGCGCCCGGCGGACGGTGGCCCCGGCCGGCTTCTGATCCGGGACGGGCACACACCGGATTTCAGCCTGGACGGACTCCGGGTAACCGCGATTGGCACGGATCCGCATCAGGTACTGGTCCACGACCTGGGCTCCGGAAATACGCGGGTCCTGTACGACAGCCGGAATCCACCCGGCCACGGCCAGCCACAGGCCCAGTCCGCCGAGCTCAATGGCCACTTCCTGCTCAGTTTCCGGCGCACCCCGCGGCACAGCTCCGAGATCATCGACCTGCGCACTGGCGCCTACCTGGGCAACACCGGGATGCACCGCGGGGACTGCGATCCCGCCTGGACCCCGGACGGACAGGGTGTACTCACCACCGCGCGCACGTCGGACCGCCCGGTATTGCGCGCGGACTTCGACCCGGTCACGGGTACCCTCGGCGAATCGCGTTTCCTGGCGGGTCTGCAGCGGGGCCTGCGCTACTACGCGCACGACGCACGCCTGTCCCGGAGTGGCCGCTGGCTGGTGTACGCGGGGCAGGTGCTGCTGGGAGCGGGCATGCTGGGGCGGCACGAGATTTACCT
>JAJDOE010000071.1 GCA_022340345.1 Gammaproteobacteria bacterium
GCAGAAGTCGGTGGCGCCCTGCACATTGTCGTGACCGCGGAAGATATTGGCGCCGCCACCCTGGACCCCGACGTTGCCGAGTGCCAGCTGCAGGATGCAGTACGCGCGGGTGTTGTTATTGCCGCTGTGGTGCTGGGTCCCGCCCATGCACCAGACGATGGTGCCCGGCCGGTTCTCTGCCATCAGTTGGGCGGCATGCTTGACGTCGGCTTCCGGAGTACCCGTGACCCGCTCGACCTCCGCCGGCGTCCACTTGGCTACCTCCTCGCGGACCCGGTCCAGGCCCCACACGCGCTGGGCGATGTACTCTTTGTCTTCCCAGCCGTTCTCAAAAATATGCCACAACATGCCCCAGATCAGCGGCACGTCGGTACCGGGACGGAAGCGGACGAAATGATCCGCGTGGGCCGCGGTACGCGTAAAGCGCGGATCCGCAACGATCATCTTGGAGCCGTTCTCCTTGGCCCGCAGGATGTGCTGCATGGCCACCGGGTGCGCTTCCGCGGCATTACTGCCGATGAAGAACATCGCCTTGGAGTTGTGCATGTCGTTGTAGGAGTTGGTCATCGCCCCGTAGCCCCAGGTGTTCGCGACACCGGCCACGGTGGTGGAATGACAGATACGCGCCTGGTGGTCGCCGTTGTTGGACCCCCACAGGGCGTAGAACTTGCGGAACAGGTAGGCCTGCTCGTTGCTGTGCTTGGCCGACCCCATCCAGTACACGGAATCCGGTCCGGACTCCTTGCGGATTTCCAGCATCTTGTCGCCAATCTCGTTGATGGCGTCGTCCCAGCTGATCCGTTTCCATTTGCCACCCACCAGCTTCATGGGATAGCGAAGGCGATGTTCGCCGATACCGTGTTCGCGAACCGAGGCGCCCTTGGCGCAATGCCCGCCCAGGTTCAGGGGCGAATCAAAGTCCGGCTCCTGGCCGGTCCATACGCCGTTCTGCACTTCGGCGAGAACCCCGCATCCCACGGAACAGTGGGTGCAGACCGAGCGGTGAACTTCGGTCTTGATGCCCGCCTTCGGGGCGTTGGTGTTCGCTTCCGCCTTGCGCATCATGGACAGCGGCAGCGCGCTCGCTACCGCGGCGCCCCCGATGGCCATCCCGGATCGACGCAGGAACGTCCGCCGGTCGATGGCTTCGCCCAGACCGGCGCCCGCGGGCGTGCCGGAAACAGATTTCTTTCTGATCAGCTTCATCGCCAGATCTCCTCAATCAGCCTAGTGTCAACTCGAGCAACGCTGCGCGGACCTAGAAGCGCGCCTTGTCGTAGTACTTGAGAACGTGGGGGGTGGCTTCGTAGCCACGAGGCTGCGCGTCCACCTCCGGCGCGGCCTGTGGCGCGTGCGCGCCCTGGTCGCTCATGGCGACGGCAGCAACGCTCGAGACCGCCGCGGCGGCACCGCCGAAAAGAGCCGTTTTGCGCAGGAAGCTGCGCCGACCCGGTCGTACGTCCTGTTTGCTCATAGTGTCCTCCGCAGGAAATTCAGCTGTTTCACTCGATCTTTCGACATCCGGAATCCTAATGTGGCGTCATGGCCAGGTACTGCTGTTCGACCCCCAGGAACTCCTTTCCCAGCAGTCCGACTGCACTGTAAAAACCCGCCGACTCCGCGCCTTCCAAATCCTCAAAAAAGCGTCCCATCCAGGGACCGATATGGTTCTCGAAGAACCGCTTTTCCCGTGCCGCCCCGATGTCCGGATCGGAAACCAGCATACTCATAACCTCGCACAACGCCGCGGCATGGTCTTCCGGCTCCCGGACCTCTTCCTGCCGCGCGTAACCCAGTTCCAGCAAGTCCTGGCGCAGTTCCGCCAGCGGCTTTTCCATCAGGAACCCGGTCAGATACCAGGACCCGTAGGGCAGCAACTCGCCGCGGCCGGCGCCGATGAACAGCGCATGAAACTCGTCATCCACGTCATCGACCCGCGCCTTTCGCGCCGAAACCGCGAGCATCCGCCATGCGGCCACCAGCGGTCCCTGCTGCTGATCCGCCTGCGCGTCGATGTCCCGCAACAGCGCAAACAACTCCTCGGTCGGGGGCGCCGCCAGCAGTGCCGCCAGCAGGCGATACACGTTGGCGCGCAATTCCTGTTCCCGCTCGACCGGGACACCCGGTGCTTCCGTCACCGGCTTACTCATTTGAAGAGTTGCACTGTTCGTGCCGCTGGTTGAGGAAAAATACAGACAGAAAAGGGTAACAGAATGCCTCCTATCTCCCCTCTTCGGGGAACCTGTCCCGACAATGCGGGACAAAATGGATCAGATCGGTTCATTTCTTCCCACGCGGTCCGGATTTGTCGTAGACCTCCATGCCCCCACCCTCCTGGAACAGGCTCTCCACCCGGCAGTCCTCGCACATCTCCAGGCGGCGTACCTGCGCCGGGTCGGCGTACATCCAGTGCCCCTTCAGCTTTTCCCGCATGCGCTGCATGACGCTGCGGGTGGCGAAGGGTTTGCCACAGACCACGCACAGGAATGGCTCTTCCTCGTTAAGGGTCCGCGCGCGATTGCGTTCGTTGCGGTCGCAGACGAACCGCGAAGAGAGCGTAATCGCGGTCTCCGGGCAGGCCCGCGAGCACAGTCCGCACTGCACGCAGTTGGCCTCGGTAAAGATCAGCTTGGGCAGGTCCTCGCCGTCGGCCAGCGCCGCCGCCGGGCACACCGAGACACAAGCCATGCACAGCGTGCAGGCGTCCTTGTCCACCTTGATTTCCCCGAACGGAGCCCCCGCAGGCAGGTCTATCGACTTGCGGTGGCGCCGGGCCTGCTCGCTCAGGTGATCGAGGGCCAATCCCAGCACGGTGCGCTTCTCATTGAAGGCGGTGAAGGTGGCCGGCCTAAGCAGGTCCCCGGGCGTGTCCTTCACCAGGCCGGCGGCCAGGGCGGCGGCGGGCTCGTCGCTGATCCGCAGGCAGTCTTCCGGATACCCCAGCCCGCCAAGCAGGGCCATGGCGTATCCATGCTGGGTGGTCAGCGCCTTTTGCACCGACGCCGGCTGTGCCCCGGGCGGGGCCCAGGAAATCACCTGGTTGGCCCCGTAGGCGATCGTCGCAAGCCAGGTATCCATTCCCAGCGAGGCCACGTCCTCCACCGGCACCGGGATCACGCGCTCCGGCAGCTGCGCGGCGATCTCCTGCAGCGCCTGGCGGCCCGCCTGGTCGTCGTGAAACAGCACGCAGGGGCTGCCGCCGCCGGCCTCCCGATAGCTACGCAGCATCCTGCGCAGGGCATCCAGTAATTCGTTGACCGCCGGAAACGCGTATCGAATCGCCCCGCTGGGGCAGACCGTGGAACACACCCCAACCCCGTGGCAAAGATGCGGGTCCACCGAGATGCCGTCGGCCAGCGAACGGATGGCGCCTGCCGGGCACGCATCCAGGCAACGCCGGCAACCGATCAGGCCGCTTGCGGTATGCGCACAGATGTCCGGGTTCAGGTCGAAGTAACGGGGCTTGTCGAACTCACCCACCAGCTCCGGCATCGCCAGCAGGGCTTCCTCCAGGGCCGCGGCATCGCCGGCGGCGAAGTAGCCTGGCGGAGGCTTGGCCTGGCGGATGGCCGGCGTGGACGACAGGTCGAGCACCAGGTCGAACTGCTCCTGGCCCGGATCCAGCACCGCGGCGACATTGAGTACGCCGTCGGGCCTTTCGGCCCGGGCGATGAAACTGCCCAGGTGGCCGAACAGCTCGGTCAGACGCCCGTGCATTTCTCCGGAGCCGGCGTCACCGGATGGCGGGACTTCCGGATCGTGCACGAACAGCCGCGGCGCAAGACCCGCGTCCCGCAGGCGCTGGCACGCCGCTCGTCCGGCGGCCGGGTCCTGGGCCAGCACCAGCGCCCGCCCGGCGGAACGATAGGAAACCACCGCCGTGGCGGTACGCTCGCCGGACAGCAGTGCGGCCAGCGCTTCCGCCCGGGCGCGGCCATCCACGCTTTCCGCGGGCCAGGTGCTTGCGGTGCCCGGCGGTGGACTCATGTCCGTTCTCCGTCGCTGTCGCCGTCGCCGTCCACCGGGGCCGGTTCCGGGGCCGGGTCCGCGCTGGAGATGGATTCCGTACCGGACCCTGGATCCGTTTCGGTGTCGGTGTCGGTGGCCGTAGCCGTGTCCGTCCCGGTGCCAGCGGCCTGCGAGGCGGCAGCCTCCTCCCCAGTCTGGGCCTCGCCTGCGGCGAGGGCGGCCTCGGCGCGCTCCTGGATCAGTTCCATCTGGTGACGCATGTCCGAGGTGATGATGTCGCCCAGGGCCTCGTAGGTGGTGAAGTCGTCGTCGTAGTCATCCAGGCCGTCGACGATATTGAACTTGGCGGAACGAAACAGTTTTTTCAGCGCGGACTGGCGCAACTTGTCGCTTACACCCGGCGAAAAAAAATCGCTCACGTCCGAATCCTCGTGGATCGATTCAATGGGGGGCATATCCGCATCGGTCTTGTCCGGTTCCCCGGGCAGCTCCGCGGAGGGCTCCGCCGTCAGCGGCTCCGCCGGCGGCGCGGGTTCCGCCTCGAGCTGGCTCTCGCTCTTGCGCCGGGCCCAGCGTTGCAGCACGCCCTCGTCGCCCGACGGTTCAGTGTTTTCGGGAGCTTTCGGGGGTCGGCGTGCCATGCGGAGCCTCGGATTTCCAATGTTTGCGTTTGCGCTTCTTCTCTTCCCCGGGCTGGTAGTAGTCCACCACGTAGCGTTCGATCATCTGGTACAGAAACGGCGGAATCGACACCGCGAACACGTCATCGCCACCTTCCAGGTAGGCGTGCGCTTCGTCGTGGTCCGCGGTGACCAGGATCGGTACCCGGTCATCGGCGTCGTCCTCGTGTTCACTGCAGATCACAAACAACGAGGGCTGACTCGATTTCAGGTTGTGCCAGTAGCTCTCGGTGCCGTCGCGGAACAGCTCCAGCCACATTCCGGTCCACAGGTAGCGCCGGCATTCGTCGTCCTCGTGTACCAGCGCTCGCCGTGGATCCTGCCCGGAGTCTCCATCGCCGCTGACCACACCGGCGACCTGCCAATAGGGAAAGGACCAGCGGCCCCGCTGGCGGATCCGCCGCTCCAGCAACACCGACACCGGAAAGCGGAAGCGTCCCGGGTGACCGGTAGCGAAGGGCTCCAGGGGAGAGCGCATGGGGACCTATCTATCCAATCCGGGCAGGTACATCGTCCCGGATACAACGCAAGGAACGTACCAACTCCAAGGGTTGGATTTTCACACCCGCGAGGTCTTCCGCTGCGACAAAAGGATGCAACCTCCCTCCGGAATGGTTCAAAATGACCCACTGCCGGATTCCCGGCAGCGGACACCAGCCGACCTCCCGCCGGATCGCACTCAGGCACGGAATTTGCTCCTTAGGGTCTGTACCCGCCAGCCGGTCCCGCCACCCGATCATGAGCCAGACCCGTTACCGACCCAATCTTTCCCGAGCCGGGCGCGCCCCGGCGCGGGAAGTCACCGCGGTGGACCAGTTCGGCGAAGTCCGCGAGCTGAGCGTGGCCGGTGAGTTCCCGCTCACGCTGAAAGTGGATGACCAGGAGATTGTGACGCTGATGACCCTGGGGACGCACCCCGAGGAACTGGCCCTGGGCTACCTGCGCAACCAGCGCCTGATCGAGGACATCGAAGAGATTTCCTCGGTGCAGGTGGACTGGGAGCAGGAGCGGGTGGACGTGCGCACCCGCCAGGGAAAGGGAATCAGCGACTGGGAGAACAAGGGGAAAAAACGCACCGTAACCACCGGTTGCGCCCAGGGCACCGTCTTCAGTTGCACGCTGGACAAGCTCTACGACGTACGCCTGCCCGCCGTCGTGGTCCGCCAGTCGACCATCTACCAACTGCTGCATGCCCTGGGGGAATACAACGAACTCTACAAGAAGGCCGGCGCGGTGCATGGCTGCGGCCTGTGCCGGGGCGACGAGATCCTGAATTTCGTCGAGGACGTGGGGCGCCACAACGCCGCCGACGCCATCGCCGGGAGAATGTGGCTGGAGCGCACCGACGGTGGCGACAAAATCTTCTACACCACCGGACGCCTGACCTCCGAAATCGTCATGAAATCAGCGCTGATGGGGATTCCGGTGCTGTTGTCGCGATCGGGAATTACGCAAATGGCCCTGGAACTGGCCAAGGACCTGGGCATCGTCATGATCGCGCGGGCCAAGGGCAAGCATTTCCTCGTATACAACGGCGACGAACAGGTGGAGTTCGACCAGAAACCGGATGGGCCGCGGCACTCGGTGAAGGTGCCGCACGAGAAAACCGGAACCTGAGACCATGGTCAGCACTCCGCTTCCCAGGACCCCGCCCCTGCGGCTCGTTGGCAGCGGCGATGACGCCGCACCGACCTTCATGGACGTACGGCAGGTGGCGGAATACCTGCACATCAACACCAAGAAGGTCTACGCGCTGGCCAGCGAAGGAAAAATGCCGGGCACCAAGGTCACTGGCAAATGGCTGTTTCCACGCAAGCTGATCGACCACTGGCTGCTGGAGTCGAGTCACGGCGGCCTGCTCACCGACCGCCTGGTGGTGACCGGCAGCGACGATCCCCTCATCCAGCGCTCCGTCTACCAGGTGGTGCATTCCATGCAGGGCCGCGCACTGGTCAGTTACACCTGCACCAGCACCGAGCTGGGACTGTCACTGCTGGCGAGAAACCGCGCCGATGTCTGCGGGGTCCGCTGGGGACCGGCGGAGGAAAGCCACAACCGGCACGCTGCCCTGATTCAGCATTACCCACCGCACAAGAACTGGGTGCTGGTACGTGCCTTCCAGCGGGAACAGGGCCTGATCCTGGCGCCGGGGATTTTCGATGCCGAACCGGACCTGGAGCGCCTTTTTTCCAGCGATCTGCGTTGGGTCTTTCGCCACGACGGCGCCGGGGCACAACGCCACCTGCGCGAACTGTTCGGACACCACCAGGTGGATCCGGCACGACTGACCGTTGCCGCACGGGTACTCTCGGAACGGGAAGTGGCTTCCCTGCTGAGCCGCGATGAGGCGGATGTCGCACCGGGAACCCGCAGCACGGCCGGCGAGTTCGGCCTGGATTTTCTCCCCATCGGCTGGGAGGCCTACGATTTTGCGCTGGACCGGGGTGTGTATTTCCGCGCCCTGTTTCAGAATGTCATCAATTTTCTCAAGAGCAGCGAATGCCAACGCATCGCAGAACGGTTCGGCGGCTATGACTTTTCGGATTGCGGTCAGATTGTGTGGTCCGCCTGACCAACCGGGTTCAGCAACAGCACGGAAACCAGAAGAATGAATGAAGAGAAATTCAATATCGAAGTACGCAAGTTCCTGAAGAAGGTGGGAATCAATTCCCAGCGGGAGATCGAACAAGCGGTGCGTGCCGCGATCGCTTCCGGAGCTCTCAAGGGCGACGAATCGCTGACCGTGACCGCTACCCTGGAAATCGGCGATCTGTCCTTAAGCGAACGCATCGACGGCCGCATTAACCTGGAATAGTGTTTCCCGCCAGCCGAACCCGTCCCGGAGCGGACTTCGACCGTTGCCGCCGGAGGGCCGGCCCGTGAGCCGGCCCAGGCGCCACCTGCCTCGGGTGGTCCGGCTGGATGATTCCGACTGCCAGGTATTCGACACCGCGGCGGAGCCGGACGAGTGGGCGGTGCCGGGGGGCTTCGAGTTCCTGCATCTGGACCCCGGTGAACTCGAGGGCAAACGGGCGCAGGCCTTCGCCAGCGGCTTCCTCGGCATCGGCAGCTACGGTCGCGCGACGCTGGTCCGCATCGACGAACTCGCCGACGAGGAATACCAATCGGTGGTGGAACGTCTGGCGGATCACCTGCAGGAGCGTTACGGTGCGCCGGATCGCAACGCCGCCCTGGTGGCGGCCGCGGAGGAAGTGGCCTACGCCGAATCCCTGTGCGAATACGACAACCACACCTTGCTGGCACTGGAACGCCGCTTCGAAGACAGCGGGGTGTCGGAGGCTTTCAAGCGCTTCCTCCCCAGCGCTGGCGCCGACTGGGAACAGGGCAAGCCGCTGGTGTTCAAGAAAGAACCCTAGCGGAACCCCGAGCGCTCGTCGGAGAACGCCGGGCCGGCGCTGGCGTCAGTGCTGGAAACGCAGGCGGGCGATGTCGCCCAGGGACTTGCCAAGGGCGGCGAAGAATCCGCGCTCGTCGGCACGATAGTAATCTACCTTCATGGTCAGGGCGCTGCCGAGGATGATAAACAGCAGCGTGATTACCGAACCCATGGACAGGGTGGACATGCCGGTCACGCCCTGGCCGATGGTGCAGCCGAAGCCCAGCACACCACCGGTTCCCATGCAGACGCCACCCCAGAGGTGACGTGCCATATCCTGGCGGGAAACAAAGGTCTCGATACGAAAATTGCGGGTAGCAACGGAATACAGGAACGATCCGGCAATGGTGCCGAAAATCACCGCGACGCCGAAACTGATAACCGAGCCGGTAAAGGTCATGAAGTAGTTGATCGCATTGCCCACGGGCATGACGAAGGTCATGGACTCCGGTGGAACCGGCTCGAAGTCATCCGCGCCCAACACTCCGGTCACGTACCAGCCACCGACGATAATCAGCCCGATCACGATCCCCGCCAGTTGGTTGTCGAAACTGGCGCGAAACTCGCGGTTGCCGTAGGCGAACCACACCAGGCCCAGGCCCAGCACCGCGGCCAGCCCGATACGCAACAGGTCACCGTCCGCCAGGCCCGTCCACACCATGATGGCATCCACCCACCCCTGGTGGTTGATGCCGTGGGCGGCGAGATCCACGTTGCTGCGCTCGATTTCGATACGCAGGTAGGCAAGCAGGCCACGCAAGGTCATGAACGCGGTAATGCCGAAGACCAGCAGCACCACCAGCGACTTCAGGTTGCCGCCACCGACCCGCACCATGGTGCGTTGCCCGCAGCCCGACGCCAGGGTCATGCCAATTCCGAACAGCAGCCCGCCGATGGCGTATTCCAGCCAGCCAAAGCTGGCAACCTGGTAGATGGTGGTGCTGGTATCGATCAGACCCGCGAGCTGCAACCCCTGGGTTCCAAGGATCGCGACACCGGTGGCCAGAAACCAGGAGCGCAGGCGACCCTTGTCGCCCATGTTGACCCAGTCGCTGACGGCGCCCATGGTGCAGAAGTTGGTCTTGAAGGCTACCGCCCCCAGCACCAATGCCAGGCCGAACGCCCAAAGGGCGACGGTATGCACCGGGCCCCATTCAAAATCCACGCCGCTCGCCTCCTATCGGCCTCAGGCCGCCTGCCAGCGCAAGGTCACAAAATCCCGCAGCATGCCGCCAAAGGCGCTGAGGAAGCCCTTGTCATCCAGCATGTAGTACTGGACTTTCATGGTCGCCGCACTGCCCAGCATGATGGACGCCAGGGCGATCATGGACCCGACGGCAAGGGTTGAAAAACCCGTCACCCCCTGGCCGATGGTGCAACCCAGAGAGAGCACTCCGCCGGTACCCATCAGCGCGCCGCCCCACAGGTGGGTGATCATTTCACTGCGGTTGCTGAACGTTTCCCAGCGGAAATTTCCGGACAGCAGCGCGTACAGAAACGAGCCAAATATCATTCCGCCCACCACCGCAATGCCGAAGTTGATGGTCGACCCCGTGTAGGTCATCAGGTAGTTGATGCTGTTTCCGACCGAGGCGATGAAACTGATGCTTTCCACCGGCACCGGCTCGAAATCGTCGTTGCCCAGCACGCCGGTGATATACCAGCCGGCGATGATCACACCGCCGATCACCACCGCGGCAAACACGTTATCAAAGCTGCCGCGAAAATCCGCCTGCCGCAACGCGAAGGCCACCAGGCCCAGGCCGAAAATGGCGGCCAGTCCCATGGTCAGCATGCGTGTGTCCTCGATGCCGGTCCACTGGCCGACAAAGGCCGGAAGTCCCTGCGTGGTCAAACCCAGCGCGGTCAGGTCCAGGGCGGAGGGTTCCAGCCATTCGATGCGCGCCAGGGCGAGAAAACCGCGCATGGTCGCGTAGGCAGTGATGCCCATGATGATCAGCACCACCAGCGCCCGCAGGTTGCCGCCACCCACCCGCACCAGGTTGCGCTGGCCACAGCCCGCCGCCAGGGTCATGCCGATACCGAACAGGATGCCGCCGACCACGTAGCTCAGCCAGGTGAAATTGGTGGACAGGTAGCGGGAAGCGCCGATATCGACGTCCCACCACAATGCCAGCGCCTGGGTTCCGAGGATCGCAATGCCGATGGCACCGAACCAGGCTCCCATGCGCCCCTTGGCCCCCATATGCACCCAGTCGCTGATCGCTCCCATGGAGCAGAAGTGGGTCTTGTTGGCCACCGCACCCATGACGGCGGCGGCAATAAAGCCCAGCAGGGCAATCTTTTGTGCTACTTCGAGTTCCATTATCGTCCCCGGATAAGACTGGTTATCAGAAAACCTGGACTCCGTGTTGGGCCGGGCACAAGCGCCGCGCTGCCCCGAGGGCTCGTGGAGCGCGCGATCTATTCTTTAACAGTTGCCCGTGAAAAAAATATAGCACATGGCTGGCAGCGGCATCGGCCAGCGCCTGCGGAGCCTGTTGATGCGGTCATAAGGTGAATTTTCTGGTGAGCGGGTCCGCCAGGCCGGCGTCCGCAAAGCCCTGGGCGCGAATCCGGCAGGAATCGCAACGCCCGCAGGGTTGCCCGTCGTCCGCCGGCTGGTAACAGCTACTGGTCAGCGCGTAGTCCACGCCGAGCGCCATCCCGCGGTGAATGATCTCGGCCTTGCCCAGATGCAGCAGTGGCGCATGAATTCGGAATTTTCGCCCTTCCACCCCGTCGCGGGTCGCCAGGTTGGCGAGGGTTTCAAAGGCGGCGATGAACTCCGGACGACAGTCCGGATACCCGGAATAGTCCACCGCGTTGGCACCGATAAAAATATCGTGGGCCCCCAGCACCTCCGCCCAGCCCAGGGCGCAGGCCAGAAAGATGGTGTTGCGTGCCGGCACGTAGGTCAGCGGAATGCCCGGCGTGCCGGGTTCCGGTACCGCCAGCGCGGTGTCGGTCAGCGCGGATCCCCCCAGCTCGCCCACTGGCAGGCGCAGGGTGCGATGCTCCGCCGCTCCCAGTGCGGAGGCGACCGCAGTCGCCGCCGCCAGTTCGGCCCGGTGCCGCTGGCCGTAGTCGAAGCTCAGGGCATGGCAGACCAGTCCTTGCGCGCGAGCCATCGCCAGGGTGGTCGCGGAGTCCAGGCCACCGGACAACAGCACCACGGCACGGGACTCAGCGGCCGGGCTCATTTCCCCACAGCAGTTTGTGCAATTGCAGTTGCAGGCGCACGTTCAACCCGTCTGCGAGAATCCAGTCCGCGAGATCGCGCGGCGCAAGCTCGCCGAATACCGGCGAGAACAGGGAACTGATCCGGGCCTGCGGATCCTGTTCCGCCAGCCAGTCGCGCGCCCATTCGTAGTCCGCCCGGTCCGCCAGCACGAACTTGAGCTGATCACCGGGTTTCAGGTGGTTGATATTTGACCCCAGGTTGCGTGCTGCCTGTCCCGAACCCGGGGGTTTCACATCCATGACCACGGTCACCCGCGGGTCGAGTCCGGCGATGTCCAGTGCACCGCTGGTCTCCAGGGAAACCTGGTAACCACGACCGGCGAGTTCCCGAAGCAGGTCGCGGCAACCGGGCTGGGCCAGCGGCTCGCCACCGGTAACGGTCACCCGTGGCGCACTCCGGTCGGCCACCGCGGCGATGACTTCCTCGCAGCTCATGACCCGTCCGCCGGTGAAGGCATACGCCGTATCACACCAGCGGCAGCGAAGCGGGCAGCCGGTGAGGCGCACGAATACCGTGGGCCAGCCGGCCTGGTCCGCCTCCCCCTGCAGGGAACGAAAAATCTCGGTGACACGCAGTGGTTCGGCGGCAGACACCGGCTCGCGGTCGGTACCGCCGCGCGTCACTGGCCGGTAGTGGCGGTCGGGTTTTCTTTCTTCAGGCGCGCCTCGGCGGAAATAGCCACTCGCGTTCCCGGATAGCGCTGCAGGATGCCGGTCAGAACCTGCCGGCCCGCGTCGGCCTGGCCCAGCTCGAGATGGCTGTACCCGACTTTGAGCAGCGCATCCGGTGCCTTGGGGCTGTTCGGGTACTCGTTCACGACCCGCTGAAACTCGACCAGCGCGGTAGTGAAATCCCGGTTCACGTAGTACGCCTCCGCGATCCAGTACTGGGCACTGGCCGCAAACAGGCCACTGGGGTGGGTCGCCAGGAACGCGCGAAACGCAGCGATCGCCTCCTCGTAGCGGCTCTGCTTGAGCAGATCGAAGGCCTTCTCGTAGGCCTGGCGTTCGCTGAACTCCGCGGTGGCTCGTCCCGCCGGCACCGGACCGGCGGCGGGAGCCGTCGGTCCCGGGGCGGGCACGGCCATCCCACCCGCGGTGGTGGGCGCGGTATCTGCAGCCGGACTGGCGGCCATCGGCCCGGGTGTGCCTGCATCGCGTTCGCGGGCGCGCAAGCGGAAGTCCAGGTCGTCGTACAACTCGCGCTGGCGACGCTCCTGATTTTGCAGCTGGTTGCCCTGAATCTCGATCTGGTTGCGCAGGGCCTTGAGCTCGTCCTGGAGTTCCTGCAGTTGCAGAACCAGGGAGGCCGGATCGCGGGCCACCGGCTGGGCCCCGACGGCGGTGGGCCCGCCGTCGGGAACGCTGGCACAACCGGCGAGCAGCAGGCCGGCGGGAAGGAGTAGTCTTCGCATGCTTGTGTACGCCAAAAAAACGCTAGTAGTTGCCGTAGAGGATCTCCACGCGGCGATTCAAACGCCAGGAACTCTCGTCATGGCCCACGGCCGCTGGCCGTTCCTCGCCATAGGAGGTTTCACTGATGCGCCCGCTATCCACGCCCAGGGAATTCATCAGCCGGGACACCGAACGGGCACGCCGTTCCCCAAGCGCCAGATTGTACTCCCGTGAGCCCCGCTCGTCCGCGTGGCCTTCCAGCACCACCCGAATGCTGCCGTTGGCGGCAAGGTGCCTGGCGTGGGCCTCGATCACAGCCTGACTCTGTGGATCCAGGCTTGCGCTGTCGAGTTCGAAATAGACGGTGCGTTGGGCAAGCAGTTCCTGCTGGCTGCCAAACTGCTGGCCGTCCAGGCTGCCGGTTCCGTCACCGCCGGAAATACTCGCCCCGCCGGGACCCGCAGCTTCCGGCTTGGTCTTGTTTTTGTTGCTACACCCGGCTACCACCAGCGGAGCTGCCAGCAGCCCCAGTATCATGTGTCGTCTGTTCATTTGCTGCTCCTGTCTTGTTAGTTGATTCGGCGATTGGTGGGTGACCAGGCTGGTTCCCTGACATCGCCCTGTTGGAATTTGAGCTGTTGTTGCACGCGGCCATCGGTGGAAACGGCCGCCAGTACGCCCCGCCCATCCCGCTC
>JAJDOE010000060.1 GCA_022340345.1 Gammaproteobacteria bacterium
CAAACAGCAGCAGCGGCGCGCCGGGAATTTGCTGCAGCAGAGTCGGGTAGTCGGGATCGGTCTGGCAGACCAGGTGGTTGTCCGGCCCTTCCAGCCATGCGAGGGTTTCTTCCAGCTCCCGGGGATCGGGAAATTGCACGCCGGGGGCGGCGTCCCGCCACTGGTCCCGGGCGGCGTATACCGCCGACGGATCGCCCCACTTTTCCAGCAGCGCCTGGCGGGTAGCGCTATCCAGGCCCCGGGCGGCGTGCAGCAGCAACCACGCCAGGCTACGGTCTTCGGAATCGGTTGGCGGCGTCATTCCCTTGCGCCCTGTAGTCGCTGTTCCCAGGTACTTCCCGTCGGCGGGTCTTTCAGGGTGTCGTGACGGTGTCGCCCACCACCACGGCACCGCTGGATCGCATCACCAGGCCGTAGCTGGTTTTATCAAAGACCGCGAATACCAGCAGCATCCCGGTCGGCTCATTCGGCGGGAAGTAGGTGGCGCGGGTGACCGGGTCGAGGCGCCGGCCCGGACTGCGATGGATACGCAAAACGTGCGCTTGTTCAATTCCTTCCCGGCTGCCCAGGTTGATCAGCAGGATGGACCCTTTCCCGGCCTCTCTGACGCCTCCCTGCACCCGCAGCACCCGGCCACGCAGCGGTTTGTCCGGCGCATGGGGGAAATAACGCGGTATCACCACCTCGCCACTCGCCGGCAACAGCCGGTCGCCGGGAAGGATTTCCTGGCGGGAGCTGATCACCCGCAGCTTGGCGGTCTCGCCGCCCTGCAGCAGGCTGGCTTCGCCCAGGTAGATGCCTTCATGGCCAAGTAGCTCGGAGGTCTCCGGATCGATGATGGCTTCGCCCAGGCGAAATACCTGGTACTGGGTACCCCTGGCGGCGCCCGGCTCCAGGCCGCGGGCATAGAAGCGGCTGTATTTGCCGAGAACCAGCGCGTCTTTCACGCCCTGGGCCACGTAGCCAGCGGCGCGCAACTGCGCCACGGGCAGCACCCGGGCCTCGGCCAGGAACGGCTGGATGGCCTCCGGCGGGATGGTGGTGACGGCCCCCTCCAGCGCTTCGCTGTAGGCGGTGGGGGACAGCTTGACGGTGGGCCGTTCGCGGCGCAGAACCCGCAGGCTGGGGTTGCCATTGGCGTCCGTGTCCAACACCACCACGTCGCCGGGATAGATCAGGTTGGGGTTTTCAATCTGGGGATTGGCCTTCCAGACCTTGGGCCAGGCCCAGGGGTCGTTGAGAAATCTCTCGGAGATTCCCCACAGGGTGTCGCCCTTGACCACGGTGTATCGGTCCGGTGCATCGGGCCGGAGTTCCGCTGCATTGGCGACTCCCGCCGCGAGCAGGGCGGCGACCATGACAAACCATGTTCGTGCCATTCTCACGCGCCGCAGTCTAGCCCAATCCGGCGGGCCGCTGCCAGCGTAAATCCGACAGGCCCTGCTTGAAAAAAGACCGGCGGAACACGACATTACGGTCTGGCTCCCTGGTTGCTCCCATCGATGGCTTTACTTGGCATTCTTACCTACCCGGACCCGCGCCTGCTGGAACTCTCGCAAGCCGTCGAGCAATTCGACGCGGAGCTGCATCGACTGCTGGACGACATGGCAGAGACCATGTACCAGGCGCCAGGTGTCGGCCTGGCGGCGCCACAGGTAAACGTGCACCGGCGCCTGATCGTGGTGGATGTATCGGAACAGCGCGATGCATTGCAGGAATTCATCAACCCGGAGCTGGTGGCTACCGATGGCAGCCAGGAATGCGAGGAGGGTTGCCTTTCGGTTCCGGGCATATATGCCAACGTAACCCGCGCCGAACACATCCGGGTTCGCGCACGCAACCGGCATGGCGAGGCCTTCGAGCACGAAGCCAGCGGGCTGGAAGCGGTCTGTATTCAGCACGAGATCGACCACCTCGACGGCAAGGTGTTCGTAGACTATCTCTCGCCCCTCAAGCAGGAGCGCATTCGCAAGAAACTTCAGAAGCAGGCGCGCCAGAGCATGTAGTCCGCATGGGCCTGCGCATCGTTTTTGCCGGCACGCCCGATTTCGCGCTCCCCTCACTGGCGGCGGTGGCCGCGGAACACAAGCTGATAGCGGTGTATACGCAGCCGGACCGGCCAGCGGGCCGCGGACGGCGGGTGACCGCCTCGCCAGTCAAGCGCTGGGCCCGGGAAAAGGGCCTGCCGGTGCACCAGCCGCAGCACCTGCGGGATGGCGCCGGCGACCTGGCCCGCCTGTCTCCGGAGGTGATGGTGGTGGTGGCGTACGGATTGTTGTTGCCGCCGGACTGCCTGGCGGTACCCAGTCACGGCTGTATCAACGTGCACGCCTCGTTGCTGCCGCGCTGGCGTGGCGCGGCCCCGATCCAGCGCGCCATCGAGGCGGGGGATTCGGAAAGCGGCGTGAGCATCATGCAGATGGAAGCGGGCCTGGATACCGGGCCGGTATTCGACCAGGCGCGTACCGCCATCGGCACGCGGGAAAGTGCCGGCGAACTCCACGATCGCCTCTCCCGCCTGGGGGCAGAACGCCTGCTGGCGGTGCTGGAGAAACTGGAGCGCGGGGAGGCTCGGGCCCGGCCCCAGCCGGAGACCGGGGTTCGCTACGCCGCGCGCATCGCCAAGGCCGAGGCGGCTATCGACTGGCAGCTACCAGCGGAGCACATCGCACGCCGGGTGCGCGCGTTCAATCCCTGGCCGGTGGCCTTCTGCCAGCGGGATGGTGTGCGGTTGCGGATTCTCGAAGCCATCGCGCTACCGACCGCCACGGAGGCGCCGGCGCCGGGCACCGTGGTGGCGGGAGATAATATAGGTATCCATGTAGCCACCGGAGCCGGTCAGTTGCTCATTACCCGCCTGCAGGCGCCCGGGGGGCTTGCGCTGAGTGCTGCGGAGTACCGGCTCGGACACCCCCTGCGTCCCGGCGAGCGACTGGCGTGAACCCGCGGCTGGCCGCGGCCCGCTGCCTGGCGGGCTTGCTCAGCGAGGGCGCCAGCCTGGACGTGCTGTTTGCCACCCATGGGGCGCAGCTGGCGGGGCGAGATCGGGATTTTGCCCGGGAGCTCACCTGGGGAACGGTTCGCTGGTGGCCGCGATACAACGCCCTGCTTGGCCAATTGAAGAGTGGCGGACCCGACCCGGTGGTGGATGCCCTGCTCGCCACCGGTCTGTACCAGCTGGAACACATGCGGGTGCCCGCCCACGCGGCGGTGGCGGAGACCGTGAACCTGTGTCCGGCGGTAGGCCGGCAGCGGGCCCGCGGTCTGGTCAACGCGGTGCTGCGTCGTTTTCTTCGCGAACGGGCCAAGCTGGAAGCGGGCCTCGACGAGGCGGCGCGCCTCGCCCACCCGGCGTGGCTGCTGCGGCGGCTGCAGGCCGCCTGGCCGGAGTCCTGGCCGGCGCTGGTGGCCGCCAACAACCAGCGCCCGGCCCTGGCCCTGCGGGTCAATCGCCTGCGGCTTGACCGGGACGAATGGCTTGCGGCACGGCGCGAGCAGGGTATCAGCGCCCACGCCGCCGGCCCGGCCCAGGCGGTGATACTGGATACGCGCCTGCCAGCGGCGGAGATTCCCGGTCTGGCCTCCGGGGAAGTTTCGGTGCAGGATGCCGCCGCCCAGTGGACCCCGCAGTTGATGCAGCTGCAGCCCGGGCAGCGGGTGCTGGATGCGTGCGCAGCGCCGGGCGGCAAGACCACCCATTTGCTGGAGTTCGAACCCGGGCTGGCGGAACTGGTGGCGCTGGACATTGATCCCGGGCGGCTTGGGCGGGTGAAGGAGAACCTGGAGCGCCTGGGGCTGCAGGCCACGTTGGTTGCGGCGGACGCCACCCGCCCGGAGGACTGGTGGGACGGGCGGCCCTTCGATCGAATCCTGCTGGATGCGCCCTGTTCGGGTAGCGGCGTGATCCGGCGTCACCCGGACATCAAGCTGCTGCGCCGGGAGGCGGACCTGGCCGCCGCCGCCCGCCGCCAACGGCAGTTGCTGGATTCCCTGTGGCCACTGCTGGCTCCGGGCGGGCGCTTGCTGTACGTCACCTGTTCGCTGCTGCCGGAGGAAAACACCGAGGTGATTGCCGCCTTCGTTGCCTCCTGTGCCGATGCCCGGGTGCGAGTTCCGCAGATACCCGGCGGCGTTCCGGCGGGCCACTGCACCTGCCTGCCAAGCGGCCCGGAGCAGGACGGCTTTTGTTACGCTTGCCTGCAAAAGGCGTAATATCCTTCTGCGGTCAAGGGCATTTAAAGCCATGAACTGCAAAGCAAAACACAATCCCTGGTCATCGGTCGCGGCCGTGCTTGCCGGCACCCTGCTGCTGGTGGCGACCTGCGCCGCGGAAGGGTTCACCTTCCGCGAGGGACAGGTGCGCCAGGAGGCCGACCGCCTGGTGGTCAACGCGCGGCTCGATCTGCAGCTGAGCGATGCCTCCGCGGAGGCTCTTGACCGAGGCATTCCCCTGGAAATTCTATTTGAGTTCCGGCTGCTCAAACCCCGCTGGTGGATCGTTTGGGACAAGCTGCTGAAGGAATGGACCCTGCGCGCACGCCTTGAATTTCACGCTCTGTCGAATCTGTACCTGGTAACCCTGCCGAACGACAGCGAGGCACGCGCCTTTCCTTCCCGGGCCGATGCACTGGATTACCTTGGCACTCTCAGCCACATCTCCTTGCCTGCCCCGGCCGCGGGCGAAGACCGATTCGACCTGGCGCTGCGTGCCCGCATCGATGTTGATGCCCTGCCGGCCGCGTTGCGTCCCATGGCCTATACGCTCTCCGGCTGGCGGCTGAAGAGCAAATGGAAAAAATGGGCGCTCGAGCGCTGATTCGTTTCCTGGTCGGGCCGGTGCCCGGAGTGGCGGTGACCCTGTCGCTGCTGGTGGCGGTGTTCCTGCTTTCCAGTGCCGCCCGCCAGGAGGCGTTCGGCGAGCACTACACGCTGCTGCTGATCGTCAACCTGATCGGCATCGCCGCGCTGCTGTTGCTGATCGCCTTCAACGTAGCGCGGCTGGTTGGGCACCTGCGGCGGCGGGAACTCGGCTCGCGCCTGACCCTGCGTATGCTCGGGTTTTTTGTGCCCATTGCGCTGATCCCGCTCGCGCTGGTTTATTACTTTTCCGTGCAGTTTATTTCCCGCGGAATCGACAGCTGGTTCGATGTGCGCATCGAGCAGGCCCTCAACGACGCCCTGCTGCTGGGACGCACCTCGCTGGAGGCCATCAAGGAAGACCAACTGCAACGGGTTCGCGATGCGCTTCCCACATTGTCCGAGCTTGGCAGCGACCGGGACCTGGTGCGCGAGCTGGACCTCCTGCGCGAGCGGGCCGGGTTTTCCGAAATCACCTTGTTCGCCCGTAATGGCCGCGTGCTTGCATACAGCAGCGAAAGCTCCGGCGCCCTGATGCCGACGCGACGACCTACCAAGGGCATTGTCGACCAGGTCCGCAGCGGAACGGACTACGCCAACTTCGAGCCTGCCGTGGGTGGCGGCCTGGACCTGCGGGTGGTGGTGCCGGTATTCGCCCCGGGGCCATCGCTGCGCATGTTGCAGGTGGTGCACCCGCTTCCGCTACGGCACGCGAGGCTGGGTGAAAGTGTGCAGGCGGCATTTGCGGAGTACGAACGATTTTCCTACCTGCGCGCACCGCTGAAATTCAGCTTCGTGCTGACCCTGACCCTGGTCACGTTGATGACGCTGCTGATCTCGGTGTGGGCGGCATTGTACTTCGCCCAGCGTCTGACCGCGCCCATCGGAGACCTGGCCCAGGGCACCCGCGCGGTGGCGGCGGGCGATTACGAGACACGACTGCCGGTGGCCTCCAGCGACGAGCTGGGGGTGCTGGTGCAATCTTTCAACGACATGACGGATAAGGTGCGGCTGTCCCAGTCCCAGGCCCGCGACAGTCAGCGCAGCGCCGAGGAACAGCATCTGTACCTGGACACGGTTCTCGCCCATCTTTCGTCCGGGGTGGTGGCGCTGGATCCCAGCGGTGGTGTACGGACCAGCAATGCCGTTGCCAGCCAGATCCTGGCGGTGGACCTGCAACCGGGGGCGGGCCTGGGAGAACTGGCCGGAACCGAACCCCGGCTGCAGTTGTTTGCCGACGCGATTCGCAGCGGTATCGCCGGTGACCAGCCGGAATGGGAGAGCGAGGTGGCGCTGTTTGGATCGCGGGGACGCCAGATCCTGCTGTGCCGCGGCAGTCGGCTGCCGGGTGGTGGTCACGTGGTGGTGTTCGACGATATTACGGCCCTGATCCAGGCCCAGCGGGACGCGGCGTGGGCGGAAGTGGCGCGGCGCCTGGCCCACGAGATCAAAAACCCGCTAACCCCCATCCAGCTTTCGGCCGAACGGATTCGTCACAAGTACCTCGGGCGCCTGGAAGGCAGCGACAAGGAGCACCTGGATCGCGCCACCCGCACCATCGCCGACCAGGTGGAGTCCCTGAAGTCCATGGTCAACGCCTTTTCCAGTTACGCGCAACCCCAGCGTATGCAGATGGAGAATGTCGATGTACATCAGCTCATCGAAGATGTTGCCGAGCTGTATCGTAGTGTCAACCTGAAGATCAGCCTGCAGCTGGATCCGGCAGCGCGCGACCTGCGCGCGGATCGCGGGCGCCTGCGCCAGGTGCTGAACAATCTTCTAACCAACGCGCGTCAGGCACTCGGTACCACGGCGGATGCGGAAGTGCGTATCATTACGCGCCGTTCGTCCGGCGATGTCGGAAGCTTCCTTGAGCTGGTAGTCGAGGATAACGGCCCCGGCTTTCCCCGCGACAAGATCGGAAATATTTTCGAGCCCTATGTCACCACCAAAGAAAAGGGCAGCGGCCTGGGCCTGGCCATTGTGAAAAAGATCGTCGAGGAACACGGAGGCACCCAGTGGGCGGAAAATCCGCCCGCCGGCGGCGCCCGCCTGACCATGCGTTTTCCCCTTGCCGGCAACGTGGGTGCAGTTGCACGAATCGATGACCCCAGGGAGAACATCGCGTGAGCCGCGAACGCATCCTGGTCGTGGACGACGAGCCGGATATCTGCCGGCTGGTGCAGGAGATTCTCGAAGACGAGGGCTACGTGGTGGAAACCGCGCCCGACGCCGCCGGCGCCCGGGAACGTGCCGCCGCCCGCCACCCGGACCTGGTGCTGCTGGACATCTGGATGCCCGACACCGACGGCATCACGCTTCTGAAAGAGTGGTCGAGCGCGGAAGAGGACCTGCTGGTGGTTATGATGTCCGGTCATGGCAGCGTGGAAACCGCGGTAGAGGCGATCCGCTTTGGCGCCTACGACTTTGTCGAGAAGCCCTTGTCCACCGCCAAATTGCTGGTCACGGTGGAACACGCGCTGGTGGCGGACCGCCTGCGGCGCGAGAACCAGCGTCTGCGCCTGCACCTGGAGCCCGCGTCCCGGTTGGTGGGTCGCAGCGCGGCGATGGAAGAGTTGCGCGAGAATATTCGCCGCATCGCGGCCACCGACAGCTGGGTACTGGTAACCGGTGAACCGGGCAGCGGCAAGGGCGTCGTCGCCAGGTACCTGCACAGCGAAAGCGCCCGCGCGAATGGCCAGTTCGTGGACGTGAGCCTGGCGGCGATTCCGTCCCAGAATATCGGGGTGCAGTTGTTCGGCTCCGAAGATGGCGGCACCATTCGCGAGGGACGTTTCGAGCAGGCCGGAGGCGGCACCTTGTTCCTGGACGAGATCGCGGACATGGACCTGGACACCCAGGCCAAATTGCTCAGCGCCCTGGAAGAGCAGCGCTTCATGCGCGTGGGCGGCAGCCAGTACGTGGACCTGGACGTGCGTATCATCGCGGCTACCAACCAGGATCTGGACCAGGCGGTTCGCGAGAACCGTTTTCGTGAGGACCTGTACTACCGGCTCAACGTGGTGCCGGTGCACGTACCCCCGCTTCGGGATCACCGGGAGGACGTACCGGACCTGGTCAATTTTTATCTGGACTTCATGGTGGAACGCGAGCGCCTGCCCTATCGCAAGTTTTCCACCGGTGCGCTCAACCTGTTACGCAACCACACCTGGCCCGGGAACGTGCGGGAATTGAAGAACCTCCTGCAGCGCTTGCTGATTCTCAACCGCGGTGAGGAAGTTACCCGCGAGGAGGTCGATCTGGCCATCGGCGCCCGCCACCAGGACGGTGAATCCGGTGAAATGACCGAGAGTCTGTTCGAGCTACCACTGCGGGAAGCGCG
>JAJDOE010000083.1 GCA_022340345.1 Gammaproteobacteria bacterium
GCTTTGCGCACAACTGGGGATCGTCAATACCGGCGAGAAATCGGGCTGCGCGTCCCACGTCCCAGTTCTCGGCCTGCAGCGCCTTGATGCACAGGCCGCGAAACTGGTTGGAAAGAGTCCGCGACTTGTGGCTGAGCCCCAGTTCCGTCTCGCTGGGCTGGATGCGGAATTCGTGCTTGCGCAGCACTGCAAGCAACCGGGTGTCCGTGCCGGCGTGCTGCGCGACACTCGGGGCCGGCGGCTTACCGGCGGGAGCAGGTACGGCCTCGTTCATCGCTTCGTCCGCTCGCGGGTCATCGCTTGCGACCTGGCGGAAGGTATCGGACAGGTAGCCCGCACGCAACACGTGGTCGTCTTCCAGCATTACCCGGCCGATGGCCCGGTGAATCTCCGCCTGCAACTCGCGGGCATTTCCCTTGCGGTAGTCCTGTCGTGTCAGCAACTGCATCGCCCGGGGCGAAACGACCGGAGTCTCGTGACCCAGCTCTGCGGCCTGCAGGGCAACGAAGTGCTCGACCAGCAGCGGAATGTCCTCGCGCCGCTCCCGTAGCGGTGGAATGTGTACGCGGTTCATGATCCGCGCCAGCACGTCGCCGCGGAAACGGCCTGCGCGTACCAGTGCCTCCGGATCCCCGTTGGTGGCGAAGATGAATTTGATGTCCACGCTGCGTGCGGGCCCGGAGCCGACGCCGGGTTCGAAGGCCTTGCCTTCGAGGGGAAACAGCAGCAAGTCCTGAACGTTGGGCGGCAGCCGGTCCACGTCATCCAGGAAAACGGTCCCGCCGTCGCTTTCCTCCAGCAAGCCCGGTTGGCCGTCGCGTGGCGCATTGGCCAGGCCATGCCCTCGACCAATACCGAATAGGCGCCCCAGGGCGAACGCCGGGTCGGCGTGCTCGAACTGGGCGCAGCTGATTTCCCGGTACGGCCGGTCGGGCCGCTGACCGAGGCGGAAAATCGCCCACGCGAGATCCGTCTTTCCGGTCCCGGATTCTCCAACTACCAGCACGGGCGCGGTTCCCTGGGCGGCGACCACCGTATCCTCGAAAACCGTCTCCCATCGCGGGCTTGCGCCGAGCAGGCGTTCCCTGCGGATCGCGGCCAGCTCGGGATACCTCGCCTCCAGACGCGTCACCGAGCCGCGGGCGGACGGACGTTCCAGGGCCGCGTATTGCTGCAATTCCCTTTTCAGCTCGCGAATCTCCACCGCCAGGTCCTCCAGGTGGCGGTCCCGCCGCAGCACCGCGGATCGTTCCCGGTCCAGCTGGCGGTCCAGCAACTCGATACGCCGGCGAAGGATGCCGCGGATTCCGAACAGGCGGTGATTGGAAATCGCCACGGTCATCGATACGGGGATGAGCATGATCGGCACCAGCAACCAGTCGTAGGAGGGTACCAGGGGATGACCGAGCAACAGGCTGGGCAGGTTCCACAGTCCGATTTGCGTAATGACAACTGCCAGGAACGCCAGTACCACCCAGCGCGCCCGCTCCCTCTGCCCGGGAGACTTCGGGTTCCGGTAGCTGTGCAGCATGGCAAACGTGGCAAGCAGCAGGTAGATCGTATTCAGCGGAATACGCCACCAACGCACGGCTCCGAGACGGTTCAACAGCGAACCGTCAGTGATCGCGACCAGGAACAGGCCAAGCACCAATGGCACTGCGTAGATCACCAGCGGAAGGTGAGGATGGCGCGCCAGCAGCGTATGGCGCTCAGGGAACAAAAGCGAGGCGTGCAGCAGAGTACACACCACCAGTTCCAGTGACAGGACGTGTACCAGTTCGTACACCAGGAAACGAGCGCCGCCGGAATCCGGCACCAGCGGCCCCAGGAAAGTAAGCCAACTATTCGGGCCATTGGCCGCCAGCCAGAACAGGGTAAAGCAGAAACTCAGGCTGGTGACAAAGGCGCCTGGCTGGTGTGCACCCGAGTACACAATGAATACCGCCAGGCCTGCCAGCAGCAGGATCAGTACTACGCGAACGGTGGAACGCGTCACCAGTTCAGTTCCGGACAAAAGACGCGGCCTGATCTCCCGCGTGGTCTGCATACCGTCGCGCTGCAGCGCGACCGTCATCGGCGATGCGGCCAGCGCCCGGCGCTCCGCGAGGTAATCACCCAGGTCGGTCGAGTAGCGGGCATGCCAGTCGCCGACGCCGCGGCCGGCCAAACGGGTGATCCGGTCGCCGGCAGCGATCCCCGCGTTTTCGGCCGGGCTGCCCCGCTCTACACCGGAGACAATGAATTCCCCCGCCCGGAGGTCGCCGGAAAAACCGATGACCTGGGCACGCAGCGACAAGGGAACGAACACGAAGGCGGCATGCACCAGGAATGCCGCCAGCAGGCCCGTGAAGATGAAGATGTGTGGTTTCCGCCCGGCCACCGGCCCCCTCAGAACACACATTACACACCCACATCACACATCAGCCCCGCGGGCGTGTCCACACATTTTTTCGTTTCTGTTCTTAACCAGTTGATTTCAAAAGGATTGCAGTATCTGGCACGGGCCTTGCTCTGTACCCCGGTGAGAACCGGCGCCAGGTGGGCGCCCGGGCACCACGGAGGTTCAGTCACATGTTGCAAGCCACGGAAAAACTGGGCAACGGGTTCTGCCTCGGGGACCTGGAAGTACGCCCCCGGCACGGCCTTATCCGCCGCTCCAACGGCACGGTCCACGTGGAGCCCAAGGTCATGAACGTACTGCTGGTTCTGGCAGAGCGTGCGGGCGAGGTGGTCACCCGGGACGAACTGATCGAGCGGGTGTGGAACGGGTCACCGGTGGCGGACGAGCCTCTGACCCGCTGTATTTCCTCGCTGCGGCGCTACCTGGATGACAGCCCGCGCAAGCCCCGGTTCCTGGAGACCATTCCGAAACGGGGCTATCGGTTGATGCTTTCCATCGAGTCCGCCGGAACGATCGAACCGTTTCCGGCCAATCGCCGAAGATCCGCGGACCGAACGCCGACCAACAGCATCGCCGTACTTCCGTTCGTCAACCTGAGCGGCGACGCCTCCCAGGATTCCCTGGCGGACGGGTTGAGCGCCGGCATCACGAACACCCTGGCGCGTTCCGCCGGTCTTGCTGTGGTCTCCCGCACCTCGGCCTTCTGCTTCAAGAGCCGGCACGCCGACGTTCGTTCCATTGGCAGGCGGCTCGCCACACGGACCCTTCTGGAGGGAACCGTGCACCGATCCGGTGATCGGGTGCAGATCACGGTCGCGTTGATCGACGCGCGCAGTGGCTACCAGCGTTGGGCGG
>JAJDOE010000162.1 GCA_022340345.1 Gammaproteobacteria bacterium
CATGGATCCGCGGCGCCGCTCTGCAGTGCGCCGACTGATCGGCACGGGATTCGCGTTGCCGCTGGTGGTCTCGATGGCGGTCAGTTCGCTGCCGCTCGAGGAGGCGCACGCTCAGTCCTTGATCCCAATCGGACCGGGAGCAGGCTGATTCGATACAAATCCAGTGCCTGAAAGGCCCGCCTCCGGCGGGCCTTTTTTTGGTGTTTTTTCCGCCGGCTACTTCTTTTCCGCTTCCGGGTGCCGGTAGATGCCGTCGAAGGACAGCTCCCAGGTCTTGCCGTCATCCGGGGATTCCTCCAGCAACTGGTGCACGCTGCCGTCTTTTTCGGGGGTGAAGGTCATACGGTAGGCGAGCTTTTCGCCCTCCACGGTGTGCCGGTGTCCGTACAGCTTCATGGCGCCGTCCTCCAGGCCGCCCTCGGCACGGATCACCCCGCCGCCGGCGTCGATCCAGACCTGCACCCACTTTTTCAGCGCCGGGTCGTAGTAGTTCACGCTCTTGCCGCTGCTGCCCGACTGGGAGGTCCAGTTTTCGATCAGCAGGCACCCCTCCAGAGACTTTTCGATGCGGTTGTCCCCGGCGTGCCGGCCGTCCGGTGTGCTGACCTTCCATTCGCCCAGCCAGAAATCAAACTGGCGCCAGACCGCGCCGCTGCGACAGGGGAAGGCCTTTTGCTCGGCGGTTGCGATCACCGCCTGGAAATCGGCGTTGTCCTTCAGCCACGCGAAGGCCTCCTGGTTGCTGAAGAAACCCGGCGGGAAGCCCGCTTCGGCCGCCAGCCGCGCCCAGCGCAGGGTGTTTTTTTCCTGTTTCAGCTTGGCGGCGGCGATGCCGGCACGGGCGTATACCACCGGGGAACCGCCACCGAGTTTTTCCACTTCGCCGAAGTTCGACAGCGCTGCCTGCCATTGCTCCAGCCGGAACTGGCTGGTTGCCAGCCGTTCCCGGGCCTGGGCATTTTTCGGTTCCGCCTGGACGATTGCCTGGTAGGCGGTCGCCGCCTCCTGCCATTTCTTGGCCTGGAACAGCTGGTCGGCGTCGCCCGCCGCCCGCACCGGACCGGCGGTAATCAGGGTGCAGGCGAGGAATACACCTATAATAAGGTGACTACGCATTGCTTCCTCCTTCAGGTAATTTCGAGACCCGCATGATGCACTTTTTGTCGATGCTTGGGCCACTGCGCGTGCTGCTGGCGCTGGGACTGCTGCTGTTGGCGGCCGCGCAGCCGTTCTCCGGTGGTGAAGTGCAGTACAGCGGCTGGCTGATGTTTACCACCCTGATCGCTCCGGCGGTGATACCCATTGCGTTTTTTGTCCTGCTGCTGGACATGCTCATGAGCGGGGTGTTTCTTTCTTCCGCGGAGGATGCGGTTGGCCGTCGGCGCTACCGCACCATCCTGTGGGTGGAACTGGGGCTGCTGGCCATGTTGCTGGCGGTCTGGGGACCGTACTTCACCCGCCTGACCCAGGTGGACTGAATCGTGGCGCGGCGGACGGCCGGGTTCTGCGCGGTGCTGGGGTGGCTGGCCCTGGCGGGCGGTTCCGCGTCGGCCATGGACCTTGCCGGGCTGGCAGCCAAATACCACTTCCCGGAAGACAGCATCAGCGTCTACGTCAGCGAGCCCGGCGGCGCCGGAGTGGTCTACACGCACCTGGCGGATACGCCGCGCAACCCGGCCTCCACCGCCAAGCTGCTGACCACCTTCAGCGCCCTCGACCTGCTGGGTCCCTCCTACCGCTGGAAGACCGAGGTGTTCGCCACCGGGCCGCTGGCCAACGGCCGGCTGGCGGGTGATCTCTATATCAAGGGCTACGGCGACCCGTTCCTGGTCAGCGAGCGCTTCTGGCTCCTGGTGCGGGGTGTGCGCCACACTGGCATCCAGCGCATCAGCGGCGACCTGGTGCTGGACAGCAGCTATTTCCAGCCCGGTGAAAATCAGCCCGGAGATTTCGACGGCAAGCCCTACCGGGCCTATAACGCGTCGCCGAGTGCATTGCTGGTGAATTACCGGGTGGTCAATTTCCATTTTTACCCGGATGAGGCCAGCCAGCGGCTGCGCATCGTGGCGGACCCGCACCCGGACCAGTTGCAGATCGACAACCGGGTAAAGCTGGTTGCCGGGCGATGCCGCTACTGGGCATCGCGACTGCGCATGTTGATCGGCGCCGACGGCGTCGACGCCCACCGGGTGCGCTTCACCGGTACCTACCCGGTGGCCTGCGGCGCCCGGGAGCTATACCGCGCGGTGCCGGGAAACGACAGCTACGTGGCCGGGCTGTTTCGCGAATTGTGGCAGGAGCAGGGGGGCGCCCTGGACGGTTCGGTGCACACCGGGGTCGTCCCGGCGGGCGCGCGACGGGTACATCGCCAGGAGTCCCGGCCGCTGGCGGAGGTGATCCGGTCCATCAACAAACACAGCAACAATGTCATGGCGCGGCAGTTGTTCCTGACCCTGGGGGCGGAACGGGCCAGCGTCCCGGGTACCCCGGAGGGCGGAAACCAGGCGATCCGGGATTGGCTTAGCAGCCGCGGCATCGAACCGGGGACGCTGTACCTGGACAACGGCGCCGGCCTGTCCCGCGACACCCGGGTCAGCGCGCGCCAGCTGGGACAGGTGCTGGAACTGGCCTGGCGCCATGCCCTGATGCCGGAATTCCTGTCTTCCCTGCCGGTGGCGGGGGTGGATGGTACGCTCCGGAAGCGCCATGCCGTCGCATCGCTGGTGGGCACCGCGCACCTCAAGACCGGGCTGCTGGAGGAGGTGCGCGCCATCGCGGGTTACCTGCACCGTCCGGATGGCGTACGGGTGGTGGTGGTGTTGCACAATCATGCCCGTGCCGACTGGCGTTCCGGTCGGCAATTCCAGGATGCGATCCTGGACCATTTTCTCAATGCACCGCGACTGGCCCTGACCCACGGTCCGGCGGGCTAGATGGGCAGCCAACCCTTTTAAGGAGCAGGCAATGCGCTGGAAAAAAGGCCGCCGCAGCGGCAACGTGGAGGACCGCCGCGGGAGCGGTGGCGGAAGCATATTTGGTGGCGGCGGGGGTGGAGGCCGCGGCCTGAAGGTCAGCGGCGGCGTCGCCGTCGTGCTGGTTCTGGCGGTGTTTCTGCTCGGCGGCGATCCCGCCCAGGTGATTGGCATGCTCACCGGCGGTGGCGGTCCCCTGCCGGGCGGCGGGGGCGCAACCCGTTCCCAACCGGCACCATCACGGCCCGCGGATCTGGCCGGTGACGAGGAGGCGCAGTTCATCTCGGTGGTGCTGGCGGATACCGAGGACACCTGGAAACCGCTGTTTCGCGAAATGGGCAAGAGCTACCGGGAGCCGCGACTGGTGCTGTTCAGTAACATGGTGCAATCCGCCTGCGGCATGGCCTCGGCGGCCTCCGGCCCCTTCTACTGTCCGCCGGACGGGCAGGTGTATATCGACCTGGCGTTCTTCCGCGAGCTGCGACGGCTGGGCGCCGCCGGTGATTTCGCCCGCGCTTACGTACTTGCCCACGAAGTGGGCCACCACGTGCAGAACCTGCTGGGCATCAGCGAGCGGGTACGTTCCCTGCAGGCGCGCGCCTCGAAGCGGGACGCCAACGCCCTGTCGGTACTCACCGAGCTGCAGGCGGACTGCCTGGCCGGAGTGTGGGCCCATCACGGCAATCGCGAGCGCAAGATCCTCGAACCCGGCGACCTGGAGGAGGGTCTGGCGGCGGCCGCGGCGGTGGGCGATGACCGCCTGATGCGTCGGGCCGGGCGCGGGGTTTCACCGGAGTCCTTCACCCACGGCAGCTCCGAACAGCGGGTGCACTGGTTCCGCACCGGTTTCCGTGACGGGCGGGTGTCGCGCTGCGACACCTTTGGTGCCGCCGGCGCGTCCTGAGCGGCAGTCGTGGCTGGCGCCCTTGAAGCACGGCGGCGTGCCCACCATATAGTCCGGATGCCGCCACTGGCGTTTTGCCTGCGAGGTGCCCCATGAGCGAAGGTATTCAGACCCGTTTTTACGTCGAGAACATGAAGTGCGACGGCTGTGTCGCCAAGGCCAGGCAGGCAGTGGCGGATCTGCCGGGCATCGAGTCCTCCGAGTTCGATTACACCGACGGCACTGGCAGCGTCAGCGGCGACGTGGACCCTCAGGCGGTGTGCGCGGCGCTGACGGCGGCCGGGTACCCCGCGGTTGTCCGCAGCGACTGACACCTCCCCGCGGCGTTTCGCGGTCGACGGCATGACCTGCGCCGGCTGCGTGGCCAGCGTGGAAAAGGCGCTGTGCGCGGTGCCCGGGGTAGAGCTGGCCCAGGTCAACCTGGCGGAACGCACCGCTACGGTGAAGGGAACGGCGAAACAGGCCGAGCTCGCCAGCGCGGTGGCCGACGCCGGCTATTCCCTCAGCCCACTGGAGTCCGCCGCCGACGAGGCCGAGCACGCCGGTGCCGAGCAGCGCCTGGCAAGACGGCGCCTGTGGCAGGCGATTGGCGCCGGGGCGGTGGGAGCGCCGCTGTTTCTGGCCGGCCTGGCTGGCTGGCTGCCCGGCGTGGAGGAAGCGCGGCTGTTCTGGTTGCTGGCGGGGCTGGCCACGCTGGCGGTGCTGGTGTTCGCCGGTGCGCGTTTTTTCACCGGCACCTGGGCGACGCTGAAGGGAAAGACCCCCACCATGGATACCCTCATCGGCCTGGGCACCGGCGCCGCCTGGTTGTACTCCATGCTGGTGATCGCCTGGCCCGAGGCCCTGCCCACCCTGACCCGCCACGCCTACTTCGAGGCCGCCGCCATCGTGGTGGCGCTGGTCAACCTGGGCGCGGCGCTGGAGATGCGTGCCCGGGCGCATACCGCCGAGGCGGTGCACCGGTTGCTGGACCTGCAGCCCCAGACCGCGCGGGTGCTGCGCGACGGCCGGGAACAGGAGATCCCGATGGAGCAGCTGGTGACCGGCGACCGGGTGCGGGTTTTGCCCGGGGAGCGCATCCCGGTGGACGGCGAAATCGAAAGCGGCCAGTCGGGAGTGGATGAGTCCATGCTCACCGGCGAGCCACTGCCGGTGTCCCGGGCCCCGGGTGACCCGGTGGCGGGAGGCACCCTGGCGGTGGACGGCAGCTTCGTGTTCCGGGCCACCGCGGTGGGCAAGGACACCGCCCTGGCGCGCATCGTGGACCTGGTGCGCCAGGCCCAGGCCTCCAAGCCGGCCATCGGACGGCTGGTGGACCGGGTGGCGGCGGTATTCGTGCCGACGGTGATTGGCATCGCTCTGCTCACCGCCGTCGCCTGGGCCCTGGTGGGGCCGGAACCGCGCCTGGGCTACGTGCTTGCCACCAGCCTTACCGTACTCATTATCGCCTGCCCCTGCGCCCTGGGGCTGGCCACGCCGATCTCCATCATGCACGCGGTGGGGCTGGGGGCGCGGCACGGCATCCTGGTGCGGGACGGGGAGGCGCTGGAGCAGGCCGGCGGCCTGACCACCATCGTGTTCGACAAGACCGGCACCCTCACCGAGGGCAAGCCGCGGGTGGACCACGTGCAGCCGCTGGCGGGCTTTTCCGAGGACCAGGTGCTGACGCTGGCGGCGGCGGCGGAATCCGGCTCCGAGCACCCACTGGCGGCGGCGGTGCTGGCCGCGGCCCGGGAACGGGGGCTCGACATCGGCGAGCCGCAACGCACGCGTACCTGGGCCGGGGAGGGCGTATTGGCCGAACTCGCCGGGGGCGGCACCGTGCTGGTGGGTAACGCGGCGTTCCTGGCGCGCCAGCACGCGGTGGTCCCGGAAATGCGGCAGGACACGCACCTGACCCGGGTGCTGGTGGCGCTGGACGGCAAGGCCGCCGGCACCCTGTGGCTGAGCGACACCATCCGCGCCGATGCCGGCGGGGCGGTGGCGCGCCTGAAGGCGCTGGGCCTCAAGGTCGTGCTGCTGTCCGGCGACCGCAAGGCCAGCGCCGAGGCGGTGGGCCGCGAGCTGGACATCGACGAAATCCACGCCGACGTGCGCCCGGACCGCAAGCTCGCCTTCATCCGCGAACTGCAGGCGGCCGGGGAACGGGTCGGCATGGTCGGCGACGGCCTCAACGACGCGCCGGCCCTGGCCCGGGCGGACGTGGGTTTCGCCATCGGCTCGGGTACCGACGTGGCCCGGGCCAGCGCCGGCATCACCCTGGTCGGTGCCTCTCCCTTGGGGGTGGCGCGGGCGATCCGGCTGTCGCGGCTGACGCTGCGCAATATCCGCCAGAACCTGGCCGGCGCTTTCCTGTATAACGTCCTCGGCATCCCGCTGGCTGCGGGGGTGCTGTTTCCGCTTACCGGCTGGCTGCTCAGCCCCATGGTGGGGGGCGCGGCCATGGCCGCTTCCTCGGTGACGGTGGTGACCAACGCCAACCGCCTGCGCCGCAAGCAGCTGGACCCGGCCCCGGACTGAAATTCACACGGCATTACTGTGGGATTTCCGGTCCCGGAGACTCATTTCCACGTGGCGGGTGCGTGACTACCCGTCTATAGGTATCATCAGCACGATTGTTCCCTGGGGGGAGACTCCATTCCATGCCTGCCAAACGCATTTCCGGCCTGCTGCTGACCGGTTTGTTTTTCTTTGCCGGCGCGGCGCATGCCGCGAGCATCGGCAACCGCGTGTGGAACGACGCCAACGGCAACGGCATTCAGGAAGCTGGCGAGGCGGGCCTCAACGGCGTCAAGGTGCTGCTGTATACCGACGCCAACTGCAACGGCGTCATTGACGGCGCCGACGCCTTGCAGACCACCGCCACCACCGCCGCCGGAACCTGCAGCGTCGACATCCCGCCGGCGGCGGACAATGGCTGCTATTCCTTTACCGGCCTGGCCAAGGCCTGTTTCCAGGTGTACGTGGACGATGACCCACTCAACAACGCCTACGACGGCAGCAGGGATTACTCCTCGACCACGGGATATACCAACGCCGGGTTGACCACGCGCTTTACCCCTATCCACCTGCGGCTGGCATCCGCCACCAGCGCCTACGTGCGCGCCGACTTCGGCTTCAAGGATTCCCTGCTGACGCTGGAGGAGAACACCTCCCAGGCATTGGTGGTGGACAGCAACGGCTATGCATCAGGCGACGGGCCGGACATGTTTCACGTCGGCAACCGGGTGTGCAACAACTCGGACTCCACGGTGGACGACGTGATCGTCAGCCTCGGCGACGGCGTCAGCCCGGGTACTTTTCCCAATACGACCTGCAACGGCACAACCTGCACTACCGACGGCGGCGTTGTGTATAACTCCGGCATCGCCGCGGGCGTTTACTCGCTGGTCTCAATCGACCCCACCACGCCGCCGGCCCCCAACGACACCACCCGCTACGTGGGCAGCATCCCGGCGCACTCCTGTGTCGGCGTGTACTGGGCGGTCTCTTACCAGTTGGTGGACGACTGCACCAAGGACGAGAATATCGCCAGCCCCACCTACGGCCAGGTCACCTGTACCGGTACCGACCCGAGCTTCGCCAACGGATCCGACCCCAGCCCGTCGGACCCGCCGGGATACGTTTCCGATGACCTGCGCTACGAGTTTTCCGTGTGGGCCCGTCAGTGGGACGGCGTCACCGAGACCAACAATGTCCAGCTGGACGATTTCATCATCGTGCGTTCGGAGATTTCCGCCTCTGCCAACAAGATCCAGCCCAACGGCCAGCCGCCCTCGAGGATCCTGGTGGACGGCGTGGAGTATGACGGTACCAGCCCGGTCGGCGTTACCCCGGGCCAGATCGTCGCGGTCACCGTCGAGAACGCCACCATCGGCACCGTGGGGGCCGGCTTCGACTCCAACTCCGACGGCAAGTTCGACTACGACGGCTGGTTCCAGCCCGTCGGTGACCTGGCGTATTACAACACCGACGTCATGCGGCTCATCGACATCCAGGGGGTGATCAACGGCAAGTGCGGCGGCGATACGTTCACGCAGACCCTGGACAACAACTCCTTTTTCATCGACATGGACCGCTTCAACCTGGACGGCTCCAGTTGCGGCGGGACGGCTACCTATACCTACACCTTCGTGATCTTCGGCGCCGGTACCAGCTACATCAGCCCCTACCAGGAAGTGGCCTCCGGAGCCAACAACGAGAAGTACAATGGTGATTACTGCGGTGACGATCCGACCGCGTTTCCGGCACTGTGCATCGAGTTCAACAGCGCTGCCAACCAGCCGGAGATTGAGAAGACCGTAGACATCCTCAGCTACGACGGTGCGAGTGACCAGGTGCTCACCTACACGCTCCAGTACCGCAACGTCAGCCCCACGGTGGACATCGGCGACCCCGAGAACAACGCCATCGTGATCTACGACGAAATCCCGGAGTACCCGACCTACGGGCAGTTCGTCGCCAACAGCGCTGATCCGGGTTGCCACCTCGACACCGCCGTGGGCGGTGGCAGCCACGACTACGTGGCAACCAACGGCTGCCGGGTCGAGTACTCCGTCGATACCTACGCGGTCGGAGACGCGCGCAAGGCGTGGACCTCGGTCGAGCCCGCCGCCGCTGATGTGCGCGCACTGCGCTTCGTGCTGCTGGACCAGATCCCGGCGGATGGCTGGGGCGAGGTGTCCTTCCAGATTAACGTGGACAGCACCTTTACCGGTGTCTACCAGAACATCGCCGATATCCGCGTCGATTCCGGCACCGTGCTCGACCAGGACGACGCGAACACCTGCTTCCGGGTGCTGGACGAGTGCCTGTTCACCACCGCCGCCATGATTTCCGGCTTTGGCGCCGGCACCGACGTGCTCAGCCGCCCCTACCTGTGGTGGAGCACCGGCTACGAAGTGAACACCCTGGGTTTCTGGCTGGAACGCCGCGACCCGGCCACCGGCAAGTACCAGCGCGTGACCCCGGAACTGGTGCGCGCCGATGCCGGCCGCCAGGGCGCCAGCCTGTACCGGGTCTTTGACACCGGCGCCTACCCGGGCCGGCGGTACAGCTACCGCCTGGTGGAACAGGAAGCCGGCGGCGGGCAGCCCCACTACGGCCCCTTCGAGGTGACGATTCCCGAGCGCGGCCAG
>JAJDOE010000025.1 GCA_022340345.1 Gammaproteobacteria bacterium
GAAACCCGCCATGAAGGACAAGCTAATGGGAGCCTCCGCGGCACCACACAGGACACCCTGCAGATAGCCGTCCCGAATCAGGCGAAAACCTTCACCGATGGCATTGGTGCCGGTAGCACAGGCGGTATTCACGGAAAGGCACGGGCCCTTCAACCCGAACTCGATTGCCACTTCCGCAGCCGCCATGTTCGCCAGCACCCTCGGCATCATGTAGGGACTCGCGCGCCCCGCCCCATGGGATTCCAGCCGCCGCCAATGTTCTTCCGCCGACAGGAATCCACCCGCCCCGGACCCCACCAGCGTCCCGTAGCTATCCGGCAGTCCGGTCTCGCCCACCGCCTGGGCGCTCGCGGCAAGCGCCAGTTGCACGAAACGATCCCGGCGCCTGGCCTTGCCCGCTGGCATGTAATCCAGCGGGTCGAAGTCTTTCGCCTCCCCGGCAATCTGGCTGCGCAACGCGCTGGCGTCGAACGCGGATACCGGTCCAATTCCACTACGCCCAGCGCATACCGCCTCCCAGGTACTCCGGTAATCCGCCCCGCAAGGACTGACAACGCCCACAGCGGTAACAAATACGCGTTCAGGCACTGCGGTGCTTCACAACAAAATCGACAATGTCGTCTGCGCAGCGCAGGGCTTCCGCATCTACATCGCTGATGCGCAGGCCGAATTCATCCTCGACACACACCCACAACTCGGCGCGGGCCAGGGAATCCATACCCAGGTCCGCCACCAGGTCCGCGCCGGGCTCGGGTTGCTGGGCGGATTCCTGGGCGGATTCCAGTCGTTCCCGGACGAGTGCGAGGACGCGTTTTTCCAGTTCCCTGCGAATCATGTCGCCAGCCCGTCGCGTGGATAGTCCCGAATATGTAATCGCAACCAGGTATCCACCAGTTCCAGCCAGTTTCGGAATTCGGATTCGCTGCTCAGATGGTCCCGCATCTCGCCCATGAGCCGGGAATACCCGGCCACGTAGTGCCGACAGGTGGAACAATCAACATTCGGAATACAGCATTCACTGTCGTCGAAGCTGAGATCACTGCGGTACTGACGATGATCGCTACGATTGAGAATCGGGCAGTTGGTTGCCACGCCGTCACGGATTTTGAAAAATGGTCCGGGACGCGCGAGCTGATCGTTGTAGTAGCGCGAATAGATTACCGATTCCGGAAAACACTGCATGAGTTCGGCAATGTCATCATGAATCGCCACCAGGTCGCTGTCGTCGAGGCACAAGTTGTTTTCGCTGCTCGACAACCGGTAGGTCGGGGTCAGCGGATCCGCCACGTTTCCCGCCAGCTTCTGCCGATACAGCCGGGTTGGGCTGAAATGGTTGAAGGAGATCCGGCCACCCTCATGGGCGACCCGTTCCACTACCGCCCGAATCTCGCCGCGGTTCTGCGCGCTGATGGTATACATGAATATGGCGCGCGGGTCGTCCCGATACAGACGCAACGCCTTGGCCAGCACCGGTCCGCCGCGCAGCCGGCTATCCGTCGCATCATCTCCCCACACGGAAATGTGCAGCATGAAGGGCAACGCCGGGTCGATACGAATGGTACCGTTGGTGTAGACCAGGCCCTGGTCGAACACGGCTGCGGCCGCTGCCAGGCGATCCGGCACCACCGCGGGTTCCGCGCCCGCCAGGTGTGGATAGCTAATTCCCCGCTGCTGCTCGCTGCGAAAAAACGCTTCCCAACGATCCGCGTCCAGATCATCTGCGTAGCCCGTACTTCGATCTCCTTCGAAGAAAAAACAACCCTCACAGCGCAAGTTGCATCGCTGGGTCAGGTCATAACCGGAAATGATAATGCGGTACGAGCGAACACGTTCATAGATTCGGGCCATCTCCTCGTTCGCCAGCCATGCGGCGATTCGGGGTGGCAGTACAGGGCTCACGCTGACCACCAGAAACATTCGCGCTCCGGCCCCGGTACGAATCCCAGCCGATCCAGGGTCCGGACTACCGGGCGGTTTTGCGCATAGCATTCGAATTCAATCAGTTCGTAACCTTCCGCCTGTCTGCGTCGTTGCATTTCTTCAACCAACGCCAACAGGCCGCCGGAGGCGCGGGGATGCACCGCGCCCAGGCTCTGGCCCAGAACGCGGCGCCCGGTCAGCCGCAACACCTCCGGCCGCAGTTTGTAACTGGCGAATCCGGCTGGACTGCCGCCGGATTCCAGAACCAGCACGCGGTCGGCGAATTCACCAGCGGCCGCGCGCCGGATCCACTCGGCGTAGTACTCCTGAATTCTCTCGCTGCCGATCCCCGGAAGACCGGCAAACTGTCCGGGTGCAAAATGATGGCTGAGCGCCAGCAACTCCGGAAGGTCGGTGGGGGCAAAGTCGCGAACCGGGTTACGAACCCGGGGCGTATTTCGTTTTTCCGTCTCCGCGGTGTAAATCATACTGAGCTTGCGCGCTGCATGCCGGAATCCCAGTTGCAGCAACATCTGCCGGGCAGGCAGGTCTCCGGCGGGCAGCGAAGTCAACCACGTGATTCCCGGGCTATTCTCCAACAGGCCTTGCACGCTGTCCGCCAGCAATTGGCCGGCGTGGGCGGCCTCACCCCATGCGACCGCACAAAGCAGGCGCCGGAACGGCCGCCCGAAAACGCCGGATTCGAACGGCAACGCCCGGTGCAGCATCCGCACCCGCGCATCCCGTGAGTCCGCCGTATCTACAAAGGTTTCGGCCTGTCGCTCCGCATCGCGCAGCAGCGAGTCCGTGTCCAGTCCATACCCCGACCATAGCAACCCCGCGGGGTCACCCATTGCCGGCTGCGGATTCCCGGCGGCAGACCGGGGAATATCGCTCACCGCCGTCACGCCCCGCCCCCGGCGGGCCGGCCAACGCTGTCCAGCACCTCGTGAACGTGCCCGGCGAATACCCGTGCGCTCTCATCCGGCCGGTTGAATTTTTCGACCAGTCGCTGCCCGACCGCACCCACCTGCCGTCGGCGCTCCACGTCCCGGATCAGTTGCGATGCCAGCGCGACGTATTCATCCACCGAAGTTGCGCAGGGCAGCAGCAGGCCGCCCTCTTCATCGGACACCGTGGCCCGCACCGCCTGCTGCATCGCCACCGATCCCGCCTGCCCGGTCCACAAGGGCCAGAACATCGACAGCACGCCATGCTGCAGCACTTCCGGTGTTGCCAGGCAGACGCTCGGCACCCCCGCGGCCATCACCTGCGCACCGGTCATGCCGGCAGGCCACGGGAAGCTGTCCAGATGGACATCCAGCACCCGCGAATACACACGGGTATCCACCCAGCCTTCAAAGGCACATTGGCGCCGGATGTTGCGCCGCATTAGTTCCTGATCGATGCGCCGCGAGCACTCGCGCCCGAACCAGAGAAACACGGAATCCGGATTCTCCGTCAGAATCCGCGCCAGGCTGTCCAGAAACTCCGGATTGTCGAGCTTCTCCGGTCGATTGAGCGAACCAAGAATGGTTTTGCCCGGCCAGCGTTTGCGGATCTGAACCGCTTGCTCCTGGGCACCTTCAACGGCGGGTTCGAGCAACGCCGCAGGAATAACGCGCCAGCGCCGTCCGTCCAGAACGCGTTCCGTTTCCCCGTAGGTTCCCACGGAAAACAAGGCGTCCACATCTGCGATCAGGTTGGAAAAGTATTTCATGGACCACCAGATCTGCACTGGTGCGATGCGCATTCCGAATACAAAATGCAGGAACACGTCGGTACTCACCAACACACAGGCGCGGCAACCATCGCTGGCAAGGGTTTCCCGAAACCGGGCCAGTCGTGCGACCCAGGAGTCCTTGGCGTCCGCCTCGACCAGATGCCGAACCATGCAACCCCGTTGTGTCAGGTCATCCGGCAAGCTGTTCGGTTGGGCGTCGAAGAAATAAACAACCGGTTCCAGGGAGATTGGCTCCATCGCCTTCAATCCGGCCACCACGCCCAATAACCACTCGCTGTGTCCCAGCCGCTCCTGGGACAGCAACAGGAAACCGATTCGTGCCGGCGTCGTGACAGCCGCATCGGGCGCCGGTCCCAGCCGTTTACCGAAACGTCTGCCTGCCTCGTGCATCGGTTGTGCCCAGCGCGCAATGCAAGCCTGCTGGTGGGCGTCGCCTTCACGCTGTCGCACGTAGTCCAGGGAAATCCGGTTCTCCAGTTTCAACGCCAGCTCGAAATCATCCTGTTCCAGCGCCGCCAGCATCCACGGAAGCGCCAAGCCCTCAAACACCGCCTCCATCCAGGCCCGCCGCGCTATGCGCCGGAATCCCAGCAAGTCGAGCCATGCAAAGACTCGCATTTCGCCCGGAGCCTGCCCGGCCAGTCGCAGCACTTCCGCCGGCAGGCTGCGGTGGCCGTCCACATACCATCCCGATTTTTCCATCAGCCCGCCCACCGAGGGTGCTCTTTCCACGACTCCCGCAATGCGCTCGAACAACTGGAGAGCGGCGGGATTGGTACCCTGCAACAGGCCTTCCACAACTGCCAGGGCAAACAGGGCGTTGAAGAAACCGCTGCTCCCTTGCGGCTGTCGGTGCAGCAGGCCCTCCAGCGTCTGGCGGCGCCGTTCCCATTCCGCGCTACGCGTGATTCGCCACTTCATGCGAATAAACAGCGGTGGCAGAGCCAGCATTTCCATGCTGTAGTGAATCTGTTTCGGCTGGAAGGCGGCTCGCAGCAGGGCATTGCTCCAGGCATCCGCGAGCCCCCGCAGGTAGCGGTGATTTCGCTGCAGGTATTCCAGCACCGGACTGGAGATCAGCTGAACCACGAGTTCGTGCATGCTGCGCGGATCGGAAGCGCGCAACAAAGCCCCGGTCCAGGCGGCGTGAAATTCCGGCGGCTTGGGCACGGGACCCGGCTGGGTCGGGTGTCCGGGCAACAACAGGGTTCGTTTCAGGGGTTCAGGCATATACGGAATCGGCCAGGTCAAGGGCAAATACGTCCCAGGCCGCCACCTCGTGACAAAGGTAGCGCTCCAACATGCGCCGTACGCTTGCCGTCTGCTCGTAGAAATCGAACTCCGCTCCCGCCCAGCCCAGCCGGAGGGCAAGCTCCTGGAATCCGTTGACCAGCGCCGGAAACGCGACTGGATACCCCGGGTCTACCGCGATCAATGAATGACCCGTAATCAACTGTCCCGTGAGCCGCCGGATATCTTCACGGATACGAACAGCAAACAGACCCACCGGGCGTTCGCCCTCTTCCGCCACCAGCGTGTGATCCGCGAATTCACCCAGGCAAGCCAGCCGGATCCACTCGCTGTACAGTTTCCGGATCCGATCCGGGCCTACCCCGGGAAGTGCGAGGTACTGGTTGTGCTGGAAACGTGAGGACAAGGTCTGCAGCCGGTGGCAATCCCCGTCCCGGGCCTCTCGCACCCGCAATCGGGTAGGCACCGCCGACACCTCGATCCGATTGCCGATGGGACAGAAGTAGCGGTGCTTTCTGGCCAGACGCGCAAATCCCGGGCGCTCCGCAACGCCCGCCTCCAACGGCAAACTGCTCAGCAGCCAGCGCGCCCGGTCTCTGAAGCGATCCCGCAGAGCCTCCAGGTGTTGTCGCCAGAGTTCGCCGCCGCTCGGCGCGGCGACCACCTGGCGGGCCTCGAAGATGTTTTCGCCGAGAAAGCGGGAATCGAATTCCCTTGCTGCGCAGCGCGAAAGGATCCAGCCGCTGGTTCCCGCGCTGAACAGGATTTCCGCCACGGATCGGTCCGCACCAACCGCCCCCTCCGCCTCCAGACACGCCAACAACGAAAGTGATGCGGCCTTCGGACCGGCCAGCGAACCGGCCGGGTGGCCCTGGCACTGCCCGCGGGTTGCCGCCAGCACCTCGGCCGGCAACTCCTCCGCCCGCAACCAGTTGTGCCCGTCGCTCATTCCGCAGCCCGCGGCATACTGGCGCAGATGTCACGTAGTTGTTCTCCGAAGGCCTGCGCGGTACGCCGCTCATCAATGATGAAATCCAGAATCCGCCGGCCACTGGCCGACACCGCGGTACGGAATTCCGGGTCGTCGATGAGGCGTTGTGCCTGGGCGACATAGGCGCCCGCGTTGTCCGCCACCGGAAAGTCCGGCGCGCCGGGTCCGCCACTAATCCGGTCAAAGCTCGCCTGGTCTTCGGGCGCAACGGCGGGATCGCGTTCGATCAGCGGACGTATTACCTGTAGCACGCCGTTTTGACGGGATTCCTCGGAAAGAAAAACCACGCCCGGCGTGCCTGCCGCCATGCACTGTATATGCGTCAGCCCCCCGGGAAAGGGGAATGCGTCCAGGTGGACGTCCAGCACCCGGGCGTACAAAAGCGTGTCCACCCAGCCACAAAACCGGCAACGATCGGCAATCCCCCGGCGCTGCAGTTCCTCTTCCAGACCCTGCGGCCGCGCACGTCCGAACCACAGAAAAACGGCGCCGGGATTCGCCCTGAGAATCTGCTCGAGCGCATCCAGATACTCGGGCGTATGGATCTTCTCCGGGCGGCTGATGGCCCCAAGAACCGGCCCGGGAACCGCCAATTCCGCGCGAATGGCCTGCGCTTGCGCCTGCAGGGATTCGTCGCTGAGCTCCAGCAGGGCGCCGGGTATGGTGCGCCAGGCCTGCCCGTCGATCATGCGCATCCGTTCACCAAGACTGCCGCCCGTAATGTAGGCGTCAATCGGGTCCAGTTGCAGGCCATGATTTCGCCATGAAAACCAGACCTGGAGCGGAGCGATACGCATACCGAAACAAAACGCCATCAGCACCTCGGTACTGACAAATGCGCAGACATCGATTTCCTGCTCCCGGATCGCGTCCCGCATTCGCAGCACGCGCTCCAGCAGCCCGGTGTCCTTCTGCGGCGAATCGAACTGGGTCCAGGGGATTTCCAGCTCGGACAGCCTGTCCGGCAACTCCTCGCCACCATAGCCCAGCAGGAATACCGTCGGGGAATAGCCGCAGGCCCGCGCTCCCAGCTCGCGCCAACCGGAGAGCAATGCCAGCAGCACCTGCGTATGCGCGAGGACCGAGGAACTCATGAGAACAAACGCAACCCGCAACTCTCCCGCGCCGGGCGGATTCCGGTTTTCACCCAGCCGCGCTCCCAGCCGCTGCCCGGCTGCCACCATCGCGGGCATCCAGCGGCTCGTGGTAGCGCTGAAATGCTCGCGAGTTGCCGTCTGGCTGACGTATTCCATTAACGTCCGTTCCTCCAGCTCCAGCGCCACGTCGTAGTTTTCCACCGCCAGGGCCGCCTGCATCCATGGCAGCACCACGCTTTCGAATATTTCCGTCGTCCAGTTGCGTCCCGCCTCGCGCCGGAATCCGAGCCCGTTGAGCAGGGACTGGTATTCCGCCGGGCCCGCCTCGGCGATCCGTTTTTCACCCTGCAACTGAACCGAATCGAGCAGCCCGGCACCGCCCTCCTCATACCAGCCAGCCGCCACCAGGCGCAGACCCAGATCCTCCGGGAACCGCTTGTCGTCCGGGTGCATCTCCAACAACAGGCGTTGCAACGCCAGCGCCGGGCCTGGGTCGGCCATCCCGGCGAACAATAACCAGGCAAGACGACCGATGAACTGGTGGTCATCACGGCTGAAATCCAGATAGCGTTCATGCTGCTCAGCGAGCCGCTGCCAGCGGGGATCGCGGGGCCCGGGCAGGCACCGGAACAGCGGCGGCAAGGCCAGAAAGGCCGGGTCGAAGCGCTCCAGATGGTCAAGAAAGGCGGTTTCCAGCGGTACAAACTCGAGCGCGCGCCGGGACAGAAGCTCCGGCTCGGAACCCAGCCGACTACGCAGCTCCGGTTGCTCCAGTTGTTCGCATAGTGCCGCCCAGCCCCTGGCGGCAACGACGTCCTGCCATCCCTGGATCAAATCAGGACTCCGCCCGTAGCTGCTGCACTACCTGGGCGAAGCGTGCCAGGGTCAGTTTGGGGTCATTCACCAGCCCCAGGGCCCGGCACAGGGCGTCGCCACTTCGCTGGCGCAGCCCGGCATCCGATACCAGCCGCCGGGCGAATGCCAGGTACTCATCCGCGGTAGTGGCGAGCATCAGCGCGCTGCCGTCAGAGCCGAGGTCCAGCGCCTGCTGCAATTGCCTGCCGAATTCCCCGCCGCTCTCCAGCACCGGCCGCAGCATGGGAAGCAGGCCATTTTCCCGGGCCGCCGGGCTGTCAAAGAACACCGCGGCCCGGGCCCGGGCCGCCGTCTGCAGCATGGTGGTTCCGGACGGAAAGGAAAACGGATCCAGGTGCACATCCAGTACCGCCGCGTAGACGGCCATGTCGCCCCAACCCATGAACCGGCAACGATCGGCAACGCCATGCGCCTCCATCTCCCGGCTAACCCGTTCGTCCGGACGACGCCCGAACCACAGGTACACCGCCTGCGGGCAGGCCTGAAGAATGCGAGCGACGGCGGCCAGGAATCCGCCACCCACCAGTTTCTCGGGCCGGCACAGGGATCCAAGCAGTACGCCCTTGGGGAGACGGGCACGCAGCGCGCTCACCGCGCTCGCCGCCGGTGGCCGCAGCAGATCGCGCACGGAACTCGGCACCACCTGCCAGTCGCGACCGGCGATGCGTTTGCTGCGCTCGTGCACGGCGCCCCCGGTGATGCGCGCATGGATGCCGGGGGTATCCAGGCCATACCACTTGAGTGACCACCACACCTGGACCGGCGCAATACGCCGGGCAAACGCCCAGGGCATGAGCACCGGGTTGCTGACCCATATCGCAATCTCGCAACCAGCGCTTGCAATACCGCTGGCGAGTTCCGCAAGACGTCGCGTCCAGCAGGCGGCCCCGTCCGCGGTGCGGGAATCCAGGTTTTCCACGGGTATATCGAGCGACCTGAAGGCGTCGCTAACGCTTGTGGATTCCCGTCCCAGCACAAAGACGTGGGCCGAGAACCCCGGCCGATCGGCCTGCCGCGCGCTACCCAGCAAGTCGAGCAGGGTACGGGTGTGTGCCAGCAGACTGGCGCCTGGCAGAACGAAGGCCACCCGAGGCTCTTCCCGCACCGGGTCGGTTGTTTCGGGTCGCGGCAGCGCGGGAACGGCGCCGGCCAGGTCCGGTATCCACTGCTCCCAGGCACGTTCCTGGAAGCCATCGCCCTCCTCGCGGCGCAGGTAGGCCCGATACACCTCGAACTCCAGGGTGAGGAACACTTCGTGCTGCCCCAGGCGCAATGCCTCGCGGAGCAAGGGCGCGATGCAATTTGCAAACACCACCGCGCACCAGTCCAGCGGCGCGTGCTTGCTGAACCCGGCCAGCACACAGGCCTGCCGGATACGGCCCGCATTCCGATCCGCCAGCAAACGGCCCGCCTCCACCCGCAGCCCCGCCACCAGCTCCCGGGGGTCCCCCGCGTACCAGCCCTGTGCCGCCAGCACCCGCGCCAGCGTGTCGGCTTCCGGCATTGCGCTGGCAAGGGCATTTCGCGCAACCTGCGCCAGCGCACTCGCCGGTTGCTGACCCAGCCCACGGAAGAGCAACTCGCTGATGGTCGCGGCCGGGCCGGGTGGAACGACTATCCGCTTGGCCAGCACCCGGACACGGTCAGGATCGAGTTGGACTCCATGGGCGGCGAGCCAGGGCGGCAGGGCCAGGTAGTCCACCGACAATCGCAGACCGCCGTCGACAAACAAGCCCTTTTCCAACGCCGCCAGCCAATCCGTCGCGGAGGCACCCTGTGTCTCTGCCCCCAGTCGCTGGCACAGGCGCCGCAACTGTTCGTGGTTGCGGACCGCCGTCACGCCGTTGTTGGCCGCGGCCTGGTTCACGGCCGCTCCCCGAGCGCCTCCAGCAGGGCGTCTTCCAGGCAGCGGCTAAACTGGACGCCATCCATCAGCTCGCTGGCCGCCAGTTGCGCGCGCAAAGACCCTCGCAAATCCCGCAGGGTATGGAGGTCCGCCGCCAGCGCCCGGGCCCGCTGCACATACCCGTCAATGTCCTTCGCAGCCCACTCGCCGCGACCCAAGCCGGTCAGCACGCTCAGGCCAACCCGCCCCGCGTGGCTGTCGCCGCTAAGGGCCACCACCGGCACCCCCTGCCAGAGAGCCTCCAGGGTGGTGGTGGTGCCGTTGTAGGGAAATGGATCCAGCGCCACGTCCACCTCGTCATAACAGGCCAGGTGGGCCGTGGCGTCTGCCTGCCAGCCTTCCAGGCGCAGCCGCTGGGCGCCAATACCCCGCGAGGCGAATCGCTGCTCCACCAGGGCACGCACCCCCGGGTCCTTGAGGGGCCGGTTCTTCAGGTACAGGATCGCGCCGGCATCCGCCTGGAGAAGCGTACTCCAGGCATCCAGTACCGGGTCGCTGATCTTGCTCAGGCTGTTGAAACAACCATAGGTTGTGAAGCCGTTGCGTTCACGCGCCGGCACGGCATGGACCGGAACTTCCACCGACGGACCCGCGTAGCAAAGAAAGGTCCGTGGCAGGCGTACCAGCGCCTCGCTGAATACGCCGTCGGCGTCCGCCGGGCAACTGCGCTGGTCGGCTATGTAAATATCCATCTCCGGCAAACAGCTGCTTGCCGGATAACCAAGCCAGCTTGCCTGCAAGGGCGCCGGGGCGCGCGCGAACACCTCCGCGCGGTTTCGCGCGGTATGCCCGGCCAGATCCACCAGGATGTCGATTTCATCCTCGCGAATCTGTTTTTCCAGTTCCGAATCCGAAAGCACGGCCGCCTCCCGCCAGTGGTCGGACAGGTCGCGCAGGACCTGGGTACGCGCATCACCTGTCGGGCTGCAGGAGTAGCAAAAAACTTCTACTCTTTCGCGGTCATGGTGTCTCAACACCGGCTCGATAAAGTAGGAAACCGAGTGGGTGCGAAAATCCCCGGATACGTAGCCAATGCGGACCCGCTTTCTGCGCTTTCGTCGTGATACCCGTTCCGGGCCGGGCGCCAACGGCCAGCGCTCACAGTAGGCGAATCGCTGTGCCGGGCTCAGCGCGGCATCGTAGTTGAGATTGCAAAGCAGGTTACTGAAAGCCCCGACGTAGTTCGGGTGGGTTCGGAGAGCATGCTTGAAGGTGCGCCTGCCTTCCGCCAACGCACCCAGATCGGTAAGGCAGTTACCCAGATTGTTGGCCGCCTGGCGCAACGCCGGGTCCGCCTGCAGGGCGTTGCGATAGTGGGAAGCCGCAACGGAAGGCAGATCGGCATCCTGGCAAAGGACGCCGTAGTTGTAATGGGCGGCCGCCAGCTTCGGATCCAGCGCGATCGCCGTTTGCAAGGCCTTTTCCGCCGCCATGCGGCTGCCGGTATTCATCAACGCAAGCCCCAGGTTGCAGTGATGCCCGGCATCCCCGGCGTTCAGCTCCACTGCTCGCTGAAACATTCGCAACGCATCCCGCCATTGCCCCTGGGCGGCCAGGGTATCGCCATACTCGCTCAGCGCCACCGGCCAGTCCGGGGCCAGCTTCAGCGTCTCCAGCAAAGCATGGCCGGCATCGCTTCCACGTCCGGCGGCACGCAGGGCGCGCGCATACTGCAGCCACAACACTTCGCTGCGTGTCTGGCAGCGCTTGACCAGGGCCGCGGCCCACTGGATGGCATCCTCGTTCCGTCCCAGGCGGCGCAGCATCGCCACCAGGGCGGCGCCGTGCTTCCCGTCCTCGGGTTCCAGCCGTGCCGCGGCCTCGTAGGACAAGAGCGCCTGTTGCCTGTTTTCCAGCCGCTCCAGCACCTGTCCCATGGCGAGATACCAGCCGGCATTGTCCGCCTGCCGTGACAAGGCACGGCGGAATCGATCCAGCGCCGCCTGGTATTCGCCGGTGCCCGCGAGCCACTGGGCGAACTCCGCCTGCACCTGCGCGTCCTGCGGATGATCCTCGAGGTACGCGCTGAACAAGTCGCGCGCTTCTTCCGCATCGCTGGCGAGCGCGCGACGGGCGTTCGCCAACGCCGCCGGGATCTTCCCGGAATCGGTTGCGGTGCCCGAATCAGCCACCCGCACGCGCCTCCTCCTCCAGTCGCTTCGCTACCGACTCCAGAACCGGGCCCCAGACTCCGAACTGCTGCTGCCGCACCGGCTCCACGCTGGCGTACCAGCGACACGGTCCATCGCCAAACCAGCGCCAGTCGGGCACGGAGGGGAGCAACACCCAGGTTGGCGTTCCCAGCGCCCCGGCCAGATGCACGGTGGAGTTGTCCACCGAGACCACCCGATCCAGCGCGCTGATGAGCGCCGCAAATTCATCCATATCCCGCAACGGATCCACCTCGTCGAAATTATGCACGCCGTTATCCAGCGCCTCGGACCGGTATGGGCCGTATTGCAGACTGACAAAGAAGGTATCCTTGTTTTCCAATACGCCGCTCCAGGCTGGCAGGGGAATGCTGCGGTGGCGCCTGTCCTTGACCCGTCCGCCGCCACGCCAGGAAACCCCTACGCAGGCGCGCCCATCCGCCAGCGCGCTCAGGCGTTCACGCCAGTGGCGCGCGCGCTGCGGGTCCGCGGCAAGATAGGATGGTGCCGGCCGAAAGTCCGACAGTTCCGCGTACAGGTAATGCGGAAGCTGTCCCGCCGGGGCCGCCAGGTCCACCTGGCAGTCCTGCATCCAGGCGGTGTCATCCCGTTCGCCGGAAATCACCTCGCAGCCCGGAAACGAGCGCCGCAGTAACTCCGCCAGCCGGGGCTGGCATTCCAACACCAGTCCCGCGGCGCGGGCAGCAAGCTCCGTGTAGCACGACGCAAACATGATTTCGTCGCCGATACCCTGCTCGCCGTGCACCAGCAGGCGCTGCCCCTCGAGTGATTCCCCGCTCCAGCTCGGCCACGGAACTTCGCGCACCGAGCCGGGAAAGGTCCGCCCCCGCCAGTCGTGTTCTTCCCACGCCTCCGCGAGCCGGCCTGCCAGGCACAGGGCCCAGAACCGGTTGCTGTGGGCTTCACGAAAATCGGGTCTGCGTTCTATTGCCGCACCGAAGGCCGCCACTGCCTCGGCTGTTGCCCCCTGGTATTGCAGCGCCACTCCGAGATTGTTGCAGGCGCCCGCGTGCCGGGGGTCCAGTTCCCCCGCCTGGCGCGTGGCCTGTTCGGCCGCCACGAAATCGTCCCGGTCCAGATACAGGGCCGCCAGATTGTTCCAGGCATCCGCGGTCTCTTTGGCGGCGATCAGTTGCCGGTAGATGGCAATCGCCTCGTCCGCCCGTCCGAGGTCTCGCAGCAGGTTGGCCAGGTTGGTGGCCGCCGAACGATCGGCGGGCTGCAGCTCCAATGCCCGACGGTAGGCGGCCTCCGCCTCCGCCTGCCTGCCCAGATCGCGCAGCGCATTGCCCAGGTTGTAGTAAGCGGTCGAATAGTCCGGTTTGCAGCGCAGCGCCTCCTGGCAGGCACGCACCGCGTCCTTCGCGCGCCCCATTTGCTGGAACACGGCGCCAAGGTTCGAGTAGAACAACGGCTGGGATTTATCCAACGCGATTGCCTGCAGGAGGGAATCGATTGCCAGGTCCTTCTGGCCAACGCGGGCGGCGATCATTCCCAACAGATTGTGGCAGGCGGCGTTGTCCGGATCGGTCGCCAGCAACGCGCGGCATCGACGTTCCGCACCCTCGGTATCGCCGGCCTGGTAACGGCGTAGTGCCTCACCCAGCGGGTCGCTGCGTTTGTCTTCAGAAATCAAGGATGCGCTGTCGGACTTTGTCCGGATCGAAATCGGAAAACTGGAACAAGGGGTCCTTCGCGGGCTCAGGCGGCGTGGTCGCCAGTTGTTCCGTGGCAACCAGATAGGACACGCCACCCGGACCGGCGAGGGTCTCGTCCGCGAACATGGAAAGGAACTGGTTTGCGGCCAGGGCGGCACGAAATTCCCGGTATTCCGCGTCAATTGCGCCACTAAATCGGCGTTGCGTCCACAACAGGAAACCACCACGCCGCAACAATGTGGCAGCGGTTCGCGCCAGGTCCGGGTACGCCCGGCTGGGAACGTTTCCCAGCACGCCCGCCATTACCAGCACGTCGGCCGGGACGTAGCCCTGGTAGCTCTCCATTCGGGTAGCGTCCCGGCAACGGAAAAGCACACGGTCGGATACGCCCGCGCTAACGGCCTGCGCCTCTCCCCGCCGCGCAAGTTCCGGCTCGCTCTCCACCAGCAGGGCCCGCACCGACAATTCGGACAGCTCACCGGACAGCACCTGGATTACATCGCGCCCGTCTCCGGCGCACACACTGACCAGGGCCGCGCCGGCGCCACAGGCCTGCAGCGCCATGGACAGTTGATCGCAGACCACCCGCAAACGATCCGCCAGCGGTCCGGGGCGATCATACTGCTCGTGCCAGGCGACCCAGTCGATGTCAGGCAAACTGTTTGCGCAGCGCCAGCGCTACCGCCTCCGTGACCGCCGACCAGTCTCCTGCCTGGGGCTGGCGAAACAGGCGCGCGGCGGGATACCACAGGGATCGTTTGCGCGCCCGCCCCCACCGCCAGTCGCATTGCCGGTCGAGCAGGACCCAGGTCTCGCAACCCAGGGCCGCCGCCAGGTGGGCAATGCTGTTGTCCACCGTGATTACCAGGTCCAGGCAGCGCAGCAAGGCCGCGAGTTCATCCAGTTCGTGCCAGGTATCCAGGCCATGATCGATCACCCGGGCATCCACCTGATCCGCTATGCGCTGCCATTCGCTGCCAACCGGGCCATGCTGCAGGTTCAGCCAGTGCGCCCCGGTGGCCTCCAGCATCGGCGCCAGTTCGCTGACCGGCAGGCTGCGCCGGCGGGCAACGCCCGGCCAGCGACCGCCGCGCCACGCCAGGCCGATGCGCGGCTGCTCCTGCGTACCCAGGCGTTTGCGCCAGTAACGTTGCCTGGCCGCGTCCGCTTTCAGTTGCAGCCGGCGCCGCGGAAAGCTCTTGTTGTCCGGCCGGGTGAGCCGCGCCAGGCTGGCCAACGGCAACTGGCAATCGATTTGTGGCAGGTGAGCGGCGAGCGCCAGTTCCTGATTCTCCGCCCGGGATATCACGCTGAGCTCCGGGAAACTACGTTGCATCAGCGCAACCAGCCGGGAATCGCATTCCAGCCAGCAACGCTTCAGTTGCGGGGCGATATCACGCAGGCAACTGGAAAACAGGATTTCGTCACCCAACCCCTGTTCCGCCCATACCAGCAGTTGCTTTTGCGCGTCGGGGCGCCCGTCCCATTCCGGAAACGGGATGCGTTCCGACCAGTCCGGCGCCTGGCGACGGGCTTCATACAATTCCCAGCCCGCGGAAAACTCTTCGTTTGCCAGGTACTGCATACCCAGCTCCATTCGCGCCTGCGGCAGGCGATCCGCCGCCAGCCAGTGCCGCTGGGCCAGCTGCTTGTCGCCACGGGCATTGCACAGTGCCGCGGCCAGGCCGTGCCACTCCGCCGATCGCCCGTCAACCGTTTCCAGATCCTCCGGGGGCGACGCCCCCAGGTGCACCAGCACCCGCAGCACCTCGGCATCACCGCTGTCCTTTCCCGCCTCTTCGAGCAGTACCCGCGCCTCCTCCAGCAAGGACTGCCACAAGCCCTCCAGCTCTTCCCATTCCAGTCCGGCGAGTCGGTGCTTCTCCCGCGCCAGCCAGCGTCCCGCGGGGGAGTCGACCCGCTCCTCGCTGTGTTGCGCCAGCAGGGGCAGTTGTTCGGCGCGTCGTCGCAGGACCTCCGCCAGCAAGGCCGCACTGTCCGGGTCGGACCGGCGGTCACGGGCCAGGCGCAGCACCCGTTCCGCGCGATCCAGTTCACCGCAATCAATCAACCGGCGAACATCGTGACTGGCCAGGGCGGCGCTGCCTTCCAGCCGTTCCCGGCAGGTATGTAGCAGACTTTGCCAGTCGTCCCACGCCGGCTGGCGCAACAGTTCCAGCGAGCGGTACCAGGGCGTGGTGGAGATTTCGTGCCGCCAGCGCCAATCCGAAATGTGCGGCATCAGCACCAGCGTCGGGATGCCAAGCGCACCGCTGAGGTGGACGGTTGAGTTGTCCACCGAAATCACCAGGTCCATGGCATTCACCAGGGCGGCGAACTCATCCATGTCCTTGAGAGGGTCAATCTCGTCGAAATGGCTAATCTCCAGTCCGGTGGCTTCGGTCAGGCGCGTGCGCTCTTCGAGCGTATCTCCATATTGCAGGTCAACGAATCGCACGCCCGGAGTACGCAACAGGGATTCCCAGTTGCGCAGAGGAAAGCTGCGTTCAAAATTTTCCCGGGATTTTTTTCCGCCCTGCCAGGAAATTCCCACGACCAACTCGTCGCCCTCGGCCCGCAGCCGCTGTTCCCAGTGCACCACCCGTGCCGGGTCCGCCACCAGGAAGCTGTCCGCACGTGGGAAGAGAATCTCTTCCCGGCGCAAAAAACGCGGCACGCTGCCCATGGCCACCTGCAGGTTGACTCCCTCGCGGCTCACCAGTTCCTCGGTGGTCAGGTCCGGCATCACCGACGGATAGACCGCCACATCCGGAAAGGAACGCTCGAACAACGGCACCAGGCGTTTTTCGCAAACGATGACCAGATGGCCAACGTAATTTCGGAGGTCGTGAAACAGTGAGGCGAACATGATCTCATCGCCAATACCCTGTTCGGTGTACACCACCAGCCGGTAGCCAAGGCTGGGATCACCGTTCCATTCCCGTACATCGAATTTACGCCGGGCGCGCTGTTTGGTGTCGAATCCCCACTCGTAGGCATCCCAGCCGACGTCATAGCGGCCCAGCTGCAGCAAGCCGAGAGCGCGATTGAAATTGCAACCGGGATCCTTTGGCGCCAGTTCCAGGCTGCGGGCATAGTGCTGCAATGCTTCTTCGATTCGACCCTGGACATGCACCACCATGCCCATGTTGGTGTGCGCCGCGGCGAAGTTCGGGCGGGCCTTGAGGGAGGCCCTGCACAGGCGCTCGGCCTCGTCGAAGCCGTGCCGCTCCACCAGCAACACCGCCAGGTTGCTCAAAGCCGCCGCGTAGGTTGGCTTCAGCTCAATGGCGCGCTGGTAGGAACGGATGGCGGCGGAACGTTGCCCGGCGGCATGCAAGGCAAGGCCCAGGTTGTTATGCGCGATTTCGAGCTCGGGCTTGAGGTCGATAGCCTTCTGGCAGGCCTCGATGGAAGCCGAGAGGCGGTTTTTTTCTTTGTAGCACAGCCCCAGGCCGTTCCATGCCAGTGGATCTTTCGCATCCAGGCTGATGGATTTCTTCAGATGCGAGACCGCCTCGTCGAGCTTGCTGACCTCGCGGCAGGTATTACCGAGATCCCGCCAGCCGGTGGCGAAATCCGGTTTTTGCGCAACGCAGGCGCGCAGGTAGGGCAAGGCTTCTGCGGGTCGGCTGGCCCGGTACAGCAAACAACCGGTGCGAAAATGGCGCCGGTAGTCGAGCACATCCAGCGCAAGCGCCGCCTGGTAGGCCTGCAAGGCGGCATCCCCATGGCCCTGTTTCTCGTGAAATGCGCCCAGCGCATCCCACCAACCGGGTTCCGCCGGCGCGCAGACGGTAGCGCGCAGCAAATATTCCTCCGCCATGTCCGGCTGGCCCAGGCGCAGTGCGATTCCGGCCAGGTCGTGCCAGGCCCGGGCATCGTTGGGAACGGCCTCCAGGCGAGCGCGCAGGGCATGCTCCCGCTCCGCCAGGCCGGCGACGAGGTCTTTTTCGGGGGTAGCCATCAGTGCGTTGTAATTTGCAATACCCGTCGCAGCAGTTCGTGCCATTGCTCGTCCACGCCACGCCGGTGCAGGCGTACCCGGGGGTACCAGAGCGCCTGTTCCTCGCCCCAGGTCCAGCGCCAGTCACCGGTCACCGGAAGCAGCACATGGGTCGGTATGCCAAGCGCGCCGGCCAGGTGCACGCTGGAGTTATCCACGGAAACGACGCGGTCCAGCGCCGCCAGCAGCGCGGCGAACTCATCCATGTCCTGCAACGGGTCGATCCCTTCCGGATCGAACAATGCGATTCCCGCTTCCCGAAAAGCATCCAGATCCGCCGATCGCGCGTCGTATTGCACGTTCACCAGCGTGGTCCCCGATTGTGCAAGCTCGGACCAGTCGCTGACCCGCGTGCTGCGTTTGCGGCGTTCGCGGGCTATTCGCCCTCCCCGCCAGGAGATGCCCACGTAGGGGCCCGGACCGGATTGCGCCAGCCGCTCCCGCCAGGCGGCAACCCGCTCCGGGTCCGCCCGCAGGTAGGCCGCACGGGGAAACGCCGCGCGCTCCGGTCGCAGGTACAGCGGCAGGGAGCCGAAGCTCAATGCCACGTCAATGGATGACAGATTCAGACCGGCCGGGCCATCGTCTGCGTGGGGCCAGGGCATTACCCTGGCCGCCGGGAACGACCGCGCGAACAACGGCGCCAGCCGCGTATCACACAATATCGTGCATTGCCGCGCGCTGGCGATGACGTCGCCAAAACAACTGGCGAACATGATCTCGTCTCCCACGCCCTGTTCCGCGAACAACAGGATGCTGCGATCCGCCAGCGACTCGCCGCGCCAACGGGGCAAACCGAAGCGCTCGAGCCGGAAACCGTCGACTTCGCCGCGGTGTTCGTAACCCCGCCAGCCCTCTTCGAATTCGCCAATGGTGAGCAGGAAGCGCGCCAGCGCTGCGTTTCGGGAAGCGCTGGGTTCCAGCTCCACGGAGCGGCGCAGCGCCGTCTCCGCCGCGGGCATGTCACCCAGCGACATCAGGTTCAGCCCCAGGCCACTGAGCGCCAGGCTGTTGTCCGGAACACGCTCCAGCACCTGGCGAAAAAGGCCACAGGCCGCGCGGTGCTGACCCAGTTCGAAACACAGGTGGCCCAGGCCCCATCGGGGTTCCGTGAGCTCCGGATTCAACGCCATCGCGCGCTGGTAGTAGCGCGCCGCCGCGTCGAAATCCCCCTGCACATGCAGGCAGGCGGCCAGGTTGGCGCTGTTCCGTGCGTCCTCCGGGTCCAGGCGATACGCGTTCCTGAAGGCTTCACTGGCACGCGACAACAGAACGTGGGCGTTTTCCCGGTGCGCGCGCCCCTTGAGCGTGCTTCCCAGGTTGTTCCAGGAAGGGGCATGCCGCGGCATGGCCGTTACGGCC
>JAJDOE010000045.1 GCA_022340345.1 Gammaproteobacteria bacterium
CGGTCAGGTACCGCAAAAGGTCTGGGTAACGCGCTGGCTCGGTATTGGTGCCGCGGCATATTGCGCATATTCGGGCTGCTCCACAAACGGATGCGCCAACACCTTGTTGAGATCCCGAAAGGTCGTCAAATTGCCTGCCACGGCTTCCTGAATCGCCTGCTCAATGCGGTGATTGCGCGGAATGAAAACCGGGTTTACCGAGTTCATTCGCGCCCTCACTTCGGTGAGCTCTGCCGCCTGGTCGACAACGCGCTGTCGCCACCGCCCTTCGAATTCACCGAAGCGGGCCGGATCGCTGGTATCGATACGCGTCGCCAATTCACGAAAGCTCAACGTGTAATCCAGCGCGTGGTCCTGCAGATACTTCAGCCAGTCGCCGATCAAATCCGCATCACCGTCGTCTTCCTGTATCAAACCAAGTTTGGGTCGCATGCGCTCGAGATAGCACGACTCGTAGTGCACCGAAAATTCCGACAGAATCGTTTCGAATTCCGACCGGGCGTCACACAGCAAGAGCAACGTTTCCGCGAGGCGTGCAAGATTCCACTGCGCGATCGGCATCTGGTTGGCATACGCGTATCGGCCCTGGTGGTCGATTGAACTGAATACCTTCCTGAACTGGAACTCATCCAGGAAAGCGGCCGGACCATAGTCCAGCGTCTCACCGGAGATCGCGGTGTTGTCGGTGTTCATGACGCCATGAATGAATCCGACTGCCATCCAGCCCGCAACCAGTTCCGCCTGGCGTTCGGCCACGCGACGAAAAAACGCAACCGTTGGCTGCGCCTCGCTGCGCGCCTCGGGGTAATGGCGGGCGATCGCATAGTCGGTCAGCGTCCGGAGAGCATCGGTGTTTCCCCGAGCGGCAAAATACTCAAATGTACCGACACGCAAGTGACTCGAAGCAACCCGCGTGAAAACCGCGCCGGGCAGTGCGGTTTCCCGGAATACCGACTCGCCGGTCGCGACGGCCGCCAGCGCACGGGTGGTCGGAATGCCAAGATGATGCATCGCCTCGCTGAGGATATATTCCCGAAGCACCGGACCCAACCACGACTTGCCGTCGCCCCCGCGAGAGTACGGCGTTCGGCCAGAGCCTTTCAGTTGAATGTCGAAACGGCGACCGGCGTCGGTAACGACTTCGCCCAACAGGGCCGCCCGACCGTCACCCAGTTGCGGAACAAAATGGCCAAACTGGTGGCCCGCGTAGGCAAGGGCAATGGGCCGGATACCCGCGGGCCGGGAAGCACCGCTGAAAATTCGCGCAAGCTCCACCTCGTCCCCGGCCAGTGAGTCGAGACCCAGTTCCACCGCGAGATCGGTGTTCCACGCCAGAAGCGACGGTGCCGCGGAAGTGGCGGGCTCGACCCGGGCATGGAAGCCTTCGGGCAGTTTCGCGTAGCTGTTGTCGAGATCCATAGTCATCGGTACCGCCAGTGTGATTAGACCACAACCCGGTTGCGGCCCTTGGCCTTGGCCCGATACAGCGCCCGGTCCGCGGCGCGCAGCACGTCCTGCGGTGTATGCTGACGCTCGCTGCGTTCGGCCACACCGATGCTGACGGTAATGTCCAGACCGCGCGCCGGGGAACGTTTCGTTCCAGGTGCCGGCTTCTCCTTCGGACGATCTTTTCCACGCAGCCGGAATTCGGCCTTTCCGATCTGCTCTCGCAATACTTCCGCCTCGGTTACCGCGAACTTGCGGTCCTTGCCGGGAAACACAATGGCGAATTCCTCGCCCCCGTAGCGATATGCCTTTCCGCCGCTAACACGACGCAGGTGTACGCTCAGAAGGCGCAGCACCTGGTCACCTACATCGTGGCCGAAACTGTCATTGAGCTTCTTGAAGCGATCGATATCCAGCAGGGCGATGCTGTACTGGCTGCCCAGGCTCATAAACTCCTGGCGCATGGCACGCCGGGATGGCAGACCGGTGAGCTCGTCGGTGTAGGCGAGAATATAGCTGTGCGCAATGAGGGCCACGCCGATCGCGCTGGCGGCAAGCAGAAAGAAACTGCTGGAAAGCAGCGGCTGGCTCGCATAATGCAACGCCAGGATCAGCGACAGGGTCGCTGCCAGCGCCGCCCCCTGCAATAACGAAGGGAAGGCAAAGTGGAAGATGACGAGACTCGCCAGGCACACCAGGGTCATCACCAATGCGGGCTGGGGCAGGCTCGTATGGCCAAGGAACCCGAATGAATAAAATGCGTAGTAGAGCCATGGCGTGAGGGCAACTGGCGGGGCACTCACCAGCCATGCGACCAGCCCCAACTGCAGCAGCAACAGCGCCGCCCGCCGGAGACCGTGCCGGTTGAGCAGGCCACGCTCCAGCAGCGCTTCGTTCAGCATCACATTGGCGGGTGCCAGCAACGCGATCCATGCGTACAGGTCGGCGCGCTCCACCACCGCCCCGGGCTGCCAGACATACAGGCGAAGGCCCTCATAGGCCAACAGGATCACCAGCAGGTTGGAAAATTCGCGACCGCGGCGGAAGATCAGGCTGAGCATGATCCCGGCCACCAGGACCACGTGGCAGACCAGCGGAAACAGTCCGGCCACTGCTGGCAGCGACGCCGAGCCATGGGCCAGCGCCAGCGCGGTGGCGACTATCGCTACCGGCGGGACACTGGCGACCGTGAGATGGCGCCAGTCAGGGCTCACGCCGGGAGTTTTTCCGTGCCATTGGCGTCAAAGTATAGACGCTGGGCAGTCCCTGGCCGGATCGGCCGAGCCTGAAATTCCTTGGCGACGCCGGTTCCGAATCCGCTCACCCTGCCCTTGCGTCGCTCCTGCCAGACCTCCGCGCGGGATATTTCAATTCAAATCGCATCGTCCGCAGTATGGCAATTTCCACACTTTTCGCGTTGCAATTGGCCCGACGCAATTTCCTCCCACCATCGGGACCTGACGGACTGCCTCGGCGAAGACTGGCTGCACCGGCCCGGACCGATGGGTGCTCCGGACTGAGCCGGTCTTCCTGTCAACAACAGGCCTGAAACGCCGGAAGCCCTCGCCCAAAGGAGTACCTACACGGCTCACAACGGTGACCTTCACTTCACTTGGTAGGGTCCGCTAACTGGCAGATTGTGATCTGACCCAATTTTTCCCGGGGCCAACAACCCAAGAGGAATCGCCTCCAGGCGGAACCGAAATGCGGGTTATCCCACGCTGATTTTGGTCCAGATCGACTTCCTGATGGCTGCGTGGAAAGAGCGTAGGATGCGCATTGGGTATTCCGCGCGTCGTTCGTGACCGCATCCCAATCGCGGACGGGCACTTCACCGTCCCCATGGCCCGCGGGTTCAGGGAATTCAAATGCATATTCTAATCACCGGAGGCGCCGGGTTCATCGGGTCTCACCTGGTCGATCACCATCTGACTCTCGGGGACCAGGTGATGGCGGTGGATAACCTCAGCACCGGGACGCTGCACAACCTGGTCGAATTTCGCACCAATCCCGATTTCAATTTCTGCGAGGCAGATATACTCACGTGGGATGGACTCGATGGCGCGGTCAAGTGGGCCGATCGCGTCTATCACCTCGCCGCCGTCGTCGGTGTCGAGCGGGTACTCGAAGACCCGGTTCGCGTGATGAGCACCAACATGGCAGGCACCGAGCGCGTGCTGCGGGAGGCGGAAAAAGCCCTTTGGAGTCCGTCGGTGTTGCTCGCTTCCAGTTCCGAAGTCTATGGCTTTTCTCCGTCTCCCTACGACGAAAGCGCCAACGTGGTTTTTGCGTCGGGAGGGCGCCTGCGCTGGTCCTACGCGCTGACAAAACTCGCGGACGAGTACCTCGGATTCGCCTATCACCGCGGCCGGAACCTGGATATCAAGGTTGTCCGCCTGTTCAACACCGTTGGCCCGCGCCAGGTCGGCCGCTACGGGATGGTGCTCCCGCGATTCATCGATCAGGCGATCAGCGGCGCGCCCATCGCGGTTTTCGGAGACGGAGACCAGACGCGCAGTTTCTGCGACGTACGCGATACCGTAGTCGCGCTGGATCGGCTTATCGGTATTCCCGAGGCTGCGGGCGACGTGGTGAATGTGGGCAGCGATGAAGAGATATCCATCAACGATCTCGCCGAACTGGTCCGCGAGCTTGCCGGAAGCCAGTCGGTTATTCAGCATTTCTCCTACAAAGAAGCGTACGGTGAGGAGTTCGAAGATATCCGCTATCGCCGCCCGATCCTGGACAAGCTGGTCCGCTACACAGGGCTCCGCCGGAAATGGAGTCTCGAGCAAACCATTGTTGATCTGATTGCCCGCACCCGGATATCCGCGCCGGGGCATAAGACACACAATTTCCTGAAAAAGGCTCAGGCCCCCTAGTGGCCACAACTCCCTGGTTCGTTTTCAGCCCGTCCACGGTTCTCAGCGCAGTGGGGCTGCTCCACGGGCCAGACCGGATCGAGCCCACACCCGCGGAAGACTGGCGCGACGCGGTGATCGATGTTGTCATTCCAGCCCTGAACGAGGAGCGGCACATTATCCCGTGCCTGCACTCCATTGCGCGCCAGACCATCCAGCCACGAAAAATCATCCTGGTCGATGATGGCAGCCACGACCGCACATCGGAATTCGCCAGGTTATTCGCCAACAGCCTTGGGATGACACTGCAAATCGTCCGCCGGCCCGCATCCATCGGAAAAACACCCAGCATCAAGTTCCAGGCGCGGGAAGACGACGCCGACATCGAGGTCGTCCTCGATGCAGATACCCTGTTCGCATCCGATAACTATATCGAGAGGGTCGCCAGCGAACTCTATCAGGGCGCCGGCATCGCCAGCGCCTGTGGAGTGGTGCTGCCAATGCGGGAAAAAGACATTCGCGCCCGACTGGCCGAACCGCTGGTCAGCAACTTCCTGGCGACCCATCCGGAGATTCAGGTTGGCGGCGTCGGTAGCAGCTGGCATCGCCTGATGCGCGGCATCACCAACCTCTACCGCGAGGTCCTGTATACCTTCCTGCAACGATTCGTATATAACGGCCAGATGGTCTTCTTCGGAAGCATCGTCAACCCGGTCGGCTGCGCTGTCGCCTACCGACGCAAATACTTGCGCGACTTGTTCGACCAATTCGAGCCAAAGCTCGGCGACAACCTGTCGAACTCCGAAGACATTTTCATCGGCTTCGCGTTTCTCGAACAGGGTTATCGAAATATCCAGTTGATGGATATCCAGGCGCTCTCCGTGGAACCGCAAGCGGACCACCTTCCGAGCCAGATTTACCTGTGGTCGTCCGCTTTCCTGCAGAGCTGCTACTACTTTGACGAACTCGTACGCGGTCCGCTGAAGGCGGTGCGCCGCTACTTCCTACACCACGAGCCGGGCTCGGAAACCGCCGAGCCTGGTCGCGACCGACGACGCATCCGCGAAGCATACCGGCAGCGCTTCGGTGTCGAGCACACCTACAAATACGGGCGCCCCATGGCCTGGGTCCTGCTGCTTTCGCTGGCGGAAAAGATATTCTTCCCGACGACACTCATCATCATGCTTGTCATCGGAGCGTGGCAAGCCCTCGGCATTACGCTAATCGCCGAGACCGCTATTACGGCGGGTATCCTTGCAACCGTATCGAGCGGCCACCGCCTGGAAATGCTGGGCAAGGGGATCCTGACAACGCCGATCCGCTACGCGAGCCTGCTATTCGACTCGGTCACTATTACGCGGTTCGCTGTGGACCTCTGGGTCACCCACAAGCGGGACTGGCGAAAATGAACCGATTCGTTCCCGGACTTGGCCTAACCCTCCTGTGCCTGGTCCTATCGCCAACCCTGGTGTTCGCCCAGGAACGGTCGGTCCCACCGGAGGGAATTGCCGCCGAGATGGAAAACCGCTGGGACGATGCCATCACGATCTACCAGCGTGCGACTACTGCGGACCCCGGCCGGGCCGATCTGTGGGCACGCATCGCGGATATCCACAGCGCCCAAAAGCGGCCACACGATGCCGAAACCGCGCTGCAGGCGGCGGTGCGCATTGAGCCCGACCACGCCGGCTACTGGTTTCGGCTTTCCCGGACACGCGCGGTTCTGGGCCAACCCGCGCCCGCCCTTGAGGCCTGCCGGGCGGCCCTCCGTCTGGCGCCGGACGACCTGGAGGTCCTGCGCACCTGCGCGCGCCAGGCGGTTTGGGCGGATGAGCTGCCACTGGCGAAAACACTCTATGGCGACCTGCTGCGTCGTGTCCCCGGTGACACCGCTGCTCAGCTTGCCCTCACCCGTATCGCTGCCTGGGCCGGCCAGCTTGAGCGCGCTGTCGAGGGGTACCAGGCCTACCTCGAACAAGACCCAACCGACCCAAAGGTATGGCTGGAATACGCGCAGACCCAGACCTGGCGCGGCAACTTCATCGCCGCCGAAAATGCGCTGACCGAATATGAAAGCCGGTTCGGGACCACGACCGAACTGCTCAAGACCCGTGCCCGGCTGCTGGCCAGAGCGGATTTCGGCGCGGCGGCTATGCGCATCAACCGGGATCTGCTCGACGAATCACCGCGGGACTACGAGATCAACTACACCCGGACCATCGCCCTGAGGGCGCATCGACAGCCGTCGGAAGCCATTGCGAGCCTGGCTACGCTGGAATCTCTGCGACCGGGAAGCGTCGACAACGAAGCCGTGCGCCGGTTCGTGGAAATGCCGCTGCGTTCCTTCCTGCGCGCGCAAATCGGGTACCGTAACGACTCCGACGAAATCGACCGTTACGAGAGCGAGATCGATCTCCTTCTGCCCTTCAATGGCAAGCGTACCGCGCTGATGGCCGGTGCCGGGAGGCAGCGCCTGTCGGCGCCGACTGGTAGTGGACTGGAACGCATTGACGGGCAGGAGCAGGCACATTTCGATCTTTCGTGGATCGGTCTTCGGCATCGGTTTTCGCCGGCATTTGAGCTACGCGGGAGCCTGGGAACCTGGGATATCCGGGACGGTGGCAGCCATGGCACCCATCGCCTGATCGCTGACCTGGATCTGGGTGACCACCTCAACCTGCAACTGGAGACAGCCAGGCAACCCTGGGATGTGTCACCGCGCACCGTTTCGCTGGAAATCCGGGAGAGTGGCGAGCGGGCATCGTTTCGTTGGCGGCCGGATCTCGCCTGGATTGCGGATGGCATGGTACGCCGCACGCGGTTGTCCGACGGCAATGGTCGCTCGCAGGCGGATCTGGCACTGCGCCGCGCCGTGAAACGCACGCAACGGTACAACCTGGACCTCGGGATCGCGGCGGAGTGGCTGGCATTCGACCATGACCTCGACCAGGGCTACTACGACCCGGACAACTATCGCCGCTATGCAATGACAGCCTATTCGTACTGGAAACACAGCGACGACATCGGCATCAGCGCTTCCATCAGCCTTGGCTGGCACCGGGATGAGAGAATGTCGGGCTGGAAGTTTGGCGAGGACCTGGTGGTGGACGGGTTCTTCGGCATCTACCAGGATTGGCTGCTCAGAGTCCGGGGTGGATACTCCGAGCGGTACCAGGAATCCGGCGCCTACGATGGCGCGTTTGTCCGTCTTGCCCTTTCCCGCCGCTTCTGAGCCTGCCATCCCAGCTCGCAAATCCGACCAACGAATTCACGAATCTTTCTCCGATGACGCTGGTTGATCGAATCGGTTCCGCGGGATGCGGCCCATTCACCAATCTGCGAAGGCCGCCCAGTTTGTTGTTATTTGAAATCGATAAACAGCGCTGAGGTCCACACCTTCGCGTCATCGCCCTGGTGCGCAACCATGTAGACTGGCCGATGCCCATGCGGTCCGTTGGAGGGACTCACTTCAAAATTCCCGGTGACTTCGCGCGGCGCGGCACTGTCACTGATGCGATCCAGCGCCAGGAACATTTCCACACCGGGCAATGGCTTCTTCAGCGTTGCCGCTTTCAGCAATTCCGCGCCCGTGGTTTCCCAGACAAATGTTGGACAATGCACGAACGGATTGCCTTTGAGCGGGTCGCCCACCTTAACGTATCCGTCAATTGTCCCTTCAATCCGGATCTGCGCCGTTGCGAGATGCGACACATCCAGTTCGATGGCATCTACGTCACCGTAGGTATCGCTCTTGAAACCAACCGACGTTGGGCTATCACGCCAGCAGGTTTCTTCCAGGTGCTCAAAACCAAGGCCGACGAACTCATTGATAACGGCATTGATGATCGTGATCTTGCCTTTCCAGGCGGCCCAGCGGTACCGATCCTTGATGCGTGCGCCGCCCCAGCGGAATCGGATTTTTCGCTCCGAGTAACCCAGCTCCTCCTGCAGATTTCGCCGCCAGATCTCTCCGGTGTGATCGTAGGCGATCAACTTGTCCCAGCCTTTATCGCCGAGAAAACGGTAGTTGATCTGTGCAGCGCCGCTATGTTCGAACTCATCACCCATGATGTTTTCGCCACACGTGATCAGGCCATAGGTGCGTTCACCGGTTGAGGCAAAGGTATGACGTTCGCGGAGCGCTTCGGCAATCGCCTTGCGCGTCAGCGCGGGAGAAATTACCCCGGAAATACCCCCCTTGGTTCCAAAGACCGCGGTTCCCGGCACGCCGCCACCACAACGACCGCGGTGTTCATCGCCCGCCATACTGGCTCCGATCTTGTAACCCCGCTCCATGGCTTCCTGGTACAACCAGCCAAAGTGGCCCCAGGCGGATCCAATCTCGATCAGCTTCTCCAGCTCCGGGTGATGCCAGTCCAGAATGCAGCGGCGCCCGCCCACGTGGGGAATGAGCAGGTGGCCCTCGGGATCATCGGCATAGGCTGCCCAGAGTTCTTCCAGCGGCCACGCCCCGGGAACCGCTTCGGTAGTACCGGAATCCTCGTTCCAGTCCACCGAACGCACATGCTCGCCACTCTTGCTGTAGGGGAACTCAGGCTCTTTGTCATGCAGAAAAATAACGTTGTGATCACCACCGGCACAGGAGCTGCCACACCATTCGGTACCGGGATAGGCAATAAACTCGCCGTCCTTGCAGATCTGGCGAATCAACTCGACGGTCTTGTTCCAGCGGTCCGTGGTGATATTGAAGTCATTGTGCGCAAACGCCAGCACATCGAGCCCGGTCACGTCCCGTCCGTAGGTCAGGTTGTATTCGGTCGAGTTGGTGCCGATCGTATCGTTCGAGTGAACGTGAAGGTCGGTATAAAAAATTCGCGGGAATTCGAGGTCCTTGTCGATCGTCACGTAGAAAACCTGATCTTTTATCGCGGCGTGATCCGGCATGCTGGCGGTAATCGCCAACTCACCCGCCTTGTCAGTCGGCACGTCTTCCAGCAAGGACACGCACCAGCCCGCGGCTGGCATGGTGATTTCCTTTTCATAGCAGTCCTTGCCATCCAACGCGCCTTTCACGATCACCCGTTCCGGGTGATTCCAGCAGGTGTTGCCCCACTGGTCTTCCGCGCGAACGCGCAGGGGCAAGGTTTCCCCCTGCCGAACGATTCGCGAGCCCGCCCATTGCAGCAAGGCCGGAATGCCCGGCTTGATATTGACATCAAGATCGGGTTCCACCGCTGCAAATCGCGAAGAACCCAGCGGGTCAACGTAACAGCGAAATTTGAAATCCTCTTCCGTAAAGGTCTGCACCCGCGTGCCCGGTCCGCCGAAGCGGCGGTCGCCCAGGCGAATAACGATATGGTCTCCGGCTTTCAGGTAGCCATCAAAGGTGTCGACGATGACGGCCTTCTGAAACGGGCGCTCGTGACCTTTCTGGTCAAAACGCACAGACAATTTCTGTACCGACGCCGCGCTCTGACCCTTTACGGTTGGCCCCGCATGGTACTCGGCGGAGATATAGTTGGCGGCCTTGGGGTCGGTGGTCTGAAAAAGCTCCCAGTCCGAATAAAAACGAAACGTCGCCTTGAACCACGAGCCATCGGCCATGCCCGACTGCCCGAGTTCATAATCAATCAGGATTTCCTGCCATGAGCCGGCGACCACCTCTTCCACGTTGCAACTGACCCGACCAAGAAATGGCATATCCTTGGTCTTGTCGTACAAACCCGTGGGAGCGGTATAGGAGTCGCCCAATTTCCGTTTCAATTCGGCGTCAGTCATCTTTTTCATGAATACAACCTTATCTGCTGGTGCTCTCTGGTGTTCTCTACGGCCAGTTCCCTTGCGGGTCCCAGTGTAGCGTCGGGCCATCCCCGTGCCTGTCGCGAACACGACAAACACGATGTCTTATTCAGTCGCCTTTGTGTTGCCCCACAGCCGCCACCGCCGCCTCCGCAGCCCGTTTCTTGCGTCCGGCATGGATGCTGCCCCAGAAGGTCCGCGCAACCACGAAGAAGGTAAGCACCATCAGTGCTACTGCGACCGGACGCTGGAAGAACATGTAGGTGTCGTGCTGGGAAATGATCACTACCTGTTGCAGCGCACGCTCCCATTCCGGCGCCAGGATAAATCCGATCAGGAAGGCCACGTAGGAGTAGTCGAACTTCCTCATGAAGTAACCGACAAAGCTGAACACGAGCATCACTACCACATCGAACATTGACGACCGGCCCAGGTAGGAACCCATGATGCAGGTGAACACCACGATCGGGTACAGAATCAGTGACGGGATATTGACCGCCTTGCAAAACCAGCGCATTCCGAAACGCCCGACCACCAGCAGGAAGCCGCTGGCCAGTAACAGGCTGCCGTAGATGCCATACATCAGCTGCGCGTTTTCCTTGAACAACAAGGGCCCAGGTTGCATACCGTGGATCATGAACGCGCCCATCAACATCGCCGCGGCGAGGTTCCCGGGAATGCCCAGAACGAACAGCGGGATCAGACTGGCGGCCACCACCGAGCTGTTGGCCGACTCGGAAGCGCCAATACCTTCCAGCGCGCCCTTGCCAAACTGGTCCTTTTGTTTTGATCGTTTCATCGCCTGGTCGTAGGACATGAACGATGCCACCGGTGCTCCCAGGCCCGGCATGGCGCCAACGCCGATTCCGATCAGGGTGCCGCGCAGCAGGGTTCTGGCATTGGAAAAGAATTCCTTCAGCGACAACAACCGGTCTTCCCGCTTTGATGAAAATACGGTGGCAGCGTGTTCGGCACCGCCGCCCTTGCCGGTAAACCGTTCCATTTGAATGATGATTTCCGAGAATGCCAGCAGGCCGATAGCTACCGGTATCAGGGACAACCCACCTTCGAGTTGGTAGATATCGAAGGCGAGCCTGGGAAGCGCGGTGACCGGTTCGGTTCCGATCAACCCCACCGTAATACCAAGCCCGGCCGCGATCAGACCGCGGGAAATGGATGTCGTACCGATGCCCGCGATGACGGTCAGGGCAACGGAAATCAGCGCGAAGATTTCTGCTGGCCCCATGAACAGGGCTACGGCAGCGAGCGGCGCTGCGATCACGACCAGCACGATTGTCGAGAGAAAGTCGCCGGCCACCGAACTGTACAATGCCATGCGCAGCGCCTTTTCGCCTTTTCCCTGTTGGGTCAGTGGATATCCATCCCAGGCCGTCGCGGCCGCTTCCGGTGTACCCGGCGTACGCAGCAGCACCGCCGACACGGCGCCACCGAAGAACGCTCCCTTGTTCAGGCCCACCAGGAAACCGATAGCGGTTAGCGGCGTCATGTAATAGGTAATCGGGATGAACAGCGCGATTGCCATGGGGCCATTGATGCCGGGGATGGCCCCAACCAAAACACCGATGGCCACGCCAACAACCACGAACATCAGGCTCGCGGGAGAAATGGAGTCCATCAGTCCCGCAAAGATCATTTCCATGCTTTTGGGTTCCGCTACTTGGTCGGGTGGTCAGAAAAACTGTGGACCCGGCACCGGTACGCCGAATCCGTAGCGCATCGTGACGTAAAGCACCGCCGTCAGGACAGTAGCTACCACCGTCAATTGCATCCACTTGCGACAACCGATGATGTACTGGAGGATCATCAGGAAGGCGACAGATGCCAGTGCGTAGCCGATATATTCGATCGCCACTACCAGCAACACACACGGGAGCATGATAGCGGTGAGGTGTTTCATGTCCGTACGGCCGAGCTGCGTGAAACCGCTACCGTCGTTGAGGTCCTCTGGAAATTCCCGTTCTTCCACCGGCAATGGCTTTTTCAGATACGAGGCCATGCCAACAAAAAAAAGGGAAAGGCACGCCATGAACAGCATGACGCCGATAGCGACGTTGGGTACGAGTGCCGCCGATGCGCCGTAACCGGGATAGGCTGGTGTATACGTGGGAATTGCCCAGGTGAGCATCACGATGCAAAAAATGATTATCACCACGTAGGCGATTGAATCCCTGTTTATTCTGGTCACGCGTATGTCCTCCCTCCGCGGCCTTGCGCCGGGAGCGATGTGCCGGACCGGATACGGGGTTCCGGTCCGGCGATACCACCTACTTCATTTTCGCCTGCTTGCCGAAAGTTTCGTACAGGTCCTTCACCATCTTGTCGGCGTGTGCTTCACCCCACGTAACGGGCCGCATCAGCAGGTTGCTCGCAATAAACGTCTGGGTTTCTTCGTCCTTCGCCAGCTGGTCGGCAGCAGCGAGAAGCTTGGCCTTCGCATCCTTGTCCAGACCAGCCGGAGCAACCAGGCCAACGATCATTTCCACCTTTTCGTCGTAACCCTGTTCACGCAAGGTCGGCACGTCGGGCAGGGGCGGCAGACGCTCGCCCAGGGCCGCCGCGATCAATTTGATCGAGCCGGCTTCTACGTGCTTGTACAGGATAGCGCCGACATAACCGACGTCAGCGTGACCACCGGTCACGGCCTTGATTACGGACGGACCGCCTTTGGATGGAATCAGCGACAACGGCACGCCTTCCTGTTTCGCAATTCGCGTTATTGCATCGCGATCATCGGCGCCATGAAACATGGCGACCATGGCCTTGTTGTTTTTCTTGTGCCAGGCGAAAGCCTCCTTCAACGTGTTCCAGGGCTTGTCTGGCTTGGAAATGAACCCGCTGGAGTTCAGCGCGACCAGGGTCAGGTAGTCGAAATCCTCAGGCTTGTAGTTCAGCTTGGCGTGATGCGGCGCATAGGTATATGCAGTCAGCGAAGTCACTCCGATGGTGTACCCGTCGGGTTTGGCCCGGCTGAGCTCGGTCGCCATCACGGTGCCATGGGAACCGGTCACGTTTTTCACATTGATCGGCTCTCCCAGAATCTTGCTCATGCGTTGTGCCAGGCCACGCGTCAGGCGGTCAATCTGCGCACCAGGCTGCGTCATCGTGAGAAACGTTATGGGGCGGCTGGGGTAGTCTGCCGCGAGGACACTGGTTATGGCCGTGGCCATCAAAAGGCCGAGCCCGAACTGGATCATCTTTTTCATCGTCATTCCTCTGCGGTGTAGATATTTCTGATTTCCGGCCCTGGCAACCAGGGAACGGATTCTTTGTTTCTTTTCACCAATACTAGTGAAAGCCGGCGGCCCTCTGTGTCGCCCAGATGACAATGTTCGCAGGGCCGCTTAAAATAAGAGAATTCGAATAGATGTCTATTCTAATAATGTGTGGAGCAAACCACCTGCCTTGTATATTTGGACTCTGGCAACCGTACTCCCTGGCCCCGCTGTGCGTATTGGTTTTCACCAGCGGATCCAGACCGGGTACACCGAATCGGGTCACTGAATGAACGCTCCAAACGCAAATGCATTTGTCGATTTCGACAGCGGGGACAACGCCTGGTCGGACGCGCATGCGAATTTCCTGTCCAGCCTCTCAACGGAAGAGACACAGGATCTGCTCAAACGCTCGCGGCGCCTCAACCTCAAGTCCCGCGACCATTTGTTCCGCGCCGGTGATAGCTCCAACGATATTTACATCGTCGCCAGCGGCTGTATCCGGCTGTTCCAGGTTTCGTCCACCGGAAAGGAAACCATCCTCTGGCTGGGCTTCGCCGGAGAGATCTTCGGAATGGCCGAAGTCTGGAGAGGCAATGACCGGCAGATCGGCGCCGTAGCGAATGAAGCCACGCAGGTCTATTCCATCAGCCGTCGCGACTTCACTGACTTTTTGGGCGCGCACCCGGAAGCGGCCATGAAGGCCATCAGTATCCTGTCCGCCCGGGTGCGGGCATTGGGTCACGTCCTGGTGGGCCTGGCCTCCGACAACGTGGAAACCCGTATCGCCCGCTTGCTGGTGCGTTTCGCCGCCGTGTCCTCCGGCATCCGCTGCTGTGCCGGGCCAGGCGAAGGGGAACTGTGCGTTAACGTGCGGTTGACGCACCAGGACATCGCCAACCTGATCGGCGCCAGCCGCCAAACCGTCACCACGACGCTGGCCCACCTGCGCAAGCGAGGCGCGGTTCGCATGGTGGAGCACCACTTCCACATCATGCAGCCGGACCATCTGCGCCACCTTCTGGACGTGGGTGCGGCCTAGGGCCCGCTTTTGACACCGGTTATATATAGTCAGGTATCGCGGGGGTTGGAGAGCGAACCAGGCTGCCACAAGCTGTGGCCGGGAATGGCGCCGGCAAGAGGACCGGGACCTCCGCCGAACCGCAGCTTATGAAGTTTGCCAGGAAAACCACCTAACCAACTGATTGGTATAGCTATTCTGCCAGCGGAAGGCTTCATTCCGGTCAACCCTGCTCATTGAGAGGCAAAGGCAGCTTTCCCGAATTTTCGATCGCCCGGGACCGGCCTACTGGTCCCACTTTGCCTGGGCATATAGAGAGGTCCCGCCGTTGGCGGCTTTCAGCACCCGATCCACCAGCAGCCGCGTGTCCCGCCGGACCGGCCTGTTGCGGGGGCCCTTGAGTTCGCTCACCGACCACCGGTCTTTCCGGATTTTCAACGCAACCGTCGCCCGCTCGGGGTGGAGCAGCTTGAAAAGGTAGACCTTTCCCGCATCTGCGGCTGCCGTATAGGACGAGATGCAATTGCGTTGTTCCCAACCTTCGCGCGCAATGGCCTCGCGTGTCTCGAGGGGAATCAGCACCGCGCCATGCAGGAGCTTCCGGTACGACTCCGGGGGATTTTGCAAGGAAGCCAGAGGGGTCCGAAAATACTGCCCCTCGCGACTGGTCTTCAGAGCCTTCCACGCGGCGGCAACCTCCGCGACACTGCGAAACTGGTACCGCCTTGAGCGACCGAGTTCGGTCTGGAAGTCACCAATCTCGATAAGCTGGAGCGCAACGCGTGCCACCGCGGACGTTTGCCCGGACTCCGCCAGCTCCTTGAACAGCCGTCCCGTGGTCATTTCCAGCAGACGATGATTGCTCAGAATCGTGGTCAGAGAACGATCCAGGGTTGGCAGGTGCTGGAGCCACTTTGCGCCATCCCCGGACGCGGCCAGCCTGCGCAGATTCTCCAGAGTACGAACCGACAGACTCTCCACCGGCACCTTGGCGAGCATCCTCGCCGACCACGACCGGTCCGGAAAACCGAGATCAGCGGCAATCTCGCGGTGACGACGGCACGCCAGTCTGACGCTGTGCTCCATGTCCACTGCCGCTCCGGGAATGAATTTCCAGTGGACCTGGCTCATCCAACCCAGAGCCGGGTTTGCCTGCAGCAGGTCGTAAACCGCCTGATTTCGGCCCACACCCGAGAGTAATTCCCACTGGCGCGTCGGGAAGCGGCCAAGAAAACTACGCAGCTCAGCCGGTACCGGGCGAAAAAACTCGGCGTAGGGGCTTTTGTCCGAATCCAGCCGAATGGCCGGTCGCCAGGGGTGCCAGGTCGGACGCTCGCGCGAGATCCTGCGGGCGCGCGGAGTCGGCCAGAGCTCGGCGATCTCCGTGATCGCATCCTGCCGCTGGATGAGCAGGCGGCCATCGCGCACGATGTCGTGGCAGATCAGCGGCGGAATGAAACGTTCACCCACAGGCGCGAATACCCCCTGCCCCGGCGACTGCCGGAACGCATAAAGACGTTGGATACATCGAGCACCAGGCCAGGCGGATGAACGCCAGCGACGAGCAAAACGTTGCCACCGGGCTGGCCGCAAAGCATACGCCTGGCACCAGCGTTGCCGCCACCGGGTCCGGATTCGCCGTGCAAATTGGGGTCAGATCACAATGGTTTCTACGTATCCCGGCTTAATCCTGCTTCGGCCGACCGGGAATACCGCGTCGGGTCCGACGGTTCGGGCTCACCTCGATTTCGCACCGAATGCGATCGTTTCCAACGCGCCGGCCGAAGCAGGGACCCAATTGATGCACATCAACGACAAGGGCCGGACGCCACTTTATTTTGACCAAACTGGTGAATGTTGGCATGGCACACCTAAAAGGAATTTCTCTCACTGCCCTCATGGTGATGGTGTTCGCCTTCGCGCCGGTAGCAACGTCGCTTGCGCGGATCGCCCGTGCGCCGCAGGGCGTGGGGGCCCGGTGCATCCACCACGCGAGTGGTTCCCGCCGCGCCACCACGTGCCGATCCAGCCAATCGTCCAGGCAATCCTCCCGCCATTTCGCACCGTTTCTGCAAACGGCAGGGCCGGTTGTCGGCCCCTCGACCACACGGCATGCCTGGATTGAGCGGAACAATTTTCTCCGGCCCCAGGACGTCTCACGCCAAATCTTCCACCCACCGACCATCGCGGCCTAGGTTCCACCAATTTCGAATCCGGTTCGCGCACATCCGTGCGCAGGATCGGGACAGGTGAGAAATGAGCTTAGGAGCTACTGATGAATCGGAAAAAGAAAACAGTGTTTGGCCGGCTGCCAAAGATCTTGGTCGCAACGTCCGCCCTGCTGGTCCTGTTTCAAGCGCCCGCATGGGCGAGCGGGACCGCATCGCTCGAACAGCGTCTCAAGGCACTCGAAAGAGAGGTCCAGGAACTGCGCGCCCTTTTGAAGCAAGAAAAGGAAGCGGCGGCAACCAAGGAGGACGTACAGGCGGCCAAGGAAGAGGTTGCCAAGGTGGTCCACGAGCATTCTGAATGGAAGAATGCGAAATCCGTGGTCCATCTGGCTGGCTACGGTGACGCTACGTTTGTCGCGCCGAAGGGTGAGGATTCCCATTTTGAGGCGACCTTCAACCCGATCTTCCATTTCCAGTTTGGCGACAAGCTGATGATGGAATCGGAAATTGAAATGGAACTGAATGAGGATGGGGACGCGGACGTCGTGCTGGAGTATGCCGCGCTGGACTACTTCCTGAATGACAACGCCACGATTGTAGCCGGCAGGTTCCTGAGCCCCATCGGGCAGTTCCGTCAAAACGGGCATCCGACCTGGATCAACAAGTTGCCCGCACATCCGATCGGGTTCGGAGACGGCGGCGCCGCCCTCCTGAACGATATCGGAGTGGAGGTGCGCGGCGGCTTCTCAACCGGTGATTCATCTTCAATGAACTACGCGGCGTTTCTTGCCAATGGACCTGAACTCAGGTTCGAGGAAGGAGATGATGGCCTGGAACCGGAGATGGCATCCGAGGGCTATCCGCAGGACCCGGGCAACAACAAGATCGTCGGTGGCCGAATTGGCGTGCGGCCGGTGCCGCATTTCGAGGTCGGCGTCTCCGGAGGCGTGGGCCAGGTTCCGGTTTCTGAAGGAGGCGAACTCGTCGAAGGTGAGCCGCAACGGGACTGGCATGTTGTCGGGGCGGATGCTTCGTATCAGAGTGGTCAAAACATCGACCTGCGTACCGAATGGATCCGCCAGGAGGTGGATGCGGACGCCAGCAGCGCCATGTTCCCTGACAAGCTGACGTGGGAAGCCTGGTATGCGCAGGCGGCCTACAAGGCCCTTCCCAGCAACTTTGAGGGTGTGGTGCGTTACGGAAGGCTGGATACCCCCTCGTTTTCGGAAAAACAGTGGACATTCGGGATCAATTATCTCTTCGCGAGCAATATCATCAGCAAGTTCGCCTATGAGATGAATGATGAATCACCCGATCGCTGGCTCGCCCAACTCTCCTACGGCTACTAAGGGGGACAATAAACATGAATGCGAAAATGCTTTTCAGATTCAGCACTACCGCTGCGCTGGCCACAATAATCGGCATCGGTGCACTGGGCCTTTCGAACGTTGCCTACTCCGGAAACGATTCGACAGCCGGTGACCCGAGCCGTGGCGCCAAGGCCTGGGCGGACAACTGCATGCGGTGTCACAACGCACGCGGTGCCAAGGAGTTCAGGGATGACGTGTGGAAACCCGTTGTTTTCCACATGCGGGTGCGCGGTGGACTTACCGGCCAACAGACGAGGGACATCCTTGCCTTCATGCAGGCCAGCAACTAACAATACCCCAGGGTATTAGGGTATTACTGATCGCGGGGGCGGCTCGACAGCCCCGCGGGCAAAGGGCGGCTTCGGTCGCCCTTTGTTTTTCACTCGCAAATTGTGATCTGACCGGATCTTTCCCATCCCATTTTCACGCCGGCTTTCCCAATCCTTTAACTGTAGCCGTCTGAAAAAGCGCGAGACACAACACCAACATAGCACCGGATTTTTCTCATGCGGTGGAGGTTGGTGTTAGCAATTGATTTGATTGGTGCCGGCGAGAGGACTTGAACCTCCGCCCTGCTGATTACGAAAC
>JAJDOE010000061.1 GCA_022340345.1 Gammaproteobacteria bacterium
GATCTTCCAGGCGGACCACGGGCAGTACGACGGCAGCCTCGCACTCGTGCACCTGGACGACGCCGCCCGGCTGTTCCGCTACACCGACGCCGTGGGCGGGCTCAGGCTCAAGCTCTCCGATCCGCTGCGGGCGCCGACCATGAGCCGGCGCATCGCCGCCGATCTCGGCGGCACCTTCTGGGTGGTCGACTGGACCCAGCTCAACGCCAACTGGTTCAGGGCCCTGAAGCTCGAGAAGACCATGATGTTCCTCATTCTGACCCTGATCATCGCCGTGGCCGCGTTCAACATCGTGTCCACGCTGATCATGGTGGTGACCGACAAGCGCGCGGATATCGCCATCCTGCGCACGCTCGGAATGACGCCCCCGCGCATCATGGGCATCTTTATGGTGCAGGGCGCGATCATTGGAATCGTCGGCACCCTGCTGGGGGGTGGCCTGGGAATTCTGCTGGCGCTTAACGTGGAGACCGTGGTGCCCGCGATCGAGCATTTTTTCAATACCACGTTCCTGGATCCGTCCGTGTACTACATCAGCGAATTGCCATCGGACCTGCGCTGGTCGGATGTCGGAACGATCGTTTCCGCATCCCTGCTGATGAGCCTGCTGGCCACCCTGTACCCGGCATGGAATGCATCCCGCACACAGCCCGCCGAAGTGTTGCGCTACGAATGAACGAAATTGTCCTCAGCTGCGAGAACCTGAGCCGGGTGTTCGACCAGGGGCCCGGACGTGTGGAGGTGTTGCACGGGGTGAACCTGGAAGTGCGTCGCGGGGAACAGGTAGCCATTATCGGTGCGTCCGGGTCAGGTAAGACGACGCTGCTGCACTGCCTGGGCGGGCTCGATGCCCCGGATGGGGGCACGCTGCGGGTGGGTGGGCGCGACATGACGCGCATGAGCGAGGCCACCCGTTGCCAGGTACGCAACCGGGAACTGGGCTTCGTCTATCAATTCCACCACCTGTTGCCGGAATTCACCGCGCTGGAAAACGTCAGCATGCCATTGCTGATTCGTGGCCGCAGTCGGACGCAGGCGGCGGAAGAGGCGGCGCAACTGCTGGAACGGGTCGGACTGGGGGATCGGCTTCGCCACCGTCCCGGGGAATTGTCCGGTGGCGAACGCCAGCGCACCGCGGTGGCCCGCGCCCTGGTGACACGCCCCGCCTGTGTGCTGGCCGATGAGCCCACCGGCAACCTGGATCGGAAGACCGCCGGTGGTGTCTACGAATTGATGCTGGAGCTGAACCAGGAACTGACTACCAGCATCGTGGTAGTGACTCATGACCCCACGCTGGCGGCGCGCATGCAACGGGTATATACGCTGGAGGATGGCGTGTTGCGCAGCTGATCGCTGCGTCACCCGGGTCCCGATTCGCGTTCCGAATGAAAATCTCCGTTACCACCGTGCTGGCTGTTCTGTTTCTGGCCTGGCTCGCCATTCGGTTCAGCGACGTGCAAGTCCTGGTGCACGAGGTCACGGTTCGACCGGGCCAGCGCTATGTGCTGGAAGGCCATGGAGACATCGGCAACAGCGCCGAGACCACGCGGGTATGCAGCTACTTCAACGGCCGCGAAATCGTCGTTTCCTTTTTTCGCTACGCACCGGGTGACCGTCTCGCCGCGGACAAATGTCCATACTTCCTCCACGGCCCGGCCACCTAGCGCGAGCCAACACGGCGCGTGGCGGGAACGACACGTGTTGTCCTCCTGAAAGCTGACCCGGACGCCTGGATCCGGCCTCGTTGCACTGACGCGGTTTCCAACACACTGCAGTCGGACTGCTATACCATCAATAACCATCAACGCTACCCTTTCATCCGGCCTGTTCGGAAGGGGAGCGAGGATTCTTTGCGCCAGCACCGGGCAATGTCTGGCAAACCGCGCATCGCTCGTGGAGCGCGCCTGTTGCTTCCCGGCTCGTGCACCTTCGACCGGGAATAGACCCAGTTGGCCGGTCTTTCGTGGCAGCATCGAATTCGGATATCTATGATAGAATTTTTGAGCCATCCGGCTGAGAAGGGGTCGTCACGATGATCAAGTCCATCACCCTGCGGTTCTGTTGTGTATTCGCCCTTACGCTGGCCGTCGGAATTGGCACCGCGTCAGCCGGTGATCGGGAACGCGCTGCTCACGATGCCGGAGCTGCGATGGGTCTCGCCCGCTACCAAGCTTCTGCCTCCGCGCGGCTGGACCTCGCACAGGACGCTATTCGCGCCGGGCAGGCGGCCGTTCAGGAACTCGAACGCCTCGGAGCAATTGACCGGGCGGATTATTGGGATCAGCTGCTTGCGCTCAGAGATTTTAGCGTGCTCCACGACACTCTCGTCGCCAAGATCAATGACATCGACAAGCGGCTGGCGGCCCACAACCCCCAGCTGGCGGCGGTGTTCATAACATCGCATAACTTTGCCGTTACCGAGGGGATTTTTTCAGCGATGCACGGTCACCATAACTATCGCTGGGGGGGGGGGTTAAAGTGGCTGATCGCTGCAGATGAGCAGTTCAAGCGTATGGCCGGGCTCGGTTTTGCTGTTTTCCTTGACCACGAGAGCTCGCTGCTCGCGCATGCCCGCAGCGTAATACGCAGTGCGGGTACATCGACCCTGAAGCCTTATCAGGTCGAAGACGAGTACCACACATTGGTACAGATACGACTGAGCCTCCGCGACACATTCGCCCGATACGAAGCCCCCGCGGCCGTCCTCCAGCGCGCCCCTTCCGCCCAGCTGAAACTCGGAAAATAGATCGCGGGGCCAGGGCGGAGCTTTTTTCCGTCACCGGGGCGAATCGAAGGCGATCGCGCCAGCCATTGACCGGTGAATTCCTCCGCGCCTACGACTCGTCCGATCCCGCTTTGGCCTTGCGTTTTGCGCGCTGGGCATGCCGGTGGGTCCAGTCCCGGCCAACCTTCCAGCGCCAGAACAACTGCACAGTTAGATAACCCAAGGCCGCGAAGGCGACGCCAAACAGCAGACAGCCCACCCACAGCGGCACCAGGCGTTCCATCAGCACCGCAATCGTCATTTCACCGAAACTCACCGAGGGCGTGCCCAGCAACCAGGCGCCCAGCAGATAGGCGGGGCCGTACATGGGAACCCAGGTGAGCGGGTTGGAGATCCACACCAGTGCCACAGCGATGGGCAGGTTGACCCGGAAACAAATGGCGCAAAAGGCCGCAATCACCATCTCGAACGGCACCGGCACGTAGGCGGCGAACAGCCCGACGGCAACCGCGCCGGATACCGAATGCCGGTTCAGGTGCCAGAGGTTGGCATCGTGCAAGCGCCCGCCGAATACGCGCAGATGTTTGTGCTCACGGATCACCTGGGTGTCCGGCATCCAGCGTTTAATGAGCTTGCGAGGTGACATCGATCCGGCGATAGACTGGCCTGTCCGAAAAGGAAGTATGTGGGATTCCGCAGGATGCGGGCAATTCATTTCCTCGGCCTGCCGATGGCCGCGGGCGCAGTGCTGGTACACCAGTGCGGGCAGCTTCCGCCGTGGCCCGTGTGGCCCGCTTTGGCGCTGTCCCTGGCGGTCGCCGCCCGGTTGCCGGCGGGTGCTCGCCTCCGCTGCCTGGGCCCGGCACTGCTGGCGGTAGTGGCCGGGGGAGCCTGGGCCGCCTGGATCGCCGGAGGGGTACTGGCGGCGCGACTGCCGTCGGAACTGGAAGGCCGGCCGCTGGAAGTGCGCGGCTGTGTCGCGGGGCTGCCCCGGCGCGGACAGCGCAGCACCAGTTTCGATTTCCTGGTCGACCACGGACCGGTTCGCGGTCGCCTGCGCCTTCGCAGTTACCGTAGCCCCGATGCGGCGCCCGCTGCGGGCGAATGCCGGGTGCTGCAGGTCCGCCTGAAACGCCCCCATGGACTGCGCAATCCGGGTGGTTTTGATTTCGAGGCCTGGTCGTTCGCCCGCCGGGTGGTGGCCAGCGGCTACGTTCTGGCGGTTGGCGCGCGGCTAAACGGCGGGCGGACACTGGACCGCTGGCGCGCCTGGCTGTTGCAGAAGTTGCAACATCACGCCGGCAGCGCCCGCTATTCGGGAATTGTCCAGGCGCTGGCCGTGGGAGAGCGGAGCGCGATCCCGGTAGGGCAATGGGATTTGCTGCTCGCCACCGGCACCAACCACCTGGTGGCAATTTCCGGTCTCCACGTGGGACTGGCAGCGGGATTCGGCTTCTTTCTTGCCGGGTGGACCTGGCGGCGCAGCTCCCGCGCCTGCCTGTGGATTCCGGCACCGCGGGTCGCCGCGCTGGCGGCCGGCGCATGCGCTCTGGGCTACGCGGCGCTGGCCGGTTTCGGGATTCCGGTCCAGCGGGCGCTGGTGATGCTCAGCGTCGGCCTGCTGGGCGGACGGCCGCGACCGGCCTGGGTGGTGCTGGACCGCGCCCTGGCGGCGGTGATCCTGGTGGATCCGCTGAGCCCGCTGGAGGCCGGCAGCTGGCTGTCGTTCGGCGCGGTGGCGATTCTGCTCACGGCCATACGTCCGGCGCGGCACCCCGCGGCCAGACCCTGGCGACGGGCCTGGGATGGGCTACGGGAATTCGCCCGGCTGCAACTATGGTTTGGCGTCGCGCTGATGCCCCTGAGCGTGTTCTGGTTCCAGCGTATCTGCCTGGTGGCGCCGCTGGCCAACCTGGTGGCGGTCCCGGTGGTGGGTTTGCTGGTTACGCCGGCGGTTCTGTTGGCGGTGCTGGCGGCGGCCCTGGGGCTTTCTGCTCCGGCCGCGATGGTGCTGGCGTGGGCCAACGGCTTGCTGGGGGCGGTATTCATCTGGCTGGACTGGCTGTCCGGGCTTCCAGCGGCCCAGTGGTGGCCCGGTACCGCTGCCCCCTGGCAGTGGCTGCTGGCATTGACCGGGTTGTTGCTGGCCGGCGGCGCCCCGGCGCTGGGACCGAGGGCCCGGATTTTTCGCCGGGCCGGGATCGCCTTGCTGCTACCGCTTGCACTGGGCTCCAGCCCGCGACCGGTTGCGGGTCAGGCCCGGGTCACGGTGCTGGACGTGGGGCAGGGGCTGGCGGTGGTGGTGGAAACCGCCCAACACCTGCTGGTGTACGACGCCGGGGCGGCGTTCGGTCCGCGCTTCGACAGCGGTTCCGCAGTGGTGCTGCCGTACCTGCGCAGCCAGGGCTGGCGGCGGCTGGACCTGGCGATCATCAGCCACGCGGACGGAGACCACGCCGGTGGGATGCCGTCCCTGTTGCGCGCGTTCGCGGCCAGGCGGGTGGTGGTGGGGGAGCCCCTGGCGCAAATCGCCGGAACGGCCTGCCGGGACGGCGAGTCCTGGCGCTGGGACGGGGTGGATTTCGAGCTGCTGCGGGCGGCGCGGGATCGATTTCCCGTGGGCAACAACGCCAGCTGCCTGCTGTTGGTCGGGGCAGGCGGCAACCGCCTGCTGATTGCCGGAGACCTGGAGCGGGGCGGCGAGGCGGATTTGCTGGCCCGTGATCGCCTGGCGCCGGTTGCCGTGCTGGTGGTACCCCATCACGGCAGCCGCACCTCGTCCTCCAGTGCCTGGATCCGAGGCCTGATCCCGGACCGGGCGATCATTTCCGCCGGCTACCGGAATCGCTACGGCCACCCCCATCCGCGGGTGGTGGCCCGCTACCGGCAGCAGGGGGTACGGTTGAACCAGACCGCCCGGGACGGCGCCATTCGCGTGGACCTGGGGGCCGGCGGAGTGCAGGTGAGCGGATTCCGGCACCGGGCCAGGCGGTATTTTCACGATGCGCCGCTTTGAGCGCCCGGAGGCGTTTGATACATTAGCCCGCACCCGCTTCGGGTTTACGCTCATCAACATCTTGTTTTCCGGGTAGCCGTGTTCGAATTGGTCAAATCCGGCGGCTGGCTCATGGTGCCGATCCTGGCCTGCTCCGTCATCGCAATGGCCCTGGTGGCCGAGCGCTTGTGGACCTTGCGTCGCAAGTACGTCATTCCACCGAACCTGCTGCAGCAGGTTCGGCAAGTCCTGCAGCACCGGGAAATTTCCACGGACAAGGTCCGCCTGGTGAGTGAAAGTTCACCGCTGGGGCGAATTCTCGCGGTCGGGCTCGCCAACCGGGACCAGGGCCGGGAGGTATTGAAGGAGTCCATCGAGGAGACCGGCCGCCACGTCGTGCATGAACTCGGGCGCTACCTCAACATGCTCGGCACGATTGCCGCGATTACGCCGTTGCTGGGCCTTCTGGGTACGGTGATCGGCATGATCAAGGTTTTCGCTGCGATCACAAGCGTCGGGGTGGGTGACCCCACCGTGCTGGCCGGCGGCATTTCCGAGGCACTGATTACTACCGCAGCGGGGCTGACGGTGGGAATCCCAAGTCTCATGTTCCATCGTTTTTTCCGTGCACGCGTCACCGAGCTCACGGTCAACATGGAACAGGCGTCGCTGCACCTGGTGGAGTTCATCCAGGGACAGCGCGAGACGGGGCCCGCCATCCAGGAAGAATTCGGCAATATATGAAGTTCTCCACCGAGGAACCGGAAGAACTGCAGATCAACCTGACACCACTGATCGACGTGGTGTTCCTGCTGTTGATCTTCTTCATGGTCTCGACCACCTTCAGTCGCGAGTCCCAGTTACGCATCCGTCTGCCCGAAGCAGCCACCGCGGAGCAGCCCCGGGAGAAGCCCCGGGCACTGGAGGTTTTTGTAAGCGCCAACGGCGACTATGCCGTAAAGGGCCCGGACGAGGCCAAGTCGAGACCGCTGCTAAACCAGCAGGCGGCGACACTGCAACGTGCGTTACGTGGACTCATGGGTGGGAACAGCGACGACCTGATCGTCATTATTCGTGCCGACCGCAAGACCCCCCACGAAAGCGTCGTGCGCGCGATGGATTCTTCACGCCGCCTCGGCCTTACGCGCATCACCTTCGCGACGCAGACCGAAAGCGGATCTCCGTGACGGACGGGACAATGGCCCCGACGGAGTCGCGGCCCTACCGCAGGTTACTCGGCTACGTCTGGCCCTATCGCTGGGTGTTCGCGATCAGCATCATTGGCATGGTGCTGCACTCGGGTTCCTACGGGGTGGTCGCCTGGTTGCTGGGTAAAATTACCGACCAGGGTTTCCTGCACAAGAACGAAGAATTCATTCGCATCATTCCCTACGCGGTGCTGGGCTTGTTTTTCGTGCGCGGCATCGCCGGATTCATGGATACCTACTGTATCCGCTGGGTTGCCTCGCGAGTGTTGTTTGACATCCGTTCCGACATGTTCGAGCGCACGCTGCGGCTTCCCAACGCCTTTTTTGATGCCACCGATTCCTCCCGGGTGGTCTCCCGCTACGTTTACGAAGTTGAGCAGCTTGGAAAGGCCACCACGACCGCAATTACAACGCTGGTAAAGGATCTGTCCACGGTGGTTTCGCTGCTTGGCCTGATGTTCTGGATTGATTGGTGGTTGACTACCAACTTCCTGATCATTGCGCCGGTACTCGCGGCGCTGGTGAAAATGGTCAGCAAACGGCTGCGAAAGACCAGCCGGGACGTGCAGCAATCGGTCAGCGGTGTGCTCGGCGTGGTCAAGGAGGCCCTCCAGGGGCAGCGCATCATCAAGATCTTCAACGGTGAAGACTACGAACGCACCAATTTCTTTCGTGCCAATAACCGCAACCGCCAGCAAACCATGAAAAAGGCGACGGTGGCGGCATTCAATACGCCCATCGTGGAATTGGTAGCGGCGGCGGCCTTCGCCTGGATTATCTACATCGGCGCCAGTTCCGAAATGGGCGTTGGCGATTTCGTTGCTTTCATGTCTGCTCTCAATCTGATGATGCGACCCGCGCGAACCCTGACGCGCATTAACGAACCCATTCAGACCGGCATTGCCGCAGCGGAAAGTATTTTCGGTTTCATCGACCAGCACGGTGAAGCCGAGACGGGCAGTCGCAAATTGCAAAATGTGCGCGGAGAAATCGAATACCAGGACGTGAACTTCCGCTATGACCCGGACGGCAAGAACGTGTTGCACCAGGTTTCTTTTCATATCGAGGCGGGCCAGACCGTTGCCCTGGTGGGGCCATCGGGAAGCGGAAAGTCCACCGTGGTCTCTTTGCTTGCGCGCTTTTACAACCCCCAGAGCGGCAGCATCCGGATCGATGGTCAGGACATCGCCGGGGCAACCCTCGACAGCCTGCGCCGCAGCATTGCCCTGGTGACGCAGGACACGGTGCTGTTCAACGACACCATCGCCAACAACATCGCCTACGGACACAAGGGCCGCGTACCCAAAAAGCGCTTGCATGCCGCCGCCGAGGCCGCGCGGGTACTGGAGTTCACCGATCGTTTCGAACAAGGGCTGGATACCGCGGTAGGAGAGAGCGGTACGCGCCTTTCCGGTGGCCAACGCCAGCGCATCGCCATTGCCCGGGCCCTGTTCAAGGACGCACCGATCCTGCTGCTGGACGAGGCTACTTCCTCTCTGGATGCGGATTCGGAGCAGCAGGTACAGGCGGCACTGGGCGAGTTGCTGCAACACCGCACGACCCTGGTCATCGCACACCGGCTGTCCACGATCGAGAATGCGGACCGCATCCTGGTCCTGCGCCGTGGCCATATCGTCGAAAGCGGAAGTCACAAGGAACTCATCGGCCGCAAAGACGGCGCCTACGAGCGCCTGTACCGCACCCAGTTCGCGGGACAGAAAACCAGCCCCACATGAGCCTGGTGAGGCAGTGGTGGTCCGGCGGGCCGCTTCCCTGGCTGCTGTGGCCCCTGTCGCTGATCTACCGGGCCGTGGTCTGGCTGCGTCGTCAGGCCTACGCCACGGGCGTCAGAAAAACCGTCTGGTTGCCTGTGCCGGTGGTGGTGGTGGGCAATCTGACCGTGGGCGGAAGCGGAAAAACTCCACTGGTGATCCACATCGTGCAACAGCTTGCGAGTGCCGGTTGGCGTCCCGGCGTCGTACTACGGGGCTATGGCGGGGGTAGTGCCCACTGGCCCTTGCGGGTGCAGGGTGATACCGACCCGGCCCTCGCCGGTGACGAAGCGGTGCTGCTGGCCCAGCGAAGCGGATGCCCGGTAGTGGCTTCGCCCGACCGGGTCGCCGCGGCGCGGGCGCTGCTGGCGGAGGCAGATGTGCTGGTAGCGGATGACGGCTTACAACACCTGGCCCTGGGCCGGGACCTGGAAGTGGTGGTGGTAGATCAACGCGGTTTTGGGAACGGTTGGCTGTTGCCAGCCGGTCCGCTGCGGGAACCCGCCAGTCGCCTGGAACAGGCCGACCTGGTGGTGTCGCGCGGGCATTCCCGGCCCGGGGCGTACTCCATGGCCCTGGTTGCGGACCGGCTACTGCCGTTGGGGGGCGGCGAGACCCTGCCGGCGGATCACTTCCGGGGTCAGCCGGTGCACGCGGTGGCCGGCATCGGATGGCCTGAACATTTCTTTGCCACGCTGCGCGAACTGGGCATGCAGCCAGTGGAACATGCCTTCCCGGATCACCACGCGTATTCCTCCGCGGATCTGCGTTTTGCGGAACCCTGGCCGGTAATCATGACGGAGAAGGATGCGGTAAAATGCAAAGCGTTTGCTACCGATCACTCTTTTGCATTGCGAGTGCGTGCGAAGCTCGAAGCGGAGTTCGATGCAGATTTCTTACAACACATGAATGACCTACGGAGCCGCAAAGGTGCTGGATTCCAAACTGCTTGAAATTCTGGTCTGCCCCGTTTGTAAGGGCGACCTGCATTACGACCGCGAGGCAGCGGAATTGATCTGCCGCGTGGACCGGCTTGCCTACCGCATCGAGGACGACATCCCGGTGATGCTGGAGGACGAGGCGCGCAAGCTCACGGCAGAGGATCTGCCGCCGACCCGCTGAGCCGTTGGATTTCGAGGTCTTCATTCCCGCTCGCTTTGGCGCCACCCGCCTGCCGGGCAAACCGTTGCTGGATATCGGCGGCAAGACCATGATTCAGCATGTCTACGAGCGGGCGGCGGCAAGTGGCGCCCGGCGCGTCACGGTGGCGACCGACGACCCACGAATCGAACAGGCGGTGCAGGCCTTCGGTGGTCACGCTTGCCGGACCTCCGATCTTCCTCCATCGGGAACCGATCGCATTCGCGAGGCACTGGATCGCCTCGGGGTTGCCGATGATACGGCGATCGTGAATCTGCAGGGAGATGAGCCGCTCATGGACCCGCATCTGGTGGCCAGCGTGGCGGGATTGCTGGCGGAGACGGGCGTGGACATGGGCACCGCCTGCGTCGCTGCCGGCAAGGATGCGCTCGAGGATCCGGACCGGGTAAAGGTGGTTTGCAGCGCCAGTGGCCGGGCCTTGTATTTTTCCCGCGCGCCGGTTCCCTGGCCCCGGGACGGTGCGCCGGGGCCGGTACAGGTGCACCTGGGAATTTACGCGTACCGCGCGGGATTCATTCGGCGCTTCGCGGAATGGGCACCCAGCGCCGCGGAACAACAGGAATGCCTGGAGCAATTGCGGGCCCTGGACCACGATGCGCGCATCCAGGTACTGCACTGGCGACAGCAGGTACCTGCCGGGGTGGATACTCCCGCCGACCTGGAACGGGTTCGCGCCCATTTACGACAAGACGCAAGGAGAAACAGTGACTAAGAAGGTCGGTGTACTGTTTGTCTGCCTGGGCAATATCTGTCGCTCTCCCACCGCGGAGGGAATTTTCCGCAAGCTGGTACGGGAGCGCGAACTGGATCAGCACATCCATATCGATTCCGCCGGCACCGGCGCCTGGCACGTGGGCAGCCCACCGGATAACCGCGCGCAGCAAGCGGCGGCACGCCGCGACGTGGACATCAGCGGACTGCGCGGTCGCCAGGTCGAGCGCGATGATTTCGATCGTTTCGATTATGTGATCGCCATGGACCGCAGCAACCTGCAGGACCTCCGTTCCCTGGCGCGGGGCAGAACGGAGCACATCGAATTGCTTCTTTCCTATGCGCACAACTGGTCGGAGCAGGATGTTCCGGATCCCTACTATGGTGGTCCGGCCGGCTTTGAGCGGGTGCTGGATATGATCGAAGACGCGGCCAACGGCCTGTTGCGGGATATCGAGGACCGGCTCGGGAATGCTGTGGATTCGCGTTGATGTCGGGCGGCAGTGCCTCGAATTGTGCCAGGACCAGCAGGTCCTGAAGCGCTACCCGGTGTCCACCGCGCGCCGCGGAACCGG
>JAJDOE010000066.1 GCA_022340345.1 Gammaproteobacteria bacterium
CGAAGATGCCCACGTGCGGAAGCTTCACCCGCCGCCCCGCCGCCAGAGACCGGGTCATGGCATCCGCGTCGTCCGGCTCCACACCGATCACCCGGGTATCGGGAAACAGGGTCTTGATGTACACCGCCACTCCGGAGATCAGCCCGCCGCCGCCCACCGGCACGAATACCGCGTCCAGTTTCCCGGGGTGCTGTTTCAGGATCTCGAAACCGATGGTCCCCTGCCCGGCGATGACGTCCGGATCGTCGTACGGGTGTATGAAGGTTCTTTTCTCTTTCTTTGCCAGCACCTGGGCGTGGGCGTAGGCGGCGTCGTAATTCTCGCCGTGCAGCACCGCCTTTGCACCGCGCAGGCGCACCGCGTCCACCTTGATCTGCGGCGTGGTGTCCGGCATGACGATTACCGCGCTGGTCTTCAGCTTCGCCGCCGCCAGCGCCACGCCCTGGGCGTGGTTTCCCGCCGAAGCGGTGATGACACCCTTGCCCAGCTCCGCCGGGGACAGGCGCGCCATGCGGTTGTAGGCGCCCCGCAGCTTGAAGGAAAAGATGGGCTGCTCATCCTCGCGCTTGAGCCAGACGTGGTTGCCCAGCCGCTGCGACAGGTTGATCGCGCGGTCCAGCGGGGTCTCCTCCGCCACGTCGTAAACGCGAGCGGTGAGAATCTTCTGGATGTACTGGCGGGCCATGGCGGGCGTAAGGTAGCAGAGCGGACGGGACCTGCCAAAAAATCAGCAGCCGGAAATCCGGGCCGGATCGCCTCGCATGGTATCTTGGCGGGATACGCAACCAGCCTGGCGACACCAGATGACACAGGACCAAGGTAAACAGGCCGTGGCCGAGGCGGCGCTGGAAGAGATCGAAAACGGCATGGTGGTGGGGGTCGGCACCGGCTCCACCGCCAATTTCTTCATCGACGGCCTCGCCCGCATAAAAGGCCGCATCGACGGCGCGGTGGCCAGTTCCGAAGCCTCCGCCGAGCGCCTCGCCGGTCACGGGATCCGTGTGCTGGAACTCAACCAGGCCGGGCGCCTGCCGCTGTACGTGGACGGAGCCGATGAAGCCACCCGCCACCTGCATCTGATCAAGGGTGGTGGCGGGGCGCTGACCAGGGAAAAAATCGTCGCCGCGGCCAGTGATCGTTTCGTATGCATCGCCGATGACAGCAAGCTGGTGGACGTGCTGGGGACATTCCCGCTTCCGCTGGAGGTGATCCCCATGGCCCGTGCCCACGTGGCCCGGGAACTGGTGGCCCTGGACGGAATACCGGAACTGCGTACCGGGTTTACCACCGATAACGGTAACCTGATCCTGGACGTGCGCAACTTCAAGATCCTCAACCCGGTGGAACTCGAGGAAACCCTGGATCACATCGCCGGCGTGGTCAGCAACGGCCTGTTCGCGCGACGTCCGGCGGACGTGTTGTTGCTGGGTGGGCCGGACGGAGTGCAGCGGATCGAATAGGCGTCTATCCGGGGCCATGGCGTCCCGGCAGCGACGGTAATCCGAATCAGGAATCCTTGCCGGATCGCTGAAGCTGCACCGGCGGGCAGGGCACCGACCCGTAGCTGCAGAACACGCAACAGTCACCGGCCAGGGGTTCCAGCAACTCGCCACAGGAACCGCAGCGGTGCAGGATCTGGCAGGCATCTTCCGGCATGTCCAGGTCCTCGGAATGGCCGCAGTGCGGACAGGTGAGCGCGGATCGGGTTTCCATTGCGTCAGTTTACGCGGCCTCCGCACACAGGCTGCGAAACACCTCGTACGCCGGTCGTTTGCGCAACCCGTCCCGGGAATCCACCAGCCCGTAGCCGGGGGCAATCAGCTGCCACCAGTAGGCCCGCTCCACCCAACCGCTACGGGAACAGGTGAGCACGTAGCGGCGCAGGTATTCCGCCTGTGCGGCTTCGTCGACACTGGTCTCGGGCCGTCCCGAGTTTGGTGTCCAGGGCTTGGTATCCACCAGCGGCCAGTTGAATTCGGTGATCCATAACCGGTCGGCGGCGCGGCTGGCGCCGGCGGTAATCGCCTTGAGAAGCCGCAACTTGTGCTGCAGGTCGAAGTGGCCGAACTGGCGTCCTTCCGGGGCGCCGCGCCGATTCACGTAGAGCAACGCACTGACCGCGTCGAGACGATAGCGGCGCCGGTTGCGCAGGGTTCGCAGCGTGTAATGGGGCTCGAAGTCGATCACCGACGAGCCGGCCAGCACCAGGTCCGGGAATTCCTCGCGCAGGCCTTGCGCCTGCTCCAGCAGGGCCAGGTATTCGCCGGTGTGCTGGCAACCCCACTTGGTGCGGTTGACCGCGTTACCGATCTGGAAGGCATCGGCTCGCGGACCCAGGGCAGCGAAGATCCGTCGCAGACCCCCGGCCCAGGCGGCGGGCTCGCGAACCAGGGAACGGTCCTGCAGGCAGTTGACCAGCACCCGGCGATCGCCGAGTTGTTCGAGCAGGGCCTGGTAGGCGGGCAGCTCCTCCCGGGGCGTAGCCACCGGCACCCGTACCAGCACATGGTGGACACCGAGCTCATCCAGCATCGCCAGGGTCTCGCGGCGATGGCCGGGTCCGATTCCCAGCCCCAGCATCTCCCGCGCCGCGCGCGGTGTGCCGGGCCGCAACCGCGCATATCGCCAGGCCAGCCCGGGCGCCTGGGCCAGCACCGTGGCGCCGATGGTGGCCAGCTCCCGCAGGCGCGCTGGCTGCCAGCGGCCCTTTGCGGCACCGGGAAGACGGTGAGGCTGGTCCGAAAAATCATCCCAGGAGGGAGGCGACTCTCGCATCGGGGAATTGTAATCCCGGTTCCCGGCTCGGGAATCTATACTTCTCATCATGCACGAACTGGAAGTGGTGTCCGTATCCTGTCCTTACTGCGGCGAGCTGTTTGAGACCGCGCTCGACCTGAGCGCCGGCAGTCAGAGTTACATTGAGGACTGCCAGGCCTGCTGTCGACCGATCGAATTTGTCATGCACCTCACCCCCGCCGGCAAACTGGCGCGGCTGGAACTGCGCACGGATAACGAGTAGCCGCGAGCGTCACGCTCAGGTACGCAAGTAGACCAGGTCCGCCACCGCGTGCCCGAGTCCTTCTCCGCGGCGTTCGTAGCGAGTGGCTGGCCGCCAGGCCGGTCGCCCCGGCGACACCGGGACGTCCTCGCGAAACCCGGGGTGCGCCGCGAGCAGCTCGCGCACCTCGTCGGCGTAATCCTGCCAGTCGGTGGCCACGTGCAGACGGCCACCGGCACGGATGCGGCTGGCGGCCAGATCGAGAAATGCCGGGTTCACCAGGCGGCGTTTGTGATGGCGCTTCTTGGGCCAGGGGTCGGGGAAAAAGACATACAGCGCATCCAGGCTGTCTTTTGTCAGCCCCTGGCGGAGCACCACCACCGCGTCCTCGGTGATCACGCGCACGTTGTCGAGTTCCGCCTCCGCCAGGCAACGCAACAGTCGCCCGACGCCGGGGCGCCAGACCTCCACACCAAGATAGTTGTGCCGCGGATCGGCCGCTGCCATGGCGCACAGGGCCTCGCCGTTGCCAAAACCGATCTCCATGGCCAGGGGTGCGGCGCGACCGAAGGCCGCCTGCGGCTCGAGCAACCGGTTTTCGAAGGCAATGCCGTAGCGGGGCAGCAGCTCCGCCAGCGCCCGCTGCTGGGCCGGGGTGATGCGCCCCTCCCGGCGCACGAAACTGCGCACCGGGGGACGATCGTTCATCTCAATCTCCGATGACCCCACCCACCGGCGAGGACGCGGAGCCGTAGCGCTTGCGCGGCATTCGCCCGGCGAGGAACGCCTCGCGGCCGGCCTCGATGGCCTTGCGCATGGCGCTCGCCATGAGCACCGGGTCGCGTGCCTCGGCGATGGCCGTATTCATAAGAACACCATCCACTCCCAGTTCCATGGCCACCGCCGCATCGGAGGCGGTGCCGACGCCGGCATCCACGATGATCGGCACCTTCGCCTGCTCGACGATGAAATGGATATTGTAGGGATTGCGGATACCCAGCCCGGAGCCGATGGGCGCCGCCAGCGGCATCACCGCCACGCAGCCCATCTCTTCCAGCCGGCGGGCAACGATGGGATCGTCGTTGGTATACACCATGACCTCGAAGCCCTCCCCCACCAGGATCTCGGCCGCGGCGAGGGTGGCCGGGATGTCCGGGAACAGGGTCTTCTCGTCGCCCAGCACCTCGAGCTTCACGAGGGTGTGTCCGTCCAGCAGCTCCCGGGCCAGCCGGCAGGTGCGCACCGCGTCCTCCACGTTGTAGCACCCGGCGGTATTGGGCAGCAGCGTGTACTTGTCCGGCGGGATCACGTCCAGCAGGTTGGGTTCGCCCGGCATCTGGCCAATATTGGTACGCCGGATGGCCACGGTAACGATCTCCGCACCGCTGGCCTCAATGGCCTGGCGGGTCTGTTCCAGGTCGCGGTACTTGCCGGTGCCCACCAGCAGGCGGGAATGAAACCGGCGTTCGCCAATTTTCAGCGGGCTGTCCCCGGTCATGGCTGCCCTCAGCCGCCACCGATGGCGGTGACAATCTCCAGCTGGTCGTCGGGCCGGAGCCGGTAGTCGCCGTGCTGGCTGCGCGGCACGATCTCGCGGTTGATCTCCACGGCGAAACGCGACCCCGGCGTCACCAGCTCGCCGATTACCGTAGTCAGCACGGTCCCCTCCGGGTACTGCCGGGGTTCGCCGTTTACCGTGATGGAGATGCTCATGTCAGGCAGGCCGGGCGCGAGGGGCGCTGGAAATCGTTCGCTGCGCAATAAAACAGGTCTCGGCCCCATCTGCAACCGGAGAGAAGCTTCCGGCCCCTGTCGGCATCCGTTACAGTAGGGCGACGACCAGCAGGCGCTCGCATGTAACCGACCGAGGGCTCTGCGCAGGTATGTCCGCACTATTTTTCTTTGTAATCGGGATCACCGGCGTCATCGTCCTGGCGTGGCACGAGGCCGGGCGCGCCGCATGGAACGCCTTCCTGCTCGCTTTTGCCCTGCTGCTGACCCTGGTCGGCGCCCACTGGGGCTGGCTGCTCGCGGTCTGGGGCATTTTCCTGGCGATCGCCGCGCTGCTCAACCTGGACGAATTCCGCCGCCGCTTTCTCACCGGCCCGGCCTTTCGCGCCTTCGCCCGGGCGATTCCCCCCATGTCGGACACCGAGCGCGAGGCCCTGGAGGCCGGTGGGGTGTGGTGGGAAGCGGAGCTGTTCAGCGGACGGCCGCACTGGGAGGACCTGCTCGGGCTGCCGGCGCCACAACTCTCGGACGAGGAGCAGGCCTTCCTCGACGGGCCGGTGGAAGAGCTGTGTGCCCTGGTGAATGACTGGCAGGTCCACCAGGACAACGACCTTTCCCCCGCGGCCTGGGCCTTCATCCGGGAAAAAGGCTTCTTCGGCATGATCATTCCGAAAGAGTTTGGTGGCCTGGGTTTTTCCGCGCTGGGCCATTCCCAGGTGGTACTCAAACTTTCCAGCCGCAGCGTCGCCGCCGCCGTCACGGTGATGGTGCCCAACTCGCTGGGGCCCGCCGAGTTGCTGCTGCACTACGGCACCGACGCCCAGCGCCAGCAGTACCTGCCACGGCTGGCGCGGGGAGAGGAAGTCCCCTGCTTCGCCCTGACCGGACCGGAGGCCGGGTCCGACGCCAGTTCGATACCGGACACCGGCATCGTGTGTCGGGGCCGGTTCGAAGGCAGGGAGATCACCGGAATCCGCCTCAACTGGGAGAAGCGCTACATCACCCTGGCGCCGGTAGCCACGGTGCTGGGGCTGGCGTTCCGCCTGCGCGACCCGGAACAGCTGCTGGGGGAGAAAGAAGACATCGGCATCACCTGTGCGCTGATCCCCACGAGTACGCCCGGCATCCGAATCGGCGAACGCCACAACCCGCTGGGGGTACCGTTCCAGAACGGACCGACCCTCGGCAAGGACGTGTTCATCCCCCTGGACTGGATCATCGGCGGCCCGGAACGCGCCGGCCAGGGCTGGACCATGCTGATGGAGCGTCTCGGTATCGGTCGCGGCATCTCGCTGCCGGCGCTGAGCACCGGCGCGGGCAAGCTGGTGAGCCGCGGCACCGGTGGCTACGCGCGCATCCGCCGCCAGTTCGGCCTGCCCATTGGGCGTTTTGAAGGCGTCGAGGCCCTGCTCGCGACCATTGCCGCGGACACCTACCAGATGGATGCCGCGCGTACCCTGACCACCACCGCCCTCGACCAGGGCATCAATCCACCGGTGGTCACCGCCATCGCCAAGTACAACCTCACCGAGGCCATGCGCCGGACCGTTAATGCCGCGATGGACGTGCACGGCGGCTCGGGGATCATGCTCGGCCCGCGCAACCTGCTGGCCGATGCCTACCAGTCGATCCCCATCGGCATCACGGTGGAAGGCGCCAATGCCCTGACCCGTGGACTGATCACCTACGGCCAGGGCGCGATGCGCTGCCACCCCTTCGTGCAGCAGGAACTCGCCACCGCCACCGATCCGGACGCCGGGCGGGGCCTGCGAGACTTCGACCGCCTGCTCGGCAGGCATGTCGCCTTTACCATGGCCAATTTCATGCGTGCCGCGGTGCATGGATTCACCGGCTCGCGCCTGGCGCCGGCACCGCGTCGAAAGCTGGCGCGTTACTACCGCGCCCTCGCCCGCCTGAGCGCCGCCTTCGCCGTGGTCTCGGATATCGCCATGCTGGTACTGGGCGGCGCCCTCAAGCGTCGCGAGCACCTCAGCGGCCGCCTGGCGGATGCGCTGTCCGAACTGTACCTGGCAAGCGCGGTGCTCAAACGCTTCACCGATGACGGGGAACCCGGCGCGGACCAGCCACTGGCGCGTTACTGCCTGGACCGCAGCCTGTACCGCATCCAGCAAAGCCTGTTCGGCGTGCTCCAGAACTTTCCGCTGCGCGCCCTGGCCTGGACCCTGCGCCTGAAGCTGTTTCCCTTTGGCCGCAGCTACCGAATGCCGCCGGACCGGCTCGCCCGGGACGCCGCCGCCGTGCTGCTGGCCTCCTCTCCGGCGCGGGACCGGCTCACCCGGGGAATCTTCCTGCCGCAGGACGAGTCCGCCCCGCTCAACCGTATCGAGCGCGCCCTGGAGGCCGTGATCGCGGCGGAGGCATCGGAGCAAAAGCTACGCCACGCGCGCACCACCGGAAAACTGGATCCGGGGGCCGACCTGGCGGCGGCGCTGAAAGCGGGTATCGTTGAGCCAAACGAGGTGGCGCTGGTGGAAGCGGCCAGCGCGCTGCGGCGGGAGGTGATCGCGGTGGATTGCTTCGGCGCTCCGCGGCACGGCGCACCCGCGAGCAAAGCGAAGGCCAGGACGAAAACCCGCAGGGCCAGATCACCCAGGAAACCCAGGAAACCCAAGAGCAGGAGTTCATGAAAAACGGCAGACCCGTGTTCATCGTGGACGGCAGCCGCACGCCGTTCCTCAAGGCCCGCGGCGCCCCCGGACCGCTGCGCGCCTCCGACCTGGCGGTGGCGGCCGGACGCCCGCTGCTGGCGCGCCAGCCCTTCGCGCCGGATGCGTTCGACGAGGTCATCCTCGGTTGCGTCATGCCCGGGCCGGACGAGGCCAACATCGGCCGGGTCGCGGCCCTGCGCCTGGGTTGCGGAAAGGCGGTTCCCGCATGGACCGTGCAGCGCAACTGCGCCAGCGGCATGCAGGCGGTGGACTCCGCGGCACGCAATATCGCCGCCGGCAACGGCGAACTGGTGCTGGCCGGGGGGGTGGAGGCCATGAGCCACGCGCCGGTACTGTTCAGCAAGGACATGGTGGCGTGGCTGGGAGCCTGGAACGGGGCGCGGGATTTCCTCACCCGGCTGCGGCTGCTGGGCCGGTTGCGGCCGGCGCAGCTGCGCCCGGTTATCGGCCTGCTGCGCGGCCTGACCGACCCGGTGGCGGGACTGTCCATGGGCCAGACCGCGGAGAACCTGGCCTACCGCTTCCACATCGATCGCGCCGCCATGGACGCGTTCGCGGTGCGCAGCCACCAGCGCCTGGCCAGCGCGACCGACGAAGGCCGGCTGGAGGAGATGGAAACCATCTACACCAGTGACGGGCGGTTTTTCGATCACGACGATGGCCTGCGCCGGGATTCCGGCGCGGACAAGCTGGCGACGCTCAAGCCGGTATTTGACCGCGGCTTTGGCAACGTCACCGCCGGCAACAGTGCCCAGATCACCGACGGCGGCGCCTGGCTGATCCTCGCCAGCGAGGAGGCGGTGAAGCGCCACGACCTGCCGGTGCTGGCACGCATTACGGATTCCCAGTGGGCGGGACTGGATCCGGCGCAGATGGGCCTGGGCCCGGTACACGCCAGCACCCCACTGCTGCAGCGTGCCGGCCTGGCGCTCGCGGACGTGGATTTCTGGGAGATCAACGAGGCCTTCGCCGCCCAGGTGCTGGCCTGCCTGGCCGCCTGGCAGGACCCGGACTACTGCCGCGACGAGCTGGGCCTGGACGCGGCATTCGGCGCGCTGGACCCGGAACGTCTCAACGTGGACGGCGGCGCCATCAGCCTGGGACACCCGGTGGGATGTTCCGGTGCACGCATCATCCTTCACCTGGCCCACGTGCTGAAGCGAAACGATGCGCGGCGCGGAATCGCCACCCTGTGCATCGGCGGTGGCCAGGGCGGCGCCGTATTGCTCGAGCGGCCCTGATTCGAAGCGGGGACCGAAACCAAGGAACCAACATGGCAGACACCAGCAACAAAACTCCGAAACCCGGGGCGGCGAAAAACAAAGGCGTGAAGAAGTCCGCGAAGAAGGCGGCGCCACGGAAACCAAAGGCTTCCGTGGAGAAACAGCCTTCGGCGGGATCGGACACTAAAAGTGCGGCGGCGGAGGCAGGGAACACGGCAACGGAAACCAGCAAGCCGCCGCAGGCCCTGCGCCACTGGCGCATCGAGACCGACGACGACAACATCGCCTGGCTGCATTTCGACCACGCCGGCGGCAGCACCAACGTGCTTTCCGGGCAAGTGCTGGAAGCGCTGGATGAAGTCCTCGCCGAGCTCGAGCAGCTCGCTCCCCGCGGCATGATCCTGGTATCCGACAAGCGCAACGGCTTCGTCGCCGGGGCGGACATCAAGGAGTTCACCACCCTCAGCAACATCGACGAGGCCACGGTGCTGGTGCGCCGCGGCCAGTCGGTGTTCGACCGCCTGGCGGCGCTGCCCTTTCCCACCGTGGCGGTGGTGCACGGTTTCGCCCTCGGCGGCGGCATGGAACTGGCGCTCGCCTGCCGGCACCGGGTGGTGGAAGACGACCCGGCAACCCAGCTCGGGCTGCCGGAAGTCAAACTCGGCGTACACCCGGGCTTTGGCGGCACGGTGCGCCTGCCCCGGCTGGTGGGCGCTCCCGCCGCCATGGACATGATGCTCAGCGGCCGCAGTGTGCGCGCCCGCCCGGCGGCCAGGACCGGCCTCGCGGACCATTGCGTGCCCCGTCGCCACCTGAAGGAGGCCGCCCGGGAACTGGTGCTCAAGGCGCCGCCGGCGCCCCGCGCCCACGGCTGGCCGGCCTGGCTCAACCATCGCCTGGCGCGTCCCATTTTCGCCCGCTACCTGGAACGGCAACTGGCGAAAAAAGCGCCCCGCGGTCACTACCCGGCGCCGTGGGCGATCCTCAATCTCTGGAAAGACCACTTCGACGACCCCCAGCGGCAGATGACCCGCGAGGCGGAGTCCTTTGCCCGCCAGGTGCTCGGTTCCACCGCCCAGAACCTGGTGCGGGTGTTCTTCCTGCAGGACCGCCTCAAGGGGCTGGGGAAAATTCCGCGGGGCGAACCACGGCCACGCTTCGAACACGTACACGTGATCGGCGGCGGCGTCATGGGTGGGGACATCGCGGCCTGGTGCGCCCTCAAGGGGATGCGGGTAAGCGTGCAGGACACGCAACCCCAGGCCCTGGCGCGGGTGCTCCAGCGCGCCCATGGCCTGTTCCGGAAGCAGCTGCACGATCCGCGCGCGGTGCAGGCGGCCATGGACCGCCTGATGCCGGACGCCACGGGAGACGGACTGGCCGGCGCGGACGTGGTCATCGAGGCGATCTTCGAGGACCTGGCCGCCAAGCAGGAACTGTTCCGCGCCATCGAACCCCGGGTGCGCAGCGACGCGCTGCTGGCGAGCAATACCTCGAGCATTCCCATCGAACAGCTGGCGCAGGCGCTGAAGGAACCCTCGCGGCTGGTGGGCCTGCATTTTTTCAACCCGGTGGCGAAGATGCAGTTGGTGGAGATCGTTGCCGGCACCCAAAGTGGCGAGCGCGAGCGGCTGCATGCGGCGGCCTTCGGCCGCGGCATCGGCCGGTTGCCGCTGCCGGTGAACAGCCGCCCGGGCTTCCTGGTCAACCGGGTACTGATGCCCTATCTCATGGAGGCGGCGATCCTCGCCGGCGAGGGCGTGAACCTGAGCAGCATTGATAAAGCCGCGACCGACTTCGGTATGCCCATGGGCCCGATCCAGCTGGCCGACACCGTGGGCCTGGATATCTGCCTGCACGTGGGTGAAATCCTGGCGGCGGAGCTGGGCGGCGAAGTACCCGCCGCGCTGCGCACCAAAGTCGATGCCGGCGATCTCGGGCTCAAGAGCGGCAAGGGCTTTTACGCCTACCGCGGCCGCGACCCGGTTCGCGGCAGCGACAAGGCGGCGGCGCCCAAGGACCTGGCGGACCGGCTGCTGCTGCGGCTGCTGAACGAGTCGGTGGCCTGCCTGCGGGAATCGGTGGTGGCGGACCCGGACCTGCTCGACGCCGGCATCGTCTTTGGTACCGGTTTCGCGCCCTTTCGCGGCGGGCCCATGAACCACATCCGCCAGCTGGGCGTAGCCACGGTCCGCGACAAGCTGGAGCGGATGGCCGCCTCCCACGGCGAACGCTTCGCTCCCGATCCCGGCTGGAGTTCGCTCAAACTATAGATCCATGGACGCCAGGCCCGCACCCCAGGCAGACCTCATCACGCCGGAGCTCGCCGGCACCCTCGATGGCCTGCTGCGGGAACGGGTGCGCCGTACACCGGGCGCACCCGCCTACCACTACGACGACAACGGCCAGTGGCGGACCCTGGACTGGGCGATGGTGGCCGCCGAGGTCGCCCGCTGGCGCGCCGCGCTGAAACGGGAATCCCTGCACAGCGGTGATCGGGTGGGCATCCTCATGCACAACCGCCGCGAGTGGATGCTGTTCGACCAGGCGGCGCTGTCCCTGGGGCTGGTGGTGGTGCCGCTGTACTTCAACGACCGTCCCGATAACGTGCTCTACGTCCTGGAAGACGCCCAGGTGCGGTTGCTGCTCATCGAGGGCCAGCAGCAGTGGACGATTCTCACCAGCGCCGACCACCTGCCGGACCTGGAACGGATCATTTCCCTTGCGCCGGTTCAGACCGCCGCCGGCGGCCTGCCGGTCAGCTGCGTGGCGGACTGGCTGCCGGCCACCGCGCACTTCGCGCAACGCAGCGGCAATCCGGACGACCTGGCCACCATCGTGTACACCTCCGGAACCACAGGCCGTCCCAAGGGCGTGATGCTGAGCCACCGCAACTTGCTGGCCAACGCCTGGGGCGGGTTGCAGAACATCACCATCTTTCCCGAAGACCGGTTTCTTTCCTTCCTGCCCCTTTCTCATGCGCTGGAACGAACCGCCGGCTACTACCTGGCCGTCATGTGCGGGGCGTCCGTCGCCTGGGCGCGCTCCCTCTCGCACCTGGCGGAGGACCTGGTGGCGCTGTCCCCCACCGTGCTGGTCTCGGTGCCGCGCATTTTTGAACGCAGCCATTCCCGCATCCAGGAGCAGCTCGAGCACGGCCTGCCCCACAAGCGCTGGCTGTTCTCCCTCGCGGTACGGATCGGCTGGGCCCGCTTTGGCTGGCAGCAGGGACGTGGCCCGAAGCCGGGCGGGTTGTGGCTGTGGCCGTTACTGGACCGGCTGGTGGCGCGCAAGGTCCGCGCGCGGCTGGGGGGCAGCTTGCGCTGCGTGATCTCCGGCGGCGCGCAGCTGCCGCTGCCGCTGGCGAAGGTGTTCATCGCCATGGGTTTGCCGCTGCAGAACGGCTACGGCCTGACGGAGACCAGCCCGGTGGTCAGCGTCAACCGCCTGGAGGATAACGACCCGGCCAGCGTGGGCCAGCCGCTGTGCAACGTGGAGGTGAAGATCGGTGAGCACCAGGAACTGCTGGTGCGCGGACCTTCGGTGATGCTCGGCTACTGGAACAACCACAACGCCACCTTCGAGACCATCGATCGCGACGGCTGGCTGCACAGCGGAGACCAGGCGCGCATCGAGGACGGCAGGATCTACATCACCGGGCGGCTGAAAGAGATCATCGTGCTCACCAACGGAGAGAAGGTGCCGCCGGCGGACGCGGAGAACGCCATCGCCGCCGACCCGCTGTTCGAGCAGGTAATGGTGGTCGGCGAGGGCCGTCCCTACCTGGGCGTATTAACGGTATTGGAACCGAAACGCTGGCGACGGCTGGCGGGGCGGCTGGGCGTGGACCCGGACGAGCCTGACTCGCTTTCCGCCCGGCCGGTACGCCGGGCTCTGCTGGCGCGGCTGGAAGCCCACCTGGAAGATTTCCCCGGCTACGCAAAGATCCGCGCGGTCCACGCCAGCCTGGATCCCTGGACGGTGGAGAACGAATTACTCACCGCGACCCTCAAGCTGCGCCGCCCGGCGCTGCTGGAGCGATTCGCCGCAGAAATTTCGGCGCTGTACGCGGGGCACTAGGCGGCCCCAACGGGGTCGCCCCGGCGGACAAACTGCTCGGAGTCGGTCGCCATCCGGAAGCAGTCGCGGCCGCCGGTGAAGCAAGCGTCGGCGCGGATGTCGCCGTTGCCCCTGCCGCTGCGCGTCAATGCGGGCAAGCGAACAGGCTGGCATGACCGGCGCGAATGGAGGAAGATGCGCCCGCTTTTCGAATGTATCGCCCATGTCCCTGATCCAGAGATTCACGCCCGGCGTCGTCGACGCGCTGCGCGCCGGCTACGGCGCGCGCCAACTGAAGGACGACCTATTCGGTGGCATCACCGCCGCGGTGGTGGCCTTGCCGCTGGCGCTCGCCCTGGGCGTGGCCTCCGGCGCCGGTCCCATGGCGGGGCTGTACGGCGCCATCGCGACCGGTTTCTTCGCCGCCCTGTTTGGCGGCACGCCGTCCCAGATCACCGGACCCACCGGCCCCATGACGGTGGTGATGGCGGCGGTGGTCGCCACCCACGCCACCAATCTCGCCGAGGCCTTCACCATCGTCATGCTCGGCGGGGCCTTCCAGGTGCTGTTCGGCGCCCTGCAGGTCGGAAGGTACGTGACCTACACGCCGGCCTCCGTGATTTCAGGGTTCATGTCCGGGGTCGGGATCATCATCATCGCCATCGAGGTCCTGCCGTTTCTCGGCCTGCCGGCGGCGGACAATGGCGTGCTCGGCGCCATCGGGGCGGTGCGGAATCTCGCGCCCACCGACATCGGCTGGACGGCCTGCGCGCTGGCGAGCGCGTCACTGCTGATGCTCCTGTACTGGCCCCGGCGGCTGGCGGCGGTACTGCCGTCCCCGCTCGGCGTGCTGGTGCTGGGCACCCTGGCCTCCCTGCTGGTCCCGGCCGGTGTGCCGGTGATCGGTGCGGTGCCGTCCGGGCTGCCGTCCCTGGTGGTGCCGACCCTGTCCGTGGACCTGTTGACCCAGACCGTGCAGCCCGCCTTCATCCTGGCCCTGCTCGGCTCCATCGACAGCCTGCTGACCTCGCTGGTGGCGGACTCCATCACCAAGACCCATCACGATTCCGACAAGGAACTGGTGGGCCAGGGCATCGGCAACCTGGTGGCGGGACTGTTCGGGGCAATCCCCGGTGCCGGAGCGACCATGCGCACCCTCGTCAACATCCGCGCCGGTGGCCGCACCCCGGTATCGGGCATGGTCCACGCGGTGGGGCTGCTGGTCCTCGCCCTGGGGCTGGGCGAAGTCGTGAGCCGGGTGCCAACGGCGGTGCTGGCGGCCATCCTGGTGAAGGTCGGCTGGGACATCATTGACTGGCGCTACCTGAAGCGTATCCGGCGCCTGCCGCGGGAAAAGGTGGTGGTCATGCTGGTGACCTTCGGTCTGACGGTGTTCGTGGACCTGATCACCGCGGTCGGAGTCGGCATCATCCTGGCGGGCTTCGTGAATTCACGCTGGCTGGCCGAAGAGCAGATCAAGGGCCTCAAGCAGTCCGCCAACGAGGAGGAGCTCGACGCGCTGACGCCGGAGGAGAAGGTGCTGCTGGGCCAGGTGCGCGGCCGCGTGCTGCTGACCATGCTGCACGGTTCGTTCTCCTATGCATCCGCGCGGGACCTGGCCCGCCACGACAGCCAGGCCGCGGCGGAACGGGACGTGGTGATCTACGACTTCTCCCACGCGGGCTACCTGGACCCGAGCGCGGCGCTCGCCATCGACGACATGATCGAGCTTTCGCAAAAGCACGATCGCCGCGTGCTGGTCTCCGCAGTCCCGCCACAGGCGCGCCGCGCGCTGGACGGCATGGGCGTGCTCGAACGGGTGCCCGCCGCGCAGCGTTTCGCTACGCGCCACGAGGCGATCGAGGCGGCGGTGGCCTACTGCAGGGAAAAGGCCGCCAGCCAGGCCTAGCGGGCCAACCCCGGATCAGAACTCCACGCTGCCACCGAGCTTGTACACGGCCCGGTCGGAGGTGACGCCCACGCCGGCGAAGATGGTGTGGTTGCGCTGGCTGTTCTGCAGCCGATGCGCCAGAGAGAATCCCACCGCTTCCTCGCCGTAGTAACTCGCCACGCCGTAGTTAAACGTGGTCTTGCCCGGCGCCGACGGCGCCATGGCATGGGCCAGGGCGGTGGCCGCGGCGACGCCGGAATAGGCGCGTTTTTCTACATCCCCAACCCGGTTCTCGAGTACGCCGAGCTGACCGTGCAGGTTCTGGATGGAGGCCTGGTTGTTGCCGATCGCCGCGCTGTTGGCGTTGATCGCCTGGGCATGCTGGTCCAGCCGTTTCGCGTTGGTGGCGATCGCCGCGGTATTGGCGCTGACCTTGCTCTTTACCCTGTTGAGCTGGCTCAGGTTCACCGCGTCGGTGCCGTCGATACCCGGCGCCACGTTGACGATGCGGCGCTCAAAGCCCGGCTGACCAACGGACACCGTCATCGGGTCCGTGGCCACCGAACCGGCGCCCAGCGCCACCGCGTTATCCGCCAGGGTGGTGGCCCCGGTACCAATCGCGATGTCGTTGAGGCCGGTGGCGTTGGCCCCGTCCCCCAGGGCGATGGACGAGCTGCCGGATGCAAGCGACTGGCTGCCGATGGCGATGGCCGACTCGCCGCTGGCCACGGATTCGAAACCCGCGGCCACCGACTGCGCACCGCTGGCGGTGGCGGCGCTGCCCAGGGCGCTGGACCAGTCCCCGCTGGCAGTGGCAAAGGAGCCCAGGACGCTGGCGCCTTCCCCGCTGGCACTGGCAAACGGCCCGGCCGCGTAGGCGTAGTCGCCGCTGGCGTTGGCCGCGAAGCCGGTAGCGCCGGAGCCGTAGCCGCTGGCATAGGCAAGGGCACCGGTGGCGCCGGCGTAGTCACCGAGGGCATTGGCGGCGGCGCCGGTGGCGCCGGCGTACTCGCCGCTGGCATTGGCGGCGTAACCGGTGGCGCCGGAGGCTGTGCCGCTGGCGTTGGCGTAGGCGCCGGTGGCGCCGGCGGACAAGCCGCTGGCGTAGGCGCCGGCGCCGGTGGCGCCGGCGAAGTCTCCGCTGGCGCTGGCAAAGGCGCCGGTGGCGGAGGAATATTCGCCGCCGGCGGTTGCCGTGTAGCCCATTGCACTGGACCCCGAGCCGGTCGCGTTGGCTGAATAGCCGACGGCGCTGGAGAAATCACCTCGCGCGGCCGCGCCAGAGCCAAACGCACCCGCGTGGGAGCCATTGGCGGCCGCGGAGTAACCGAAGGCACCGGAATTGTCCCCGCTGGCGTAGGCTTCGCGACCAAAGGCGCCCGAGTTGTACCCGCTGGCGTTGGCGAAGGCACCGAAGGCGCCTGAATTTTGACCGGTGGCGTTGGCAAATGGGCCGATGGCAGTGGCGGTATTCCCGCCGGCGGAGGCGAAGTGGCCGAAGGCGCCCGAGTTGTACCCGCCGGCGTTGGCGTGGTCGCCAAAGGCGCCCGAGTTTTCCCCGCTGGCGTTGGCATTGGCGCCGGTGGCGGTCGATTGGTCCCCGCTGGCGTTGGCACGGTAGCCGGTGGCGGTCGAACGGGCCCCGCTGGCGTTGGCACGGTAGCCAGTGGCGCCCGAGAAGGCCCCGCTGGCGGTGGCGGCGTAGCCGACGGCGCCCGAGAAGGCCCCGCTGGCGGTGGCGTAGGCGCCGAAGGCGCCGGAATTGGCTCCGCTGGCGGTGGCGTAGGCACCCATGGCACCGGCCTGGTAGCCACTGGCGTTGGACAGGAGGCCGAAGGCCCCCGCGCCGAACCCGCTGGCGGTGGCCAGGGCACCGGTAGCGCCGGCGTACTCGCCGCTGGCGTTGGCC
>JAJDOE010000097.1 GCA_022340345.1 Gammaproteobacteria bacterium
AGTCCGTCGCCGACGACAAGCTCAAGTTTTCCTTTGGCGGCGGTTTGGGTATGCGATTCGGCCCGAATGCCAGCCTGGAGCTCGAGTACACCGGCGCACAGGGCTACAACGACATCTCCTTTCTCAGCGTCGGAGCCAACCTGAATTTCTGACCCGGATTTTTACCCCCGGAATCTTAGCCCGGCGTTACGCCGGGCTTTTTTTATGGTCGCGCCCGGGGGCTTGCCGGTGGTTCGGGTCTCCAACCGCCCCGACCCGCACCGGCAAGGCCGGCGCCACCACCACCCGCAGTTCGCGTGCAGCGTCGCGCAGGAACTGTTCCACCTGCCCAGGCGTGTCACCCTGGGCAAAAATAAATCCCAGGTAGCTGGCGCCCTCCGGCAACGGCACCAACTCGTATCCTTCCCGCAGCCAGATGATCAACTCCAGGATCCCCGGTAGCCGACGTGCAGCGCCGACTCCTTCCACCCGCCGCAAAATGCCGGCCTCGCGGACCGGCAACATGTAGATTCCCGCGCACATCGGACCTCCATCCGCCGCCCGCGCGAGTTCCTGCGACGGTTCCGCCAGCGATTCCCCAAGGGCGTTGCGAATCACCATTTCCTCCCACGTGGTGCCTGCCACCAATTCAAACAGTTGCGCACACAGGCCACCAATGGTGCGAGCCGCCACCTCGAGAATGATGAATTTTCCGGAGCCGCCCCGAATTTCCGCGTGCACCGGTCCGCTGTGCAGACCGTAGGCGGCACAGGCCCGTTCCACGATCCGGCGGATCTGTTCCTGCTCTTCCGTCGCCAACCGTGACGGTGTCACGTACAAGGTCTCCGCAAAAAATGGCCCGCAAAGAGGGTCCGGCTTGTCGAACAGCCCGAGCACTCGCAAGCGACCACTTTCCAGCAGGCCCTCGAGAGCGAACTCCGAACCCGGCACGTAGCGCTCTACCAGCAGCGTGGACCCGGTCTCCCCCGATACGCCGGCGTCGACCAGCAGACGTGCGATTCGCTGTGCCGCCTGCAACGCGCTCTGCGGGTCATCCGCACGAATTACGCCACGGCTTCCGGAGAGGGCCAGGGGTTTGAGCACCACCGGGTAGCACAATGACGCCAGCGGTTCCGCCAGCGGTGCGTTCAGGTCCAGTCGGAGAAATTCCGGCACCGGGACTCCCGCCGCCGCTAACCGCGCGCGCCCGATGTCCTTGCGGGTACTCGCCAGCGCGGCATCGGTCGGGTTGTGTGGCAGTCCCAGAGCGGCGGCCACTCGACTGGCCAGCGGCACGGTTTCGTCATCGGTGGCCAGCACTGCGCGAATCCGGACCCCCGACGGCAGGCATGCGAGCAGTTCCGTGCGGGACGAACCGGTCAGGCGAACACCGGTTACGTTGGCCGGAACCAGGGGTAATTCACCGGCGGAGGCCAGTAGCACCGACTGGCCAAGGGCCCGGGCCGCCGCCAGATAGGCCGCGGTCCGGTAGGAAGCCGCTGGTGCGATCAGCAGCAGCGGGCAGGAAGACGACTCGGGGGGCGGGTTCTCCCCGGGGTCAGCCGCCGCAGCCGCCGCCACCGCCCCCGGCGCCACAACCGCCGCAGGCGCCGCTGCCGCCGACCGCCTGGAATACGTTGTTAAAGACAAAACTGGCGTTGGCGCCCTGGCTGGTGAAATCGATCTCGCAACCCTCGAGGTAATTCAGCGCGACGGGGTCTACGAACAGGCGGAAGCCCTCACCGTCCATAACGCTGTCATGCGGGTGGGCCTGGTCGGTATAGGTCATTCCGTAGGTCATGCCGCCGCAGCCGCCACCGGAAACGAAAATGCGAATCCCCTCGATATCTTCGTCCTCCACCGAGGACACCAAACCGGCGATCTTCTCCGCCGCCATCGGGGTCAGGCGGATCTGGTCTTCACGGATCTGGCTGCTGAAGGCTTCGCTCATGGGTCGCTCCTCGCTGGATAACGGAATCTGGAACGGTTCTACTATACTTGACTAATTTGGTCAATCTTTTACACTGCGCCGCTGTTTCCATCGCTTGCAACGAGGCCCTCCCCGAATGAGCCGTATGGTCTACTGCCAGGTCCTGAAAGCCGAGGCCGAAGGCCTGGAACGCGCCCCCTATCCCGGCGATCTGGGCAAACGGATTTACGAGAATGTCTCCCGGGAGGGGTGGCAGAAGTGGCTGGAGCGGCTGACCCTGATCATCAACGAAAACCGGCTCAGCAGCGGTGACCCCAAGTCCCTGGAACTGATCGAGGCGCACATGCTGGGATTCCTGTTCGGCGAGGGGGAAATGGGCCAGGTACCGGAGGGTTTTCGCCCGCCCGGGGCAAAGAAGTAGGACTCCGGGCCGGGCCGGAGCCCGGCGCCGTTCAGCCGGCGCGCGCGGCCTCCATGCAGGCCACCATTTCCGCCACCGCTGCCCGCAGACCGCTAAAAACCGCCCGCGAAACGATGGCATGTCCGATATTCAGCTCCGCCATCTGCGGCAATACCGCGATCGGCTGCACGTTTTCATAGTGCAGGCCGTGCCCGGCATTGACCTGCAGACCCAGGGCCGCCGCCTGCTCCGCTGCCGCAGCGATGCGCTGCAACTCGAACCCGGCCTCCGTTCCGCGTGCCTCGGCATACGCACCGGTATGCAATTCCACCACCGGGGCGCCGCATCGCGCCGCGGCAGCGACCTGCTCCGGATCCGGGTCGATGAACAGGGAAACCCGGATACCGACGGAGCCCAGCTGCTGGCAGGCAGCGGCAATCTCCCGCTGCCTGCCCACGACGTCCAACCCCCCCTCGGTGGTCAGCTCTTTTCGTCGCTCCGGCACCAGGCAGCAATCCCGCGGCGCCAGTGCGGTTGCGATCGCGATCATTTCCGCGGTGGCCGCCATTTCCAGGTTGAGCTTGGTGTTGACCACCGTCAGGAGCGCCGGCAGGTCAGCGTCCTGAATGTGACGGCGGTCCTCGCGCAAATGCACGGTGATACCACGGGCACCGCCACGCTCGGCTTCCCGCGCGGCGGTCACCAGGTCCGGGTACGGCGTGCGCCGCGCCTGGCGCAGAGTCGCTACATGGTCAATGTTGACCCCCAATTGCAGCTCACCCCTCATCCGGACGCCAGCTGCCGAATCTGCCGCACCAACCGGCGGCTCTGCAACGGGCGGCCCTCGAGGCGTACGTCAATCATGCGTCGCATCAGGGACTTGACCTCCTGCAAGCAGGCCGGGTCCTGCCAGTCTTCCTGCTCCAGTGCGAGAAGACTGGCGCCACGAATCGAACCCGCCGCGGATGCATCCACCGCAATCGCACCCCGGTCTGCCAGGTAGCGGTAGTGTTCTCCCGCGCGGATCGATTGCCCGGATTCATCCCGGTCCAGGACCAGGGCATATCCCAGTTCTCGTAGCAGGTGCTTCTCGAAGCCGCGCAGCACCGCCTCCCGGGGCGCCTGCCCGGCCGCCAGCTCCTCAAGGGTGTTCACGTAGCGCTGAAACAGGGCCTCGTGGGGGTCAAAGCGGTGCAACAGGCGCACGATCAGCTCGTTCACATAGAAACCACACAAAAGACCCTCGCCTTCAACGCCGAAGCGTGGGCCGAGCGGGTCGGCCCGGGTCAGGGTAACCAGGTCAGAACGCCCACTCCAGGCCAGGTCCAGCAGCCAGAATGGGCGCAACATGCCGCGGAACGCGGAGCGCGGGCGCTTGGCGCCCTTGGCGATCACCGACAAGCGACCATGGCTCAGGGTAAAAACCTCCGCTACCAGACTGGTTTCCCGGTAGCTGTAGGAATGCAGAATGACGCCGGTCGACGAAGCGCGTGCCACCGGCTTAGCCTTCTTCCGCGTAACCCAGCTGGCCGAGCGCGTCGGGACGTTCACGCCAGCCTTCCCGAACCCGCACCCACAGTTCCAGGTACACCCGTTTTCCCAGGTACTCCTCAATGCTTTGCCGGGCGCGCGTCCCCAGTTCCCGGATTCGTTTACCGCCATTGCCGATCACGATGCCTTTCTGGCTCGCTTTTTCCACCCAGATGGCAGCGCTGATTTCCACCCGCCCATCACGTTCCTCCACCGACTCCAGCTTCACCGCGGGTGCATACGGCAACTCCTGACCCAACTGGCGAAACAGCTGCTCCCGAACCAGTTCCATCACCATGAATGCATCGCTTCGATCGCTCACCTGATCCAGCGGGAACCCGGGCGGACCCTCCG
>JAJDOE010000119.1 GCA_022340345.1 Gammaproteobacteria bacterium
AGGGTGGTGATCTGGGCTGGGTGCGCGAAGGCCAGGTCGTGCCCGAATTCTTCGCCGCTATGTCCAACCTGGGCAAAGGCAAGTACACCAAGGTACCGGTGCGCACCCAGTTCGGCTGGCATGTGATCCGCGTCAACGATGTGCGCGATCTGAAGGTGCTTCCATTCGAGAAGGTGCGTGACCAGATTCTGCAGGCCGTGCAGGCGGAACGGATCGAAGAAAAGATCAGCGAGTTGCGCAAGACCGCCAAGGTGCAGATGAATTGATGCGGAGCGTCATCCCGACGACCAAGGGAAACTTGTCTTTCTTCTGATTTTTTCCATCCTTCGGCGGGCCCGGCCCGCCGAAGGATTCCCGACGAAGGATCGTGCCCGCTTGTGGCGGCAAGACCCTTCCGCCGGAAACGGGTTTCCCAATGACCAGCTTGCGGTCATTGGCGATTCCCCGCCCGGGGTAGCCGGCCAATCCGGTCAGTCCTCGCCCAGCAACTCCAGTAATCCCGCTTCATCCAGCGTCTCCACCCCGAGCTGTTGCGCCTTCTGCGCTTTGCTGCCCGGCTCGCTACCGACCACCACCCAGTCGGTCTTTTTGGACACACTGGAACTGACCTTCGCCCCCAGGGCTTTGAGGCGGGCGCGGGCCTGGTCGCGGGTGAGGCCGGCCAGGGTGCCGGTGAGTACCACGGTCTTGCCCGCCAGCGGTTTGTGCGCGGCGGCGGGCGGAGGCGCCGGCCAGTGCACCCCGGCCTCGCGTAGCCGCTGAATGACTGCCCGGTTGTGCGGCTCGGCAAAGAACGCCCGCAGCGCCTCCGCAACCACGGGCCCAACATCCGGCACCGCCTGCAGGCGCTCCACGTCCGCGGCCATCAGCGCATCCAGGGAGCCGAATTCACTGGCCAGGGTCTCTGCCGTGGCTTCCCCCACTTCGCGGATGCCGAGTGCGAACAGGAAGCGGCCGAGGGTGGTCTGACGCCGCCGCTGGAGGGACTGCACCAGATTGCTGGCGGACTTTTCTCCCATGCGGTCCAGGGCTGCGAATTGTTCGGTCGTGAGCGAGAACAGGTCCGCCGGGTCCGCTACCAGCCCCTGTTCGTCCAGTTGCGCAATGACCCGCTCACCCAGACCGTCGATATTCAGCGCCCGGCGCGAAGCGAAGTGCCACAGCGCTTCCCGGCGCTGGGCAGGACAGAACAACCCACCGGTGCAGCGATGATCCGCCTGCCCTTCGATGCGCACCACGTGCGAATCGCAGACCGGGCAACGGTCCGGCATGCGGAACTCCGGCGCTCGCGGCTTGCCCTTGCTGGCCACGGACACCACCTCCGGGATCACATCGCCGGCCCGGCGCACGACCACGCGGTCACCGACATGGACATCCTTGCGCCGGACCTCCTGCTCGTTGTGAAGCGTGGCGTTGGTCACGGTAACGCCACCGACGAAAACCGGTTCCAGCCGCGCAACCGGGGTAAGTTTTCCGGTGCGACCAACCTGTACGTCGATTCCCACCACCCGGGTAGTTTCCTCCTGGGCTGGAAACTTGTGCGCCAACGCCCAGCGAGGCGCGCGTGCCACGTTACCCAGGCGCTGCTGCAGGGCCAGCTCGTCGACTTTGTACACCACGCCGTCGATGTCATAGGGCAGGCTGTCCCGCTGGGCCAGGATTTCCTGGTAGTACTTCCAGCAGCCGGTGGCGCCGATGACCCCCCGCGTGAGGGAGTTGACCCGCAGCCCCCATTCCCGCAGGCGTCGCAAAATGTCGCTCTGCCGTTCGCCGATGGGTCCGCCATCCACCAGGCCAACCCCGTAGCAGAAAATCTCCAGCGGACGTTCTGCCGTCATGCCCGGGTCCAGCTGACGCAGGGAACCGGCTGCGGCGTTGCGCGGATTGGCGAAGGTCTTTGCCCCGCGTTCCCGCTGGGCCGCGTTGAGGGCGGCGAAACCCGCGTGGGACAACAACACCTCGCCGCGCACCTCCAGCCGCCGCGGCCAGCCGCTGCCCCGCAGCGTCAAGGGTATCGAGCGTATGGTTCGTACGTTGTGGCTAACGTCCTCGCCGACCTCCCCGTCCCCACGGGTAGCGCCTCTCCGCAGGCGCCCGGCTTCGTACAGCAGGTTGATCGCCAGGCCATCGAGTTTGGGTTCAGCGACGTAGGCAACCGCCTCGATTCCCAGCAGCTCGCGCACGCGGCGATCGAAGTCCACAAGCTCCTGATAGTCGAAGGCATTGGCCAGCGACAGCATGGGAGTCCCGTGATGCACCTCGGCGAAACCGGCTGCAGGGCGGGCACCGACCCGCCGGGTGGGAGAATCCGGGCTTAGCAGTTCCGGATGCGCGGTTTCGAGTTCCTGCAGTTCCCGGAACAGGCGGTCGTACTCGGCGTCCGGAATCTGCGGATCGTCGAGAACGTAATATTGGTAGTCGTGGGAATTGATCTCGGCGCGCAGGGCTTCGATGCGCCGTTGCACGGGCGTCGCCAAGATCAGAACAGGCGCATGGCCGTCTCACCACCGGGCGGTACGCCGCGGTTTTCCATGTCGGCGGTGATGCGCTGCAGTTGTACCCGGATGCGCGCGAGCGCGTCGTCGGTCAGTGGCTCCCGGTCCCGGTCGATCAGCCTGCCATCAAGGCTTTCGCACATGCCATGTACACACTCCAGCATTTCATCGAAAGCCCCCGGCGGGTCATAGGTGACCGGGATGGTCATGAAGAAGGTCAGCCCACCCGTGGTGAACTCATCAAATCGCGACGGGTCGAATTCGCCCGGCTTGAAAAGGCTAGCCATGGAAAACAGCTGGCGAGCGCCCCGGGTGCGTCGATTGCCCCGGTGAAAGATATTCATTTCACCAAACACCAGGCCGTTCTTGCGGGCCGCCACTTCAATCAGGCGCCCCCGGAATACACCACCATGGGTGGGCTCCATGTTGACGATGACCAGTACGTCATACTCCTCGCAGAATTTCTGCATCTCCACCGCTTTTTCCTGGGCCTCCTCGAAGGTCATGGAAAACTTCAGTGGCCGACTCATCCGGTCCGCCAGGCGCAAACCCAGCTGGGCGAGTTTGTTCAGGTCGCTTTCGGTCACCCGTCCCGCACCATCAATCAGTTGCAGGCTAAGTTCCACCTCGCTGACGCGGGTATCCGGCGCCAACTTCTCCAGGTCGCGCCACCCGCCGGACTCCGCATCGCGCCCGAAAATGCGGTGCGGCTTGTCGAGCAGGTATTCATGCTGTTTGTATTCGCCAAGAATATCGTCACGCAACACGACGGTATCGCCGGGAAGCCGGGCGACGAAATCGATCATCGGGTCCGGGCGTTGTTCGCGCACGCCCCCGGGCAAGCCCGAATCCAGGTCCAGGGGCATGCTCGCTGCGCGCTCGTACTCCTCCAACTCCGGAGCCGGTAACTCATCGTCCACCGGCTCCACTACCAGTACCGGCATGTCGTCGTCCGGCGGCGCCTTGGGTTTGTAACGGAGATCCAGCTCCGACTGCGATGCCAGGGCCGGTTCCGACCAGCGCGGTGCGGGTTGGCCTGCGCGGGGCCTGGTTCGGCGGCCAAGAATCGTCTTGATGCGCCGCCGGTCGTAGGAAACGACAGCCACGATCAGCACCACCACGATGCCCACCAGCAAAAGTGCAAGGCGCAGACCGTTGATTTCCATTATTGCGCCGCCATCTCCACCGCCTGCAACACGTCAACCGCCACCAGCCGGGAGACGCCGGGTTCACCCATGGTCACACCGATAAGATGGTCGGCTGTTTCCATGGTGATCTTGTTATGCGTGATGAAAATCATCTGGGACCGCTCGGACAGCACCCGCAGGGTTTCGCAGAAGCGTGCCACATTGGCATCATCCAATGGTGCGTCCACCTCGTCCAGCAGGCAGAACGGGGCCGGGTTGAGGGTGAAAAAGCTGAATAACAGCGATACCGCGGTGAGGGCCTTTTCTCCGCCGGACAACAGGTGAATCGTGGTATTCCGCTTTCCCGGAGGCCGGGCGGTTACCGTCACCCCGGCGGTAAGTACGTCGTCCTCGGTGAGCGCCAACTGGGCATGCCCGCCGCCAAACAGGCGCGGAAAATACTCCTGGAAGCCCTTGTTGACCGCATCGAAGGTCTCGCGAAAGCGCGTGCGGGTCTCGCGATCAATGCGCCGGATGGCGTTCTCCAGGGTGGTCAGGGCGCCGGCCAGGTCCTCGTTCTGAGCGTCCAGGTACGACTTGCGCTCGGACTGTTCCTCGAACTCCTCGATCGCCACCAGGTTGACCGGACCGATGCGGCTGATTCGTCGTTCCACGCCTTCCAGTTCCGTCACCAGGCTCGCGTCGGTGGTGCCCTCCGGCAGTTCCGCCAGCACCGCCTCGGCGGTGGTATCCAGGCCCTTGAGTTGATCGGAAATGGTTTCCAGGCGCACCAGCATCTCCCGCCGGGTGCCGCGCTCTTCCTCCAGACGCACGCGGGACTCCTCGACCCGCTTCTCCTGTTCATTGCGCTTCTGTTCGTGTGCGCGAATCTCCTCGTCCACTGCCTCCACCGCGGTGCGCGCCTTGGCCAGGCGTTCCTCCACCGCGATCCGCTGGCGCAGCAGTCCGGCCAGCTTTTCTTTCAGTTCCTGCTCCGGTCCGTCGCCTCCCTGCAGCGCCTGGCTCAGCTCCCGCTTCTGCTGCTCCATGCTTGTCAGTTGCTGCTGGATGCGAGCCAGGCCCTCCTCGCTGGCCTTGATTCCATGCGCCAGCCCCTGGTGCGCCAATTCCTGTTCATGCAGCGAATCCCGCGCCGCGTGTTCCGCCTGGCGGGCCTCTTCCAGCTGCGCCTGTAACTTCGCGCGTTCTTCGTCCAGCGCCTGTTTGCGGGCGGCGCGTTGTTCGGCCTGGCTCGCTGCTTCACGCGTGCGCGCCTGGGCCTGGGCCTGCTCCTGTTCCTGCTGCTCCAGGCCTCGTGCCAGGTCCCTTTTCTCGTTATCCACCTGGCGCAAACGGTTTTCCAATTCCTCCAGGCGTGCCTGCTGACCGCCCAGGCGGTTCTGCAATTCGGTGTGCTCCGCGCTGACGGTACTCAAGCGTCGCTGCCGGCTATCCCGCTCGTCTTCCAGGCTGAGCAGTCGTTGCCGGGTTTCCTCCAGAAGCTGACGCTGGCCCTGCATGGCGGCGGAAAGTTCCGCCACCCGCGCACCCAGCTGGCGGATCTCCGTGGCCCGCTCCAGCATGCCCTGGGCCGACTCCCCGGTCTCGGCACGGCTGATCCAGTGGCGGCCTACCAGCACGCCATCGCGGGTAACGATGCGCTCCCCACTGGCAAGGCGTTCGCGCACCGCCAGTGCCTGGGCCAGGGACCCGGTACACCAGGTACCGCTGAGCAACTCCGCGTACTCATCACCGCCCCGGCGCAGTTTCCCGGCCAGTGCCTGCAGCTCGCCGCCACGGGCGGCAGCACCGCGGCTGGCTTCCACCAGGCTTACGCCGCCGGCCAGTTCGCCCAGACCCTCGCTTTCGCCCAATGACCCGACGCAGCGCCCGGCCAGCAGATTGCCCAGCGCCCGTTCCACTGCCCGTTCCCAGCCGCTCTCTACCTCCAGCTGGTCGCGCAGCATCGGCGCCTGTTCCAGGCCGCGCTCGCGCAGCCAGTTTTCGGCGGCCTCACCCTGGCCGGCAATCTCCGCCTGCAGCTCTTCCAGGGATTGCTGCCGCGCCTGCGCCCGCTGGTACTTCTCGCTGATCTCCAGCAGCGCCTGGTTGGCGGTCTCGATCTGCTCACGGCATTCGCGAATGCGGGAAACGATCCCGCCCAGTACCTCTTCATCCTGGCGGCGCGCGGCATCGCTCTGTTGTGCCTGCGCCGCCAGTTCGCTCAGGCCCGCCCCTCCCAATACGCCCCGGAGTTCCTGCGCCTCGTCTTCCAGCCTTTCGATGCGCAGCCGGGTCTCCTTCGCCTGACGCCCGATTTCCTGCCCGCGACCGGATTGCACTTCCTGTTCTCGCACCAGGCCATCCAGTTCCCCGCGCAGGCTCTCGAAGCGCTCGCGCCAATCTTCTTCCTTTTCCTCGATACCGCTGAGCGCGGCGCGGGCGCTTTCGAATTCCGCGCGGCAGCGATCCGTAGCCGGACCGATCCCGGCAAGTTCCTGCCGCAGGCGTTGCTGTCGGGCCCGGTCCTGCTCGCCCTGCCGGCTCAGGTCCTCAATCGTGGTCTCAAGCTTGCCCAACTCCCGGGCCTGACGTTCGCGGGTATCCCGGTTGTGCTCAATGGATTGCTCGACACCGGCGATGTCCGCGCCCAGGGCATAGAACTCGCCCTGCACCTTGTTGAAGCCGTCGCTTGCCTGGGTACGCTGCTGGCGTTGTTCCTCGATCTTGCGATCGATAGCGGTCTGCTCCGCGCGCTGACCTTCAAGCGCGGTTTCCTGTTCCGCGATCGTGCGTTCCTGGCCGGCAATGGTTTTCTTCAAGTCACGCCAACGCAGCGCATGTAAGCGCGCGCGCAAGGAATGCTCTTCCGCGCGCAGCACCTTGTATCGCTCGGCGGCGCGGGACTGGCGCTTCAGGCGATTGAGCTGGGTATCGAGCTCCCGCCGCAGGTCGTCGACCCGCTCCAGGTTCTCGCGGGTATGCCGCATGCGGGACTCGGTTTCCTTGCGTCGTTCCCGGTACTTGGAGATGCCCGCCACCTCCTCCACAAACAACCGCAGGTCTTCCGGCTTGCCCTCGATGATGCGCGACACCATCCCCTGCTCAATGATGGAGTAGTTTCGCGGACCGAGACCGGTGCCCAGCAGCAAGGTGGTGATGTCCTTGCGCCGGCAACGGGTCTTGTTGATGGAATAATCCGACAACCCGTCGCGCGACACCTCGCGACGAATGGCGATCTCCGCGAAGCCCGCATAGGGACCACCAGCACCGCCATCGGTGTTGTCGAAGATGAGCTCCACCATGGCACGCCCCAGCGGCTTGCGCGCCGAGGAACCGCTGAAAATCACGTCTGCCATGTTGTCGCCGCGCAGGTTGCGCGGAGAGCTTTCGCCCATCACCCAGCGTATCGCGTCGATGATGTTGGACTTGCCGCAACCATTGGGACCGACCACGCCTACCAGGTTCCCGGGCAGGGGCACCGATATCGGCTCCACGAAGGACTTGAAGCCGGACAGTTTGATCCGTTTGAGGCGCATGCAGGGAAAAATGGACTAGAATCGCTGGCCGGGGAAATTACCACACGCCCACCAGCATGCCCACAGAACCCTCTCGACAACTGGAATTTTTCGATAATCCGCACCGGGGCCGAGACTACGTGGTGCGCATCCGCATCCCCGAGTTCAGCTGCCTGTGCCCGAAGACCGGGCAGCCGGATTTCGCCACCCTGGAGCTGGAATACATCCCGGAGCAGCGCTGCGTGGAGCTGAAGTCCCTCAAGCTCTACATCTGGTCGTTCCGTAACGAGGGGGCCTTCCACGAGGACGTGACCAACCGCATCCTGAACGACCTGGCGACGGGCCTGGAACCCCGTTTTGCCCGCCTGACCGCACGATTCAATGTGCGCGGTGGCATCTGGACCACGGTGGTGGTCGAGCACCGCGCCCCCGGCTGGCGGGCCGCCAGGCCGGTCGAGTTGCCCCCCGGCGAACCCGCCGGCTGATGGAGCCCGCCTTCGCGGGCGCGGACCTGGGCAGCAGCGGCTGCCGGGTGGTGGCCATCGATGCGGCCGGCCGGCTGCTGGCCAGCAGCCGGACGCCGTTCGCCCCGGCGGCGGGAGCGAATCGGCCCCGGGACTGGTGGCAGGCGCTGTGCCTGTGCCTGCGCGCCCTGCCGCTGGACCCCGGCCAACTGCGCGCGCTGGCGGTGGATGCGACCTCCGGTAGCGTGCTGGCGGCGGACCCTTCGCTGCGGCCGCTGGGCGCGCCGCTGATGTACCACCAGCCGCCCCCACCCGGCGATCCTTCCGCCCCCGATGGCCTGCGTCGCTGGTTGTGGCTGGCCCGCCGCTACCCCGCCGCGCTGGTGTTCAGCCAGGCGGGCTGGCTGAACGCACGGCTGGCCGGCCGACCCCTGGATTGCGACTACCACAATGCCCTCAAGCTGGGGGCCGATGTAAGCCGCCTGGAATGGCCCGCGCGCGTGTCCACGGCGCTGGCAGGACCCCTGCCGCGGCTGTGCGCGCCCGGGACGCCCATCGGCAGCCTGTGCGCCGAAGCGGCGGCCGCCACCGGCCTGGCCCCGGGAACCCGCCTGTGCGCCGGCACCACCGACGGCAATGCTGCCTTTCTCGCCAGCGGCGCCAGCCAGCCCGGCGACGCCGTGAGCTCTCTGGGCACCACCCTGGTACTGAAAATCCTCAGCCCGGTCCGCATCGAGGCGCCGGAATTCGGGGTCTACAGCCACCGCTACGGTGACCTCTGGCTGGTCAGCGGCGCCTCCAACGCGGGGGCCGGGGTACTGGCGCAGTTTTTCAATCCTGCGCGGCTGCGGAGCTTGTCGGAGCGAATCGATGCCGGCCGCGAAAGCGGCCTGGACTACTACCCGCTGCCCCGCGCCGGCGAACGCTTTCCGCTGGCGGACCCGAAGCTTGCGCCCCGCCTGCGGCCACGCCCGGCCGCGGAGGTCCTTTTCTTGCACGGCATGCTCGAGGGCCTGGCGCGCATCGAGGCCGCCGGCTACCGGCGGCTGGTGGAACTGGGCGCGCCGCCGCCCCGGCGGCTGTTCAGCATCGGTGGCGGCGCGGCTAACCCGGCCTGGTTCGCCATTCGTCAGCGGCTGCTTCCGGTTCCGCTGGAGCCGGTCGCCGATCGGGAGGCCGCCTACGGCACCGCGCGACTCGCCGCCGGGCTGGTCGCCCTGTAGCGGGACTTTTGCCTGGCCGGTCCTGCCCGGCCGAAAAGCAACGGGGAATCCCTGGCTGGCTCCCGCCGCCTAACCGAGCAGTGCGTTCAGGACGGCCAGGTCCACCATTTCGCGGTCCCCGGCAAGCTGGCCCTGCAACACCCGGCAGGGCTGGCCCGGGTCGCCCAGTGCGTCCACCACCAGCGCCGCTTCGTCGAATTGCTGGCTCCGGTTGTACTCGCTGGGGGTCACCAGCACCGGGATTCCGGCCCGGTGGGCCGCCAGCAATCCGTTCCGGGAGTCCTCCACCGCCACGCAGCGCGCCGCCGGCACCCCCAGCTCCGCCAGGCAGCGCCGGTAGCCCTCCGGATCGGGTTTTTTGTTGCGCGCGTCCTCGGCGGTCACCCGCACGATAAAACGCGCCGCCAGTTCGCTGCCCAGCAGCGCCGGCAGCAGGCGCCGGGCGCTGTCGCCGGCGGCGGTGGTGACCAGCGCCAGCGGCACGCCGGCCGCCGCCGCTTCCGCCACCAGGCGCGCCACGCCGGGCCGCGGCGTGATGCCGCCGGCGGCCACCAGGGTCGCCAGCGCGGCGCCCTTGTTCCGCATGATGTTCTCGATGAGCTGCGCGCGGTCCGCCGGGTCCGGGGCGCGGTCTCCGAGGCCCTGCAGGAAATGACCCAGCCGTTCCCGGCCGCCGGCTATTTCCAGCAGGCGCCCGTACTCTCCGGGAGACCAGTGCCAGTCCAGTCCCAGCGCCCGGAAGGCCTGGTTGTAGGCCACCCGGTGGCCGTGGCGCTCGGTCTCCGCCAGGGTGCCGTCCAGGTCCCAGAGAATTGCAGCTAGGCTATTTTCCATGATTTTTGTGTGGTCTGGCCCGGCGATCGGAGGCTTGTTGCGCCTGCGACAGCATACTGGTACAAAGCGCGCTTCGTTTTTCCGCTCCCGGTTGTGGAGAGGTACAGTTTCCCTATGGCTCCAGTGACCAAGAAGTCCAGCAAGTCGACGACCCTGTTCGGTGGCATCAAGCCGTACAAGGCCAGGAAGGGCGAAAAATACATGAATCCCAAGCAGCACACCCACTTCAAGGCGGTGCTGCACGCCTGGCGTGACGAACTGGTGCAGGGAGTCTCCCGCACCGTGCACAACATGCAGGACGAGACGGTCCACCACCCGGATCCCAACGACCGCGCCAGCCAGGAAACCGACATGTCCCTGGAGCTGCGCAGCCGTGACCGCGAGCGCAAGCTGCTCAAGAAGATCGACGAGGCCATCGCCGAGATCGACAGCGGCGACTACGGCTACTGCGAGAACTGCGGTGAGGAGATCGGCATCGGCCGCCTGGAAGCCCGCCCCACCGCGAGCCTGTGCATCGACTGCAAGACCCTTGCTGAAATCCGCGAACGGCAGCTGGCCTGAGTTCTCCCTGTGCCGGTGCCTGACCGTCTGAGCGCCCCGGCATGTCTTCCCTGCTGATACAGAACGCGCGCATTGCCCGCGCGGACGGCAGTCTGTTCGAGGGCGACCTGTTGTGCCGGGACGGCCGCATCGCCCGCATGGATGCCGCCATCAGCGCCACCGCGGACGAAACCCTGGATGCCGGTGGCCAGTTGCTGCTCCCCGGCGTCATCGACCCCCAGGTGCATTTCCGCGAGCCCGGCGGTGAGGAGCGGGAAGACCTGGCCAGCGGTTCGCTGGCGGCGGTGGCCGGCGGCGTCACCAGCTTCCTGGAGATGCCCAACACCCGCCCGGCCACCACTACCCAGGCGGCACTGGATGACAAACTGCACCGCGCGAAGGACCGCAGCCTGGCCAACTACGGTTTTTTTATCGGCGCCACTCCCCACAACCTGGACGAGATCAACCATGCCGCGCCGGCCTGCGGCATCAAGGTGTTCATGGGCTCGAGCACCGGCGACCTGCTGGTATCCGATCCGGAAGACCTGGAACGCATCTTCGCCAACGGCTCGCGGCTGATCGCGGTACATGCCGAGGACGAGGCCCGCATCAACGCCCGCCAGGCGCAGTTTGCCGGGCGCACGGATTACGCGGCGCACTCGGAAATCCGTGACGCCGAGTGCGCACGCCTTGCCACCGCGCTGGCGCTGGAGCTGTCCATCGCACACCGTCGGCGCCTGCACGTGCTGCACCTGTCGACCAAAGAGGAGGTCGAACTGCTGCGCCAGGACAAGCCCGCCTGGGTAACCGCCGAGGTGATCCCCAACCACCTGCTGCTGAACACCGCGGACTACGCGGAGCTGGGTTCGCTGGTGCAGATGAATCCGCCGATTCGCGAAGCCGAGGACAATGACGCCCTGTGGCAGGCGCTGCACGACGGGGTGCTGGATTTCATCGCCACCGACCATGCGCCCCACCGCCTGGAAGACAAGCAGAAGCCCTACCCGGGATCGCCCTCGGGTATGCCCGGGGTGCAGACCTCGCTGCCGCTGATCTTCACCGCCCACCAGCAAGGTCGCTGCACGCTGGCGGAACTGCAGCGCTGGATGTGCAGCGGGCCCGCCGACGGCTACGGCATCCCCAACAAGGGTCACATCGCCGAAGGCCGCGACGCGGACCTGGTGCTGGTGGACGCGGAAAACTACCGCGAGGTGCGCAACCGGGACATGCGCAGCCGCGTGGGCTGGAGCCCGTTCGCCGGGCGCAAGCTGACCGGCTGGCCCCTGTACACCATCGTCGGCGGCCGGGTGGTTTACGACCACGGCGACATACGCCCCGGTGTCTTCGGCCAGGCACTTGCCTTCGAGCCCGGCGACAACGCCTGAACCCGGTTTCCGGCCGCCGGGCTGGTGCCGTTCTCCGCACTGCCAGACCCTCTGGCCCTACGTTTTTCCTCGTGCCCTCACACCGGCCTGGCAGCGGGAGCGCCTGGAACTGGACGACGGTGATTTCCTGGACCTCGACCACCTGCCGGCGGACGGACCGCGCCTGCTGATCCTGCATGGCCTGGAAGGCAGTTCCGACTCCCACTACGTCCGCGGCGCCGCCGCAACCCTGCAGCGCGCCGGCTTTGCCATTACGGTACTGAACTTCCGCGGTTGCTCCGGGGAGCCCAACCGCCTGCTGCGCAGCTACCACGCCGGGGACACCGGAGACCTGCAACGCGTGCTCGCGTACCTGCAACAGGAGGGCCGTGCCGTGCAGGGTGCGTTGGGATTTTCCCTGGGCGGCAACGTGTTGCTGAACTGGCTCGCGGAACAAGGCGAATCCGCCCCGCTACGGGCCGCCGCCACGGTTTCCGTTCCCTTCGACCTCGCCGCCGGCTCCCTGCACCTGCAGCGCGGATGGATCCGGTTCTACGAGCGACGCATGCTGCGCGGCCTGGTGAAAAATTGCCGGGCCAAATGCGCGGCGCTGGAGCAACCCGAGATCGCTTCGCGGCTGGCGGGTCTGCGCCATGTGTGGGACTTCGATGACCGCATCACCGGGCCGGTGCACGGTTTCGCCAGCGCACGGGAATACTACGACCAGTCCAGCAGCGGCACGCGGCTGGGCGCGGTGCGGGTGCCCACGCTGCTGATCCAGGCACAGGACGATCCGCTGGTGCCCGCCAGCGCGATCCCGGATGCCGCCATGCTTCCCGCCGGGGTTCACCTGGAACGGTATAATCACGGCGGTCACCTGGGATTTATCCGCGGAACGCCGCTGCGGCCGGTCTGGTTCGTGGAACCGCGCCTGCAGCGCTTCTTCCGCGAGGAGATCGGCATTTGAAACTTTTCGGAATGAGCGGTTCCGGCAACTGCTACAAACCGCAGTTACTGATGAGCCAGCTCGGCATGGACTTCGAATGGGTCGAGTTGGACCTGCGCGCCGGCGCCAGCCGTACCGCGGATTTCCTGGCCATGAACCCCAATGGCAAAGTGCCATTGCTGGAAATCGAGCCCGGTACAACGCTCCCGGAATCCAACGCGATTCTGTGGTACCTGGCGGAAGGCACGCCATTCCTGCCGGAGGACCGGCTGGAGCGGGCCCGTGTCCTGCAGTGGATGTTCTTCGAGCAGTACAGCCACGAGCCGAACATTGCCACGGTCCGGTTCTGGATCGCCTTCCTCGGCAATCCGGAATCCCACCAGCAGAAGATCGCCGAGTGCCGGCCGCGGGGCTACGCGGCGCTGGACGTAATGGAAGGCGAACTCGCACGGCGGTCCTATTTCGCCGGCGACCGCTACAGCATCGCGGATATCGCGCTGTACGCCTATACCCACGTGGCCCACGAAGGGGGCTTTGAACTCGACCGCTACCCGGCCATCAACGACTGGCTGCAACGGGTACGGGAACAACCGGGGCATGTCCCCATGGCAACGGGAGACAGGGCATGATGACCAAGACCGGAGGGCTGCTCGGATTCATCCATCTTGTGCTGGTGGTGTGGGCGGTGATCAACATCGTCCAGAGCCGGAACTCCAATGGCAGCAAGGTGCTTTGGACGGTGCTGGTGATCATGGTGCCGGTGGTCGGCATCCTGTTGTGGCTGCTGTTCGGACCCCGTGGGCGCGCCGGCTGACCGCGGCTACTCGCCGGTATCCACAAAGTCGCCCACGCAAAGTCTTCCACCCTGGACGATGCGCGCGTTGAGGCCGCCCTTGTGGACGAAATAGCGCACTACCTGCGGGTGCGTCGCCTTGGCGAAGGTCGCGCAAGGCTCGCATAGCTCCAGGCCCTCGAATTCCGCACCGCCGATCCGGAAGCGTTTCCCCACCAGCGCATTGAGATCCACGCCCCGGGTCACCAGGTTGCGGCGCGGTTCGTGGTGGTCCAGCGGCAGTCCCGTCTCGGCCACGAAGGCCTCGATGTTTTCCGCCGCGATCAGGGTTAGCTGGTTAGCCGGTTGTTTGCGGTAGGCCGGGTTCGTGTAGCGGTCTCCTTCCAGTCCGCAATCCCTGAGCGCCTCGATAGACTCGCGCGATTCCATCGGCTCACTACTTGCCGACGATATGTAAATTCCTTCCAGGACTGCCATCGTGTTCCGCTCTGGTCGTTCGCTTACTGATACGTCTTGCCATTATGCCGCAGCCAGCCCGCTACGTGCCGGCCGCGCGGGTCGCGGTGCGTCCAGTGGATGGTGCCCCCCTTCGGGTTCCATTCGTATTCACCGAAAAAGCTCACCGTATCCCCTTTGCGCAGTCCCGCCACCCGTGGGGCCAGATCGATGTTGTGTGCAACCAGGATGGACTGCCCCGTCTGCAGGCGCAGGATGAATCGCTGGTGGCGGCTGCCGCGATTGTCGTCCGCGAGGATGCGTTCAACGGTCCCGCTGCCCTCGACCTGCAGATCGCCGACCTGGTTTTCGAAGGCGGTGGCAATTGCCTGATCGGCAGCAACCGGCGCGCCGGAAGACGGCAACGGCTGCCCATATTCGTGCCACGCCAGGTAGGCGAGACCGAGCAGGAACAGAAACTGGAAAAGTCGGCGCATCAGGAAGCCGTGTCCGCCAGCCAGGCGACCGGAAATGGGTGGCCCGCGCTCACCCGGAGTTCAGTTCGTCGAACGGGTGCTCCACCAGGCAGCGATCGTGCCCGTACAGGCGGTACAGGACGCCGGGCTGCAGGCTTTCGTGCATCTCCGCCAGGTGCGCGACCGCCGACGGGTCGGCGCGGCCGTTGTCCGAGAAATCACGGCAGAACCATTCGTATTCCTTGTAGCCGCCCTCCCCCAGCTGGATCGCCAGCGGCACGTCGTGCCGTCCGCAACGGGACGCGCGCTCCACGTCCGGCCAGCCGGGCGGGCCGCGGAAGTGCACGCAAAAGGCGCAGTCCAGCCCGACCCTGCCGCCCGGACCGATGACGTATTCGAAGCTGTCCTTGACCGGCATACGCCGAATCTTACGGGGATTTCCGGACGGGCGCAGGTACGCGCCGACTGCCGCCGGCCTCGAATTCAAAACGGATATCGAGCAGCGTTCCTTTCCAAACCGAATGCCACGGGCCGGTATCGTACCAGCCGACCTCGCCGTAGCCGGGTACCCGCACCCCGGAGCGGACTGCGTAGTCGCGGAAAATCCCTTCCCAGGCCACTTTCCGGTAGCCACCATCGAAGCGACCAAAACGATCCGGGCTGAAGATTCCGGTCACTTCCCCCTGCCGGTTGAACCGGAACTCCAACGCTACGGTGGTCCCGCGATCGCTCAGGGTGGCCAGTGCCGCCGACTCGCTGATCGGCGACCATCGCACGCCGGCCCCGGGCAGCAACGCCGTCGGGTACCACACCGC
>JAJDOE010000027.1 GCA_022340345.1 Gammaproteobacteria bacterium
CGCATCCTCCGCGGACAGGCCGAGCTGGTCGAAACTGCGCTTGAGGACTTCCGGATCGAAGACCCGCATCACCAGTTTTTCACCAAAAGCGGTGGGCATGGTGGACAGGCGCAGTTCAATCTCGCTGCCTCCGGGGGCGCGGGTCTTCAGGCGCCCGTCCTGGGGACGCCGCTTCTCTACGATGTCCATGCGCCCCAGGGATTTGATGCGGCTGGTGACCGCCGCCATGACCACCGGTGGAATCTCGTTGACGGTATGTAACACCCCATCGATGCGAAAGCGGATGCGCGCCTTGTCCCGGCGCGGTTCCAGGTGGATGTCGCTGGCGCGCTGGTCGAAAGCATATTGCAGCAGCCAGTCCACCAGGTTCACCACGTGGTGATCGTTCGCATCCAGCTGGTCGGCTCGTCCGAGTTCCAGCAATGCTTCCAGGTTGAGTACCCCGGACTTATCCGCCAGCTCGTGGACCCGGTTGGCGCCCGCAATCGCCTGGCTCAGGTTGTAGAATTCGGCCAGGTAGCGGCGCACGTCCGCCGGGTTGGCAAATACCCGATCGATCTTGATGCGCAACACGCGCGACAACTCGGCCTCCCAGTCCCGGCGGAAGGGCTCCGCACAGGCCACAACCACCCGGTCGCCATCCACCTCCACCGGTAGAATCTGGAAACGCTCCGCGTAGGGACGGGTAATCACGCCGGTAACCGCCTTGACATCCACTTTCAACGGGTCGATGCGGAAATAGCGAAGTTGGCTACGTTCCGCGTACCAGCGCGTCAGCCGCTCCAGGCTGAGGGCCATTTCCGGCGTGGCCAGCGAATGCCATTTGCGTCGCGCAACGATCTCCAGCGGATGGGAACCGTAGTCGGCGGGCTGCTTGTGGGAATAGGCGGACAGCAGCGGCCGGGCCTGATCCGCGGTAATGTGTCCGTCCCGGATCAGCGCCTCGAGCACCTCGCCCAGGGCGAGCTGGCGCTCGTCTCCGGCGTAGGGCCGGTTTTGGGCCGAAATGTCCATGCGGCGATCATTATAAGCATCTCGCGGTGGTGGAGTACGCAGGGTCGGAAAATGGCCCGCAGCCGCCGATGGAGCTTGATCCGGATCAAATTCGACTCTGCTTTTGCGGCTAAACTGCCACCCAGGCATCGGAGGCCAGCCCGCGTGAAAAATCGACGTTCCATTGGTTCCCTTTCCAGCGCCCTGCTGTTGCTGTTTTCCGGCACCGTTTTCGCTGCCCCGGACGGGGAGCGCCTGTACCAGCAACATTGCACCGTGTGCCACGGCGAGCGCGGCTCCGGCGGGATCGGCCTGCCCCTGAGCGCACAGAAACTCAACATGGTGGATGACGCCTACCTGGCGGGCACCATTCGCCATGGCCGCCCGGGACGCATCATGCCGGGCTTCCCGGCCCTGAGCGATGGACAGCTGCAGGCGCTGGTGGGTCACATCCGCAGCTGGAGCGGTGGCGGCTCGCCGAGACTGCCGGCCCTCCCCCAGGCGGGTGACCCTGTCGCTGGAAAACCGCTGTGGGGGCAATACTGCGCAAAGTGCCACGGCGCGGATGGCTCCGGCGCCAGCGGAACCGGCGTCACCCTGTCCCGGCAACGGGCCTTTTCCGTGATGCCGCCGGCACTGAACAACCCGGGCTTTCTGGATTCGGCTTCCGACGCCCTGATCCGGCACACCGTGGAGAACGGCCGCGCCGATACGCCCATGCAGGCCTTTCGTGGCTCCCTGTCAACGCGACAGATCGCGGACGTGATCGCGTACATGCGCAGCCTGCGCGGCAGCGCCGCGCCGGCCGCCGACCCCGTTCCCCAGCCCGCCACCCTGATTACCGAATCACCCTACGATTTTGACGCAACGGTATTCGGTCTGCGCACCGCCCTGCAGGGCAACAATTTCCGGATCTTCCCGGACCGCAACCTGGAAAAAGGCCTGGCGGACGAACTCGATGTGAATCAACGCCAGCTGACCTTGCGGTTCTGTAATTTCGCGGAGTTGTACCGGATGCTTGGCCTGGACCCGCGGCTCGGCATCCTGCTGCCCTGCCGCATCACGGTGGTCGAGGATGCGGATGGCAAAGTCAAGGTGCTCGCCATGAACATGAATGCGGTGGCGCGATTCTTCAACAACGATCTGATTACCGAGGTGTTCCATAAAATGCAGGAAACCCAGATGCGCGTAATCGAGGAGGGCCTGTTTTGAAATCGCTGGTGCGAATCGCCACGCTGTTTTGGCTGGCGGTGGTTGTAACGCCGCCGGCGGGCGCTGCGGACGGCGTGCTGATGGCGCGCTCACAGCTGAGTTTCTGGCCCGCCATGGAGGCCGCCCGCGCGGAACTGGCGGAGTACGGATACAAGGTCGCCCACGTGCAGCGTTGCGACGGCGGCATGCGGGGTATGGGCTACAAAACCGACTTCTACCGCATCCTGTTCTTCGGCAAGCTGGAGGAGGTGCGGCACCTGTCGGAAAAATATCCGCAGATGATTCCCTACCTGCCGCTGAAACTGGCGGTCATCGCCGAGGGCGAACAGACCCTGTTCGCGATCCTCAACCTGGAACAGCTCCAGGCCCTGTTCCCGGAGCGGGAAATCCAGTTGCAATTGCGACGCTGGTACAGTGACGTGCAGGAAGTGCTGGAGACCCTGCGCAAGCTGGAGCCGGTGCCCGGCGCGGAGAAAACCAGCGGGGAAAAAGCCAGCTAAAAGGAACCGCGCTGCCACCCTCGCAGGCAGGTGCCGCGCGCCAATCGGAAACCGCTGGATCGCCGGCTAGCGGCCTTTCTTGCGCAGCTTCTGCAGCATGCGCAGTTGCGCCGCCGCCTGGGCCAGTTCCGCCTGGGCCTTGGCATACTCGAAATCGGACTGGCGGTCGGCGATCGAGCGTTCCGCTCGCTCCTTGGCCTCCAGGGCCATGGCCTCATCCAGGTCGTCGGCACGCATCGCGGTGTCCGAGAGCACGGTGACCACGTGAGGCTGCACCTCCAGCAGGCCGCCGGAGACATAGAACGATTGCTCTTCCCCGGAGCTATCCTGCACGCGCACCTCACCCGCCTTCAGGCGGGTCAGCAGCGGAGCGTGGCGCGGCGTAATTCCCACTTCGCCCATCTCCGCCGGCGCGAACACCATGGTCGCCGTGCCGGAGAAGATCTCTTCCTCGGCGCTGACGATGTCCACGTGCAGGGTCATGGTCATGGTTTACAGGGTCTCCGCCTTCTCGGTCGCTTCGTCGATGCCGCCGACCATGTAGAAGGCCTGCTCCGGTAGGTGGTCCATATCGCCGTTGACGATCGCCTGGAAGCCGCGGATGGTGTCCTTGAGGGACACGTACTTGCCCGGGCTGCCGGTGAAGGTTTCCGCGACGAAGAACGGCTGCGACAGGAAGCGCTGGATTTTTCTCGCCCGCGCCACCGCCTGCTTGTCGTCCTCCGAAAGCTCGTCCATGCCAAGAATGGCGATGATGTCGCGCAGCTCCTTGTAGCGCTGCAGAATGCCCTGCACCGCACGCGCGGTATCGTAGTGCTCCTGGCCCACCACCAGCGGATCGAGCTGGCGCGAGGTGGAATCCAGCGGATCCACCGCCGGGTAGATTCCGAGCTCCGCGATCTGGCGGGAAAGCACCAGGGTCGCGTCCAGATGCGCAAACGTGGTTGCCGGGGACGGATCGGTAAGGTCGTCCGCCGGCACGTACACCGCCTGGATAGAAGTGATGGAGCCGGTGCGGGTGGAGGTGATGCGTTCCTGCAGGGCGCCCATTTCCGCCGCCAGGGTCGGCTGGTAACCCACCGCTGAGGGCATGCGGCCCAGCAGCGCGGAGACCTCGGTACCGGCCAGGGTGTAGCGATAGATGTTGTCCACGAACAGCAGCACGTCGCGGCCTTCGTCGCGGAAGTGTTCCGCCATGGTCAGGCCCGTTAGCGCCACGCGCAGGCGGTTGCCCGGCGGTTCGTTCATCTGGCCATACACCAGCGCCACCTTGTTGAGCACGTCGGCGTCTTTCATCTCGTGGTAGAAGTCGTTGCCCTCACGGGTACGCTCTCCCACGCCGGCGAAAACCGAAAAGCCGCTGTGCTCGATGGCGATGTTGCGGATCAGCTCCATCAGGGTCACGGTCTTGCCCACGCCGGCACCGCCGAACAGGCCGACTTTGCCGCCCTTCGCGAAGGGAATAATCAGGTCGATGACCTTGATGCCGGTCTCCAGCAGCTCCACCGTGGCCGCCTGGTCGGCGTAGCCCGGAGGTTTGCGGTGAATCGGCAGGTGCTTATCTGACTCTACCGGGCCGGCTCCATCTACCGGCTCACCGAGCACATCCATGATGCGACCCAGCGTCGGTTCCCCAACCGGAACAGTGATGGCGGCGCCGGTGTTGCTGACGTCCACGCCACGCTTGAGACCGTCGGAGGATCCCATGGCGATGGTCCGCACCACGCCGTCGCCCATCTGCTGCTGCACCTCCAGGGTGAGACCGCCGTCCACCTTGAGCGCGTCGTGAACTTTCGGCACGCTGCCGCGCGGAAATTCCACGTCCACGACGGCGCCGATCACTTGCACGATATTGCCGTTGCTCATTACCTGATCCTCGAAAAAATCCTGAATTCGTTCAGACCGCGGCCGCGCCGGCCACGATCTCTGAAATCTCCTGGGTGATCGCCGCCTGGCGGGCCTTGTTGTAGGCCAGCTCCAGTTCGTCGATCAGCTCACCCGCGTTGTCGGACGCGGACTTCATGGCCACCATGCGCGCCGCCATCTCGCAGGCGATGTTCTCCACCACGCCCTGGTACACCAGGGACTCGATGTAGCGAACCATCAGCGCGTCCACGACGTCCTTCGCGGCGGGCTCATAGATGTAGTCCCAATGATGGGTCATCTCGTCCACGTCCGATGGTGGAATCGGCAGGATCTGCTCGATAGCGGGCTTCTGGGTCATGGTATTGACGAATTCGTTGTTCACCAGGAACAGGCGGTCGATGCGCCCCTCATCGAAGGCATCCAGCATCACCTTGACCGCGCCGATAAGATCGGTGAGCGCCGGGGCATCGCCCAGGCCGCTGGCCTCGGAGATAATATTTCCACCCAGGCGCCTGAAAAAGCCCAGGCCCTTTTTGCCCAGTACCGCCAGCTCCATGCCCACGCCGGCCTTGCCGTGTTCCGCCATCTCCGCGACCACCTTGCGGAACAGGTTGACGTTCAGACCGCCGCACAATCCGCGGTCCGTGGTCACCAGGATATAACCCACCCGCTTGCCTTCCCGCTCTTCCAGGTACGGGTGACGGTACTCGGGGTGCGCGTGCGCCATGTGGCCAACTACGTTTCGCATCTTCGCCGCGTAGGGACGCGCCTCGTTCATGCGGTCCTGGGCGCGGCGCATCTTGCTGGCCGCGACCATTTCCATCGCCTTGGTGATCTTCTGAGTATTTTTAATACTCTTGATCTTGGTGCGAATTTCCTTTGCGCCGGACATGGTCTTACCAGGTGTTGTTGGCCTTGAAGTCCTTGACCACGTCGTGCAGTGCCTGCTGCACATCTTCGCCGTAGTCAGTCTCCGCGTTGATCTTGTCGCGCAGCGATGCGTGGGTGGACTTGAAAAAGCTTTGCAGGGCAGCCTCGAAATCCACGACCTTTTTCACGTCCACGTCGTCCAGGTACCCCTGGTCCGCCGCGAACAGGGAAAGGCTCATGTCCGCCACCGACATCGGGGCGTACTGGTTCTGCTTCATCATCTCTGTTACTCGCTGACCACGCTCGATCTGCTTGCGGGTGGTCTCGTCCAGATCCGATGCGAACTGGCTGAAGGCCGCCAGCTCGCGGTACTGGGCCAGCGCCAGGCGCACACCACCACCGAGCTTCTTGACGATCTTGGTCTGCGCGGCGCCGCCAACGCGGGACACGGACAGGCCCGCGTTGATGGCGGGCCGAATGCCGGCATTGAACAGGTCGGACTCCAGAAAAATCTGGCCATCGGTGATGGAAATCACGTTGGTGGGCACAAAGGCGGACACGTCGCCCGCCTGGGTCTCGATAATAGGCAGGGCGGTCAGGGAGCCGGTCTTGCCCTTGACCTTGCCGTTGGTGATCTTTTCCACGTAGTCCGCGTTGATCCGCGAGGCGCGCTCCAGCAGCCGCGAGTGCAGGTAAAACACGTCGCCCGGGTAGGCCTCACGGCCCGGCGGCCGGCGCAGCAGCAGGGACACCTGGCGATAGGCCCATGCCTGCTTGGTCAGATCATCATAGATGATCAGGGCGTCTTCTCCCTTGTCGCGGAAGTACTCGCCCATGGTGCAGCCGGCGTAGGGCGCGATGTACTGCATGGCGGCGGACTCCGCCGCAGTGGCAGCCACCACGATGGTGTGCTCCATGGCGCCGTGCTCCTCGAGCTTGCGCACTACGTTGGCGACCGAAGACGCCTTCTGGCCAATGGCCACGTAGATGCACTTCACCCCGGTGCCCTTCTGGTTGATGATGGCGTCCAGCGCCACCGCGGTCTTGCCGGTCTGGCGGTCACCGATGATCAGTTCGCGCTGTCCGCGGCCGATGGGCACCATGGCGTCGATGGCCTTGAGTCCGGTCTGCAAGGGCTGGCTCACCGACTGGCGTTCGATCACGCCCGGGGCGACCTTTTCAATCGGCGCGGTGCCGTCGAACTGGATCTCACCCTTGCCGTCGATGGGCACACCCAGCGCATCCACCACCCGGCCCAGCAGGCCCTCGCCGATGGGCACCTCCAGGATGCGGCCGGTGCACTTGACCGTGTCGCCCTCGGTGATGTGTTCATAGTCGCCCAGGATCACGGTACCGACGGAATCGCGCTCCAGGTTCAGGGCAAGCCCGTAGGTGTCACCCGGAAATTCGATCATCTCGCCCTGCATGGCCTCGGACAGGCCGTGGATGCGCGCGATGCCATCGGTCAGGGAAATCACGCTGCCCTCGTTGCGCGCCTCCACAACCGACTCGAAGTTCTTGATGCGTTCGCGAATAAGATCGCTGATTTCGGACGGGTTCAGTTGCATGGTCACTATCCTTTAGAGATTCAGTTGTGACGACAGGCCTTTCAGTCGTCCGCGCAGCGAGGCGTCGATCACGGTATCGCCGGCGCGAATAATCACGCCGCCGATCAGATCCGGGTTCACCGACGCCGTCAGCTCCACCGTGCGGCCCAGCTTGTCTTCCAGCAGGGCGGCAAGGCGCTTGATCTGTTGATTGTCCATTTCGAAAGCGGATACCACCTCCGCCTCCAGGGTGTTCTCCACCTCGGCGCGCAGGTCCTCGAATAGCTCGGCGATCGCCGGCAGCGCCACCAGCCGGTCGTTGACCACCAGCAGGCGCAGCAGGTTCCGGCCTTCTTCGGTCAGGCCGTCTCCGCAGATCCCGAGCAGCAGTTGCGTGAACTCGTCTTCACCCACCTTGGGGTTACGGGCGAGGGGCTCGATCTGCGGGTCAACCGCCAGTGCCGCCGCCAGCGCGAGCATCTCGCTCCACTTCGCCAGCGAACCGGAGTCCCGCGCCTGCTGGAAGACAGCCTCGGCGTAGGGCCGGGCGATAACGGCATGGCTTGCCATGGTCTTTCCCCGCCCCTACAGCCGGGTGGCCAGCTGGTCGAGCAGTTCGGCGTGGGCGCCGGCGTCGACCTCCCGTTCCAGCAACTGGGATGCGCCGGAAACTGCCAGCGCCGCCACCTGCCCACGTAGTGCATCGCGGGCGCGGTTCATCTCCTGCTCGATTTCCGTCTGGGCGCCGCTGAGGATGCGTTCCGCCTCGACGCGCGCCTGGGCCTTGGCCTCGTCGCTGATCTCGCCAGCGCGCCGTTCCGCTTGGCTGAGAATCTCCGCGGCCTTGCCCTTGGCCTCGCGCAGCATTTCGCCCACCCGCTTGTCGGCGAGTTCCAGGTCGCGTCGACCCTTCTCGCCGGCGGCCAGGCCGTCGGCAATGCGGGTCTCGCGCTCGGACAAGGCGCTCATGAGCATTGGCCAGATGAACTTCCAGCAGAACCACAGAAAGACCCCGAAGAAGATCGACTGCCCGATCATTGTCGCGTTCAGGTTCATGGTAGCGTCCTCAGGACTTCAGGGTCCTAAACAACCGCGAACATGATGTAGAACGCGATGCCCACGCCAATCATCGGCACGGCGTCCACCAGGCCCATGACGATGAAGAACTGGGTGCGCAGCATAGGCAGCAGTTCCGGCTGGCGGGCGATGCCCTCCAGGAAACGGGCCCCCAGGATTCCGATGCCGACCGCGGCACCCAGCGCGCCGAGACCCAGAAGGAGGCTGCCGGCGATGTAAAGCAGAGCGGTTTCCATTGATTATCTCCTGTGAGAAGAGTCGAAGTTGAAATTCAGGTCAGTGTTCATGGTGCGCCATGTCCAGGTACACCACGCTCAGGGTCATGAAGATGAACGCCTGCAGCAACACGATCAGGACGTGGAAAACGGCCCAGGCCCACTGCAGCACACCGCCAAAAACGAACAAGCCCCAGCCGGCGCTGAACATCAGGGCGATGAGGATGAAGATCATCTCCCCCGCGTACAGGTTGCCAAACAGCCGCAGGGAAAGGGACACCGGCTTGGCCAGCAGGCTTACGCCCTCCAGAAACAGGTTCACCGGAATGAACAACACCCTGACGATAGGGTTGTTCGCCTGGAACGGCTGCATGGTCAGCTCGGCGGCAAATCCGCCGGCACCCTTCATCTTGATGCTGTAGTAGAGAACGAAGGCGAAGATCGTGAGCGACAGGCCGAAGGTGGCGTTGGGGTCGGTGGAGGGAACCACTTTAAAAAACACGTGGTGGGGGTCGGCGCCAAAAACATGCTCTCCAACGATCGCCGCTAACCCCGGCAGCCAGTCCACCGGCACCAGGTCCATCATGTTGATCAGCAGGATCCAGACAAAGAGGGTAAGCGCCATGGGCGCCACCATGTCGTTTTTCGCCGTGAAGGAGCCACGCACGTTGGTGTCGATGAACTCCACCAGCATTTCGACAAAGTTCTGGCCGCCGCCCGGTACGCCGGTACTGGCCTTCTTCGCGATCCGGTAGAACCACCACAGGAACAGGGCGCCCAGGGTGAAGGACCACAACAGGGTGTCGACGTTGATCGCCCAGAACCCCATGGCCTTGGCCTCGGCGGCGCTGTGGGCGAAGCCCCAGTGGCCGTCCGGATGCTGACCGAGGGTCAGGTTCTGCAGGTGATGCTTGATGTACTCCGAGGAGCTCTGCCCACCGCTAGCCATCTCAATTTCCTGAAACGTTTTGCCGTGCGTCCCCGCCCGTCGCGGCCCATACCCCGGAGAATACGGCCAGACCGAAGGTCAGGAACAACACCAGCACGTTAAGCTCTTTGAGCGCCCAGAATGCCAGGGCAAACAGGGCGCCGGTTAAAATCAGTTTGCCGATCTCGGCGCGGTAAAAGGCATATACCGCGCTCGGATCCGGCGCCACCCGCGCGCCAAACAGGCGCCAGGCGAAAAATGCGTTGGGCAGCGTGCAAATCATGCCGCCGACCAGGGCCGAGAAACCCGTTGTCGCATCCCTGGCGACCCACCCGATCGCCGCTGCCAACAACGTGGTAGCCAGCTGCGCGGCCAGTGCCCGGATTGGCGAAGCCTCGATCAAGCTGGCAACTCGTCCATTTTTCTCAAACCGCGCGGGGAATCCACGAAATGCGGATCAGGCAGGCGCCGGTCCGAACGGACCACCGGCGCGCGGCGCTTCTGGCGCCGCCGAAGGCCAGGCCCCGGAAAATCTGTCATCCGGCGAGCGGTTTGGGGACCGCGAAGAACTGGCCTGACCTGAGGCACATGCCACGAAACAATTGGCCGTCGCGGTCCCGCTCGCAGCGGATACTGCACTGCAGCAAGGGCGCGAAAGTATAAGGGGGGCTTATATCGGGGTCAACACTCGCCGGGGGCCTTTTGCCCGGTTGGCGGCCGCCACAAACCGGTGGCAGGGTTCGGTGCGGTTAGCGAATCCGTTCCAGGATTCCCTCCAGCTCGTCCAGGCTGTGGTAATCAATTACCAGCTTGCCGCCCCGAGCGGCGTGCTGCACCCGCACCCGGGTGCCCAGGCGATCCGACAAATCCTCTTCCAGGCGCGCCAGGTTGGGATCGCGGGTCGCCCTGGGGGGCTTCTTTTTCTTGCGCACATCGCCGTCCTGGCGCCGGACCAGCTGTTCCGTTTCGCGCACCGACAGCCCTTTGGCCACCACTTCCCGGGCCAGGCGACGCTGCGCCTCGCCTTTCAGAGCCAGCAGGGCCCGAGCGTGGCCCATCTCCAGCTTGCCCGCCTCGAGCAAACCCCGGACCTCCGTCGACAGGGTCAGCAGGCGCAGCAAATTGGTTACCGCGGTGCGCGAACGCCCCACGCTGTCCGCCGCCTGCTGGTGCGTCAGGCCGAACTCCTCGATCAGCCGCTGCAGGGCGGCGGCCTCCTCCACCGGGCTCAGGTCCTCGCGCTGGATGTTCTCGATCAGCGCCACCGCCATGGCGGCCTCGTCCGGCAGCTGGCGGACCACGACCGGAACCGTCTCCAGGCCCGCCATGCCTGCCGCCCGCCAGCGGCGTTCCCCGGCGATGATCTCGAAATTTCCGGAGGGCAGCTCGCGAACCACGATCGGTTGGAGCACGCCCTGGGAACGGATCGAGTTGGCCAGGTCCTTCAGCGCCGCTTCATCCATGCGCGTGCGCGGCTGGTAGCGTCCACGCTGTAACAACCCCGGGTCCAGGTGGCGCAGGTTTTCCCGCTCCGCGTTGGAATCCAGCTTGGCCCCCAGCAGGGCGTCCAGACCGCGGCCCAGACGGGGCTTTGCCTTCTTGCGAGCCGTCATGCCGCCTCGCTGCGCCGCAACACTTCGCCGGCGAGGGCCAGGTAGGCCTGGGCGCCCTTGGAGTTGCGGTCGTAGTCGATTACCGGCTTGCCGTAGCTGGGGGCCTCGGCGAGTCGTACGTTGCGGGGAATAATGGTCCGGTAGACCTTGTCGCCGAAGTGCTCGCGCAACTGGGCCGAGACTTCGTTGGACAGGCTGTTGCGGGAGTCGAACATAGTACGTAGCAGGCCCTCGATTTGCAGGCGCGGGTTGAGAGTCTCGCGGATGCGGCGAATGGTATCCACCAGCGCGGTCAGCCCTTCCATGGCGAAATACTCGCACTGCATCGGAATCAGCACCGCGTCGGCCGCCACCAACGCGTTGATGGTCAGCAGGTTGAGCGCGGGCGGGCAATCGATCAGGATAAAGTCAAAGTCCTCGCGAACGGCTTCCAGCGCTTCCCGCAGCCGCGATTCGCGCCGCTCCAGATCCACCAGTTCGATCTGGGCACCGGCCAGTTCACCATTCGACGGAACCAGCGCGTAGTCCGCGGCGGTCACCACCAGCGCCTGCTCCAGGGAGGCGGTGCCCATAAGGATATCGTAGACAGTATGCTCCCCGGCCTCGACCCCGCTGCCCACGGTGGCATTGCCCTGGGGATCCATGTCGATGAGCATCACCCGGCGCCGGGTTCGCCCCAGGGAAGCCGCCAGATTGATTCCGGTGGTGGTCTTGCCGACGCCGCCTTTTTGATTTGTTACGGCAAGGATTTTAGCCATGACAAAATCCAACAAACGCTTCCGGTGCACTGAAATAGTACGGATTCGTAACCTCGGGATTCGGAGCCATCGCCATTTTCAGTCGGGTGCCACCATGATCAGGTTGCGTTCCGCGTCGAGCCCCGGAACGTCCAGCGGGATCTGCTTGATGAGAGAAAAACCGGCGGGAATACCGGCCCGTTCCGCCTCGCGCAGCTTCCCCTTCATCGCAAGGATTACGCCACCCGGTGCACACAACCGTCCCGCCCGGGACAACAGGGTGGGGAGGTCGGAAAAAGCCCGGGCGACTAGCGTATCAAATTTGTCCTGAGCGGGGCATTCCTCCACCCGCCCCTGCACCACGCTGGCGTTTTGCAGTTGCAGTTCGTGGATCGCCTGGCGCAGAAAGCGGCAACGCTTCGCACTGGAATCCAGCAACGTGAATTCGCGACGCGGGTCCACCAGCGCCAGCGGAATCCCGGGCAGGCCCGCGCCGGAACCCACGTCCAGCACGCGGGCGCCCTGCAGGTAGGGCGCAACCGCCAGCGAATCCAGCAGGTGGCGTGGGACCATTTCCGCCACGCCGCGAACCGCGGTCAGGTTGTAGGCCGTCGACCAGTGGTCCAGCAACTGTGCGAAGACCAGCAATCGTTCGCGCACCACCACCGGTGGCGCCAGGCCCAGTGCAGCAAGACCGTCGGCCAGCGCCGCTGCCGGGGCCGCGCCCATCAGGCGGACTTGCGCCGCAGCAGCTCCCGCTTTTTCAGGTGCACCAGCAACAGGGACACTGCCGCCGGGGTCATTCCGGAGATCCGGGACGCCTGGCCGATGGTGGCCGGGCGGTGATCCGCCAGTTTCTGGCGCACCTCGTTGGACAGGCCCGGCACCGATGCGTAGTCCAGCTCCACCGGCAGCGGGGTCTCGCTGTGCCGCTGCTGGCGCTCGACCTCCTGGTTCTGTCGCTCCAGGTAGCCCGCATAGCGCGCCTGGATTTCCACCTGCTGCGCGATGTCCGCACCGGCCCCGGCATCCCCGACCCCGGGCAGGGCACACAGTCCCGCGTGGTTCACCCCCGGGCGACGCAGCAGGTCCAGCGCGCGGGATTCGCGGTTCAGCGGTTCGGAATGGCTGGTTGCCAGCTGCCGCGCGGCGCCACTGCCCGGCTGGACCCAGATCGCCGCCAGCCGCGCCTGTTCCGCCGCGATGGCATCCCGCCGCCGGCAGAAGGCATCCCAGCGCGCATCGTCCACCAGGCCCAGCTGACGGCCGGTCTCGGTGAGCCGCAGGTCCGCATTGTCCTCGCGCAGAGAGAGGCGGTATTCGGCGCGGGAGGTGAACATGCGGTAGGGCTCCCGGGTGCCGCGGGTAATCAGGTCATCCACCAGCACTCCCAGGTAGGCCTGGTGGCGCCGCGGGTACCAGGGCTCGGCCTGCTTCGCCCGCAACGCGGCGTTGGCACCGGCCAGCAGACCCTGGGCGGCGGCCTCCTCGTAGCCGGTGGTGCCGTTGATCTGGCCGGCAAAAAACAGGCCGGCCAACGCGTGTGTTTCCAGCCACGGGGACAGGTCCCGGGGGTCGAAAAAATCGTACTCGATGGCATAGCCAGGGCGTGTAATCCGGGTGTTCTCAAAACCGCGGATGGAATGCACCAGCGCCTGCTGTACGTCAAAGGGCAGGCTGGTGGAGATGCCGTTGGGATACACCTCGCTCAGGCCCAGGCCCTCGGGCTCCACGAACACCTGGTGGCTGTTCCGGTCGGCGAAGCGCACCACCTTGTCCTCGATGGAGGGACAATAACGCGGACCCACCCCCTCGATGACACCGGAATACATGGGGGAGCGATGCAAAGCGGCGCGGATCAGCTCGTGGCTGCGCTCGTTGGTCCAGGTTATGTGGCAACTCACCTGGCGGGGATGCTCCGCCACGCTGCCAAGATGAGAAAACACCGGGCAGGGGTCGTCGCCGGGCTGTTCGGCGAGGATCGAGAAATCGATTCCGCGCCCGTCCAGGCGCGGCGGCGTGCCGGTCTTCAGCCGTCCAACGCGAAACGGCAATTCCCGCAGCCGCGCCGCCAGCGCGTTGGAGGGCGGATCCCCGGCGCGGCCGCCGGCACTTTGCTCCTCGCCAACGAAAATGCGGCCACCCAGAAAAGTGCCGGTGGTCAGCACCACGTTGGGGGCGCGAAAACGCAGGCCCATGGCGGTTCGTACTCCGGCCACCGCCTCGCCTTCCACCAGCAGGTCATCCACCATCTGCTGGAACAGGTGCAGGCCCGGCTGGCCTTCCACCAGCCGCCGCATGGCGGCCTTGTACAGCACCCGGTCCGCCTGGGCGCGGGTGGCGCGAACCGCCGGGCCCTTGCGCGCATTGAGGGTGCGGAACTGGATTCCGGCGCGATCCGTTGCGCGGGCCATGGCGCCCCCCAAGGCATCGATCTCCCGCACCAGGTGCCCCTTGCCGATGCCGCCGATGGCGGGATTGCAGGACATCTGGCCGATGGTCTCGAGGTTGCCACTCAGCAACAGCGTGCGCGCGCCCATGCGCGCGCTGGCCAGGGCGGCCTCGCACCCGGCGTGGCCCGCGCCGACCACGATGACATCGAATAATTGCTGGTTTTGCATTTGTGCCTGGTCCGACTGGCGGGCAAGCATAAACCCGCACCGGCACGCTGTCATGGCCGGGCCTCGGCTACAATCCCGGACATCATGAGCAACGCAGCACAGCCCCGGGGCCAGAAGGCGGCACCCCTGGCCGAGGCCGCTTCCATGGCGCGGGCCCTGGATTCCCTCAACCGTATCCTGCTGGGCAAGGCGGACCAGGTCCGGCTGGCGCTGTGCGCCCTGGTGGCTCGCGGCCACCTGCTGATCGAGGACGGACCGGGCGTAGGCAAGACCATTCTCGCCAACGCCCTGGCACGGGTGCTGGGGCTGGACTACCGGCGCATCCAGTTCACCGCCGACCTGCTGCCGGCGGACATCACCGGGGTGTCCATCTACGATGCCGCGGGCGGCGGCTTTCGTTTCCACCCCGGACCCGTATTCGCCCAGGTGGTGCTGGCGGACGAGATCAACCGCGCGACCCCCAAGGCCCAGAGCGCGTTGCTGGAGGCCATGGAGGAGAGCCAGATCACCGCGGATGGAACCACGCACAACCTGCCGGCGCCGTTTTTCGTCATCGCGACCCAGAATCCTCGCCACCAGATCGGAACCTTTCCGTTGCCGGAAAGCCAGCTGGACCGTTTCCTGCTGCGCCTGGAGCTGGGCTATCCGCAACGGGACGCGGAGCGGGAGCTGCTCGCCGGCGAGGACCGCCGCGAAATGCTGGCACGGCTGGAGCCGGCCTGCGATCCGGCCGCGGTCCAGGCGGCCCAGCGGGCCGCCAGCCGGCTGACGGTGAGCGCCGCGCTGCTGGACTACCTGCAGGACCTGCTGGCGGCCACCCGCGGTGGAGATTTCGGCGCCGGCCTGTCGCCACGCGCCGGCCGCCAGCTACTTGCGGTAGCCCGCGCCCACGCTTTTCTCGCCGGGCGCCTGCTGGTGTTGCCCGAGGACGTGCAGGCGGTTTTTGCCGCGGTCGCCGGCCATCGCATGCACGCGGCCCAGGGCGAGGAGACCGCCAGTGTGCCGGCCCTGCGCAGGCTGCTGGAATCGGTCCCGGTCCCGTGACCACCACCGGTGGGGAGGTCCTCACCACCACGGCGCCTCCGCCCGCAACTACACTGGGCCGCCGACAGTTGTTCATGCTGCCGACCGCTGGCGGCTGGCTGGTGGGCCTGACGCTGGCGGCCATGCTGCTGATCGGCGTGAATTACAACAACGGTCTGGCGCTGGCGCTGACCTTCCTGCTGGCTGCGATCGGTTTCGTCGGCATGCTGTTCACCCACCGCAACCTGGCCGCGCTGGAAATCAGCGGCAGTGACCGGGGGCCGGTCTTCGCCGGCGATACCGCCACTTTTCTGCTGCGGGTACGCAATCCCACGCCGCGCCCGCGCTACGCCGTCTGCGCCTCCCGCTCGGGCCGGGCGCTGGCCTGTTGCAGCCCACCGGCAAACGGCGAAGAACTGCTGGAGGTGCCGGTAGCCACCAGCGAGCGGGGCTGGCTGGCGATGCCAGCCCTGGTACTTGCCAGTCAGTACCCGATGGGACTGCTGTTTACCTGGAGCCGGGTTATCCGGCCACCGCGACGGGTGCTGGTGTACCCGCAACCCGGGCCGGCGTTGCCGCTGCAGCCGGCTCTCGACCGGGGCGCCCACCAGCAAAGCGGGCGGGCGCCGGAGGGTGACGATTTCCTGGGTCTGCGGCCCTGGCGCCGCGGGGATTCTCCGGGCCGGGTGCACTGGCGAACCGCTGCCCGCGGCCTGGAACTGCAGACCAAGCTCTTCGGTGGCGCCGCCGCCGAGACCCTGTGGCTGGACTTCGGCGCCTGGCCGTCGCTGCCGGTTGAGGACCGCCTGCGGGTGCTGTGCCGCTGGGTCGTTGACAGTGAACACGGCGGGTTTCGCTATGGCCTGCGGCTTCCCGGCCAGCAGCTGGCGCCGGATCGCGGCGAGGCCCACTACCGCCGCTGCCTGGCGGCGCTGGCCTTGTTCAAGGACTGATGGCGCTGCGGCTTCCCCGCGCACCGCAACAGCGTCCGGTGGCTGCAAGCCGCTATCTGCTGCTGGCGGCGCTGGCCTCCGCCCTGGCCCTGCATGCCGGCAACCTGCCCGTGTGGTTGCTGGCGCTGGTGGCGTTGCTGTCCGCCTGGTGGCTGGCGCGGGAATTGCGCGCCTGGCGTGCCCCGCCGGCGGTACTGCGCATTGCCGCCACGCTGCTGATGGTGGTCGCCTTGTATCAGGAGTACGGCACGGTATTCGGCCTGCATGCCGGCACCGGCTGGCTCACCGGCATGGCCGGTCTCAAATTCCTGGAGCTGCGGCGCAAGCAGCGGGACTATGCGCTGGTATTCGCGCTGGTGTGCCTGCTGCTGGTGGCCGCCGGGCTGTACCAGCAGGACCTGTCCCGGGCCCTGCTGATTGCGCTGGTGTTCGTGCTGGCACTGTGGATGCTGGCGGCCGCCGCGCAGCCGGATGGACTGGGCAATGGCGTTGCACTACGCCAGGCGCTGGTGGTGCTGGTGCTGGCGGTACCGCTTGCGGCCACCCTGTATTTTTTCTTTCCGCGCATCCAGGGCAGCCTGTGGGGCCTGGACGGACAGGCGATGTTCGGCCGCGCGGGCCTCGCGGAGCGACTGCGGCCCGGCTCCCTCAGCAGCCTGGCAAAGGACGCCGCCGTGGCGTTCCGGGTGCAATTCGACGGCGCGCCACCGCCACCGGCACAACGGTACTGGCGGGTGCTGGTGCTGGACGCCAGCAACGGCTTCGAGTGGTTTGCCAGCGGCCGCCCGACGATCCCGGAACCGGTGGTGTTCGCCGGCGCCCCGGTGGACTACCGGGTGACCCTGGAACCGCAGCATCGCGGCCGCCTTCCCTTGCTGGACCTGCCGGCCGCTCTGCCCCCGGGCGCGGTGGCGGGGACGGCGTTTACCGCCCGGGATCCAGCGCAGGCCGGACAACGGTATCAATACCGGGCCCGTTCCTGGCCGCGCTACCGGATCGCCGGAGGCGGGCTGCCGGACCCGCAACGCTGGCTGGCATTGCCGGTGGACACCGACCCCGGGGTACGGGCCCTCGCGGCCCGCCTGGCGCAGGAGGCGGGTGGCAGCGTGCCGCGGTTCATCCGTCTTACGCTGGCCCATTTTGCCGACGGCTTTCGCTACACCCTGAATCCGCCGCCGATGCGTCGCGACCCGGTCGCGGAGTTCCTGCTGGAGCACCACCAGGGGTACTGCGAGCACTTTGCCGCGGCGCTGGTCACGCTGGCGCGGGCCGCGGGTGTACCGGCGCGGGTGGTGGTGGGCTACCAGGGTGGTGAACTCAATCCCGGACGCGGTTACTACCTGGTGCGCCAGTCCAGCGCCCACGCCTGGACCGAGCTGTGGCTGGCGGAGCTCGGCTGGTGGCGGGTGGACCCCACCGCGGCGGTGGCGCCGGCGCGCATCGAGTTCGGTAGCGAAGTGCTGGGAGAACTGCTCGCCGCTGGCCGCGCACCGGAGGTCGACGCCGGCCGGCAGCTGCTGGGACGCCGCCAGGCGCAGTGGCTGGCGCATGCCTGGCGAGATGCGCGATTGTGGTGGGATGGCGCCAACCACGGCTTCAGTAACTGGGTGACCAGCTACGGGCCGGAGCGCCAGTTGCAGCTACTGCGCGAGCTGGGGATGCGGCACCCGGACCGCAACGCGCTGGTGATGGGTCTGGCCACCGGCGTGGGCGTGGTGCTGCTGGTACTGAGCCTGGCGCTGCTGCGCCCGGCCAACCGGCCGGACCCATTACGGCGCCACTGGGACCGTTTCTGCACACGCCTGGAACGCATCGGTTTGGCGCGGCGGTCCTGGGAGGGGCCGCTGGAATTTTCCGAACGGGTCGCGCTTGCGCGACCGGACCTGGCGGAGCCGGTGGGGGAAATCACGCGAACCTATATCGCCGCCCGCTACGGCGGCGAGGACTGCGGTGAAGCATTCAAAAACCGCGTGCGGGCCTTTCGCTCCGCGCCACGACCCGCCTAGTCTGACCGCGGCATCGAAGCACTACCGCGTTTCCGCCCTCAGGGCCACAATAACGAGTCGATGAAATCCTGCCAGGCGGCGTTGGGCGACCAGATGCGTTCCACGTAGGCGCGCGCTTCTTCCTGGGGCGCGCCGAGCTTCAGGTGCCGGTACAGGTAGGAGAACACCGAGGCACGCATGTTCGCCTGGCAGTGCACCAGGACTTTTTGCTTGTCCTTTTCGAAGGCCTGCATCCGTGCGGCGAAGCGTTCGAAGTCCGCCTTGCCCGGCGCGTCCCACGCCACCGGGATGTTGACGTACTGCATGCCCAGTTCCACCACCAACTGCGCCTCCCCGGCGAGCTGGTTGGAAACGCTTTCCGGCGCCAGGTTGATTACCGCGGTGAATCCTTCCTTTGTGATTCTTCGTAAGCCATCGGCGCTGGGCATACCCGCGGAACTGAAGCCCTCCGGGTAATCAATGCGCGCCGGCACGCCGCTGCCCGCCCTACCGGTCCAGGCCAGCAGCACCCCGGTAACCAGCACCAGCGCCCGCGCGGACCTACTGGTAATAGTAGTCATAGCGGCTGAGCAGCTCGTTGGTGAAGGTCCAGGCCTCGTTGTAGGACAGGCCCGAGTCGGCGGGGATGATGATCTTTACGTACAACTTGCCCGGGTTGCGGGCCTTGAGCTCCGCAAGCTGTTTGTTCAGCTGCTCCGGCGGCAGGCTGCGATAGTCGCTTTGGGTCTGCGGTCGAAATTCGTACACAAAGGTATTTCCTGCTTTGCGGTAGCGTACCTCGGCCACGAACTTTCCGGCGCTGGTGCGTGCCGGACGCACCAGCCGATCGTATTTCACCTTGAGATCGGAAAACTCGCCACGCATCTGGGCCAGCTGGCTGTCCTGGTTTTCGATCTGCTGGCGGGCGCTGCTCAACTCGCTGTCGGTAGCCTGCAACCGCGCGTTGGCCTGCTGCAGCTGTTGCGATGCCGCCTGTTCCCGCGCCTGCAAGTCGGACAGGCGCGCCGCCTGTTCCTTCAGCCGGCCCGCCGCCGATGCCAGGGAGGTTTCCAGTTCCTCCGCGCGCCGGTTGGCGATGGCCAGCTGTTGCCCGCTAGCCCGTTCCCGCTCCTGCAATTCGGAAATCCGCGCCTCGCGCTCCGCCAGCCGCGACTGGGCCGTGTCCCGTTCCTCGCTGGCGCGCAGCAAATGCAGGCGCAGTTCGGTGAGCTCCTGCTGCAGCGCGTCGGTGCGAATCAGCAAGGCATCCTTCTGTTCTTCCGTGGTGCGTGCGATCAACGCGGCCTGTCGTTCCGCTTCCATGGTGGCGCGCAATTGCTGAATGAGGTCCATGTTGCGCACCATCAGCACCACCGCGGCGAGCATAAAGATCATGACGATTACCGTCATGATGTCGGTGAAGGACGGCCAAAAGCCCTCGTCGCCGGAACCCTCGCCGGCATCCAGGCGCAGGTCGACGAATCCGTAGTTCATGGTTCCTGTCGGTCGGCGGGCAGCCGGAAACCTTCCCGCAGCAGGCTCTCCACGGTGCCCATGGAAAGCCGCAGGCTGGTGACGTCCTCCAGGTAGCGGGCCAGCAGTCCGTGCAGCGCCTCGCTGGAGGCCGCCATCCGCTCGTGCGCGGATTCCAGCCGGGTGACGATCTGGTTTGCGGAACGGATCATGTCGCCAAACTGGTTGGCGATACGCTCCGGCTCGGGCTGGTAGCGCGGAACCAGGTAAACGCCGGTGACGTGTTCCAGCGCACCAAGGAAGCGGGTCTGGGCGTCATTGAGCTTGAGGTAGAAATAGCCGTAGTACAGGTAACAGAGAATCGCGGTCATGGTGGTGGACAGCGCGGTGGACATGCCATGGATGATGGTGTCCATGCCGGAGGCGTCCCCGCCCGCGCCGAGCATGTCCGAGGCACCCAGCAGCGCGATGGACAACGCGACGATGGTGCCGAACACGCCGGTAAGGATCAGTATGTTGTGCACGAACTTGGGGAAGCTGTTGCGTGCGCTCAGGGAAGCCAGCAGTGTCGCGCTGAGCACCCCGTGGTTGATGCTCGCGCCCTGGGCGCGCAGGTCCGCCAGGGAACGCAGCCGCTGGGCGATGATGGCGTCCGGGTCCAGGCCCTCGGCGGGGTTGGGAAGCTTGCGACTGAGATTGGCGAGCAAAGCGCGCAGTTCCCCCTCTTCGCGGGACAATTCACGAAGAAAGGTGATGATGCGTACCAGCCCGGTGAGAAACAGCAGCAGGATGGCGCCGTTGACGATCCAGCCGACTGCCGTCAGCTGGTTGCGGAAATACAGCTGCGCAAGGAACGGGTACTGCCAGGCGATAATGCCAGCCGCGACCACCGCGGATACCAGCATGCGCAACAGGATGTTGCGGCTGTAATTTCTACCCAGAGGCTCGATCACGGGATTCGGTTATTCGTACCGGTAATGGTGTTTTTCAGGATAACACGCCCGCCAGCGATCATTTGCCAATACAGAAACTGGCGAAGATCTGCCCCAGCAGCTCCTCGCTACCGAACGCGCCGGTAATTTCCGCCAGCGCGTGCTGGGCACCGCGCAGCTCTTCCGCGGCCAGCTCACCGTCCCGGGCCGCCAGCAGCGGCGCCGCCGCGTGAAGGCAACGGGCCGCCCGCGCCATGGCATCCAGATGGCGGCGGCGGGCGGTAAATGTCCCCTCCCCGGCCGGCCGGTATCCGGCCGCCGCCAGCAGCGCCGAGCGCAGATGCGCGAGTCCCGCGCCGGTGCGCGCGGACAACGCCAGTGCGCCGGGCCCGGCCTCGCCGGCGGCGCGGCCGCTGAGGTCGATCTTGTTGAACACCTGCAAGCGGGGCGTGCCGTCCTCCCCGGGCGGCAGGGGCTGGGGCCCGGCGCTGTCGTCGCACACCCACAACACCAGGTCGGCACCGGCCAGCGCGCGCCGGGCGCGGCGCACACCCTCCCGCTCCACCGCGTCACCGGACTCGCGCAGGCCCGCGGTATCCACCAGGTGGACCGGGAGGCCCTCGATCTGCACATCGCAACGCAACAGGTCGCGGGTTGTGCCCGGAGTGTGGTGGACAATGGCGGTGTCTTCGCCACTCAGCGCGTTGAGCAGGCTGGACTTGCCGGCATTCGGTGGGCCCGCCAGCGCGACTTCCAGGCCGTGTCGCAACAGCGCGCCCTGATCGGCGCGCTTGCGCAGCTCGTCCAGGTCGCGGTCCAGCAACGCGAGCTGCCGCGAAAGCTCGCCGTCGGCGAGAAAATCGATCTCCTCTTCCGGAAAATCGATCGCCGCCTCGATGCGGGTACGCAACCCGATCAATGCTTCGACGATCGCGGTGACCTGGCGGGAGAACTCGCCGGACAGGGAACGCATGGCTCCGCGGGCCGCCATCGCGGAACCGCTTTCGATGAGGTCGGCGATGGCTTCGGCCTGGGCCAGGTCGAGCCGCCCGTTGAGAAAGGCGCGTTCGGAGAATTCGCCCGCCCGCGCCGCCCGGGCACCGCGCTCCAGGCAGCAGCACAACAGCTGGTCGAGCACCACCGGTCCGCCATGCCCGTGCAGCTCCACCACGTCTTCGCCGGTAAAGGAGGCCGGCGCGGGGAAAAAAAGCACCAGCCCCTGGTCCAGGGCTTGTCCCGCGGAGTCGCGGAAAGTTCGCAGGCTCGCCTGGCGCGGGGCCGGCAGCGCGCCACAGACGGCGTTGGCGATGCCGGCGGCGTTCGGGCCACTCAGGCGGAGGATGCCGATGCCCCCATAGCCGGGCGCCGTGGCCACCGCCGCGATGGTATCGCCGCTGGTGTTCACCGGGCGCCGCACGTCGGCGCCGGTGGTTTCAGCGCCGCGCGGGAGCTGCGCCTACGCTGCGGTTGATCTGCCACTGTTGTGCCATGGACAGGACGTTGTTCACCGTCCAGTAGAGCACCAGGCCCGACGGAAAGAACAGGAACAGGAAGGTAAACACGACCGGCAGCGCCATCATGATGCGCTTCTGAATCGGGTCCGGCGGCGCCGGATTCAGGAACTGCTGGGCGAGCATGCTGCCACCCATCAGCAACGGCAGCACGTAGTACGGATCCTTGGCGGTCAGGTCGTGGATCCAGAAGGCCCAGGGCGCCTGGCGCAATTCCACTGACTCCAGCAGCACCCAGTACAGCGCGATGAAGACCGGGATCTGGATCAAGATCGGCAGGCAGCCTCCCAGCGGATTGATCTTCTCCTTCTGGTAGAGCTCCATCATCGCCTGATTCAGCTTCTGCTTGTCACCCTGGTGTCGCTCGCGCAGGGTGGCGATGCGCGGCTGCATCGCCTTCATGCGCGCCATGGACTTGAAGCCCGCGGCGGACAGCGGGTAGAACGCGGCCTTGAGCAACACGGTCACCCCGATGATTGCCCAGCCCCAGTTTCCGAACAGGCGATGCAGCCAGTCCAGCAGCCAGAAAAGTGGCGCGGCGATAATCGTCAGCCAGCCATAGTCGACCGTGAGCGACAACTCGCCGGCAATTTTTTCCAGGCGATCCTGTTCCTTCGGCCCAACGAACAGGCGACTCGAAATCGCTCCCTGCTGACCGGCGGCAATCGCCACGGGTCGGGTCGTTTTGTAGCCGATGTTGAAGCGTTCACCGGCCAGCGCGCTGGAATAAAAATGGTAGTTGCCGTCCGCGGCGGGCAACCAGGCGCTGACGAAATAGTGTTGCAGCATGGCCACCCAGCCGCTGGCGGTGTCCAGGTCCGGCTGCCCTTCCTTAACCTCGCTGAATGCGATCTTCTGGTACTTCTCTTCGGGGGTAAAAATCGCCGCCCCGTTGTAGCTGATGGAATTGGGATTGAACAGCAACGAGCCGCCGCGCGTGGGGGGCTTGCTGCGCAGGAACTGCGCGTACAGATATCCATTCCAGTCGCTGGTGCTGGTATTGCGCACCCGGAACTCCACCTCGGCCAGGTAACTATCGCGGTGGAAGACGTAAACCTTTTCGTAACTAACGCCATCCGGCGCGGTCCAGCGCAGCGGCACCTCGACACGATCCGCGCCATCCGCCAGCCGGTATTCCGTGCGCTCAGAGCTCCACTCGGTGCGGTGGTTGGGATAATCGCGATCCCGGCCAATCAGGCCGCTCTGGGCCACCAGCAGGTCTCCGGCGCGCTCGTCGTCGTTGAAAACCCGCACCCGTTCCGGCGCGCCGAGCACCTTGGGGTAATGCAGCAGATCCACCGTGCGCAGGTCGCCGCCAGCCGTATCGATTTCCACCTGCAGCAGGTCGGTTACGACCCGTACCCGCTGACCGCTCGGCAACTGCCGGGAACCGGTGGCGCCCTCGGGGGCCGGCGGTGTGGCGGCGGCGGGCGCGTCGCCCTGGTGCGGGGCCTCCGGCAGCACGCCCTGCCCGCCGCTGGCAGGAAGCGCGGGCGCGGTATCCCGCTGGGCGGGGGCGGGGGCGGTGGCCGCGGCTGGCGCGGACTGGGCAAGGCGATACTCTTCTTCCTTCAGCATCCACTTCTGCCACAGCACAAAAATCAGCAGCGCCAGGGAGATGATCAGGAGTGTGCGTTGGTGTTCCATCGCGAACGGATTCCTTCAGTGTTCGGCAGGGGGCACGGGATCCACGCCGCCTTCGTGCCAGGGGTGACAACGGGAAACCCGTTTGGTGAGCAGCCAGCCGCCCCGAATCGCGCCATGGGTTTGCACGGCCTCGATTCCGTAGGCCGAACAGCTGGGATAAAAACGGCAATGGGGCCCGAGCAGCGGGCTCAGCACCATTCGATAGCTCTTGAGCAGGGCGACGATCAGCCAGCGCATTCGATTTTCTGCCAGAGTTTTTCCAGAACCATCCGCAGTTGCGGATTCGGCAAACCCGCTGCCGGGGTGGCCGCGATAACCACCAGGTCCATCCCGGGAAGCCGCTCGCGGTTGGCCCGGAACCACTCCCGGATCACGCGCTTAAGGCGGTTTCGGCCGACCGCGCGGCGGTCGACCCGTCGCGAAACCGTCAGGCCCAGGCGTGCGTGTTGCAGGGAATTTGGCCGGGTATGCACCCGGAAATTCTGGTCGCGAGTCCGGGCCTTTTGTGTAACGACGTCGCGGAACTGCTTGCTGGTCAGCAGCCGCCGGTCTTTCGGAAACCCGCAGGGGCTGCGAACCACCCCGGATCAGGCGCTGAGTTGGGCGCGGCCCTTGGCGCGTCGGCGGTTGATCACCGCCCGGCCGCCGCGTGTACGCATCCGCGCGCGGAAACCGTGCGTCCGCTTGCGTTTGATGTTGCTGGGTTGGTAGGTACGTTTCATCGTGATACCGCTGCGGAGACCTGCGAAAACGGGCGGGAAAAGTATGTTTTCCACGCGGCTTTGTCAACACGAAGGAAATCCCCTAAGCTACCGGCCCCGTTGCCGTCCGAAAAAGCAGTCCGCCGGCGGGAGAGCGGCGCCATTGGCGCCAGTTGCCAAACATAACAATAGCCAGGCAGGACCCACAGTTGAGCAGCAGCCCCTTATGGCGGCGGTGTCTATCCGCCCTGGAGACCGAACTCCCCGAACAACATTTCAACACCTGGATACGACCATTGCAGGCCGAGGAGCAACCGGACAGCCTGCGGCTACTGGCTCCCAACCAGTTTGTCATGGACTGGGTTACGCGCCAGTTCCTGGACCGGGTTCGGGAAATCGTCGGCACCGAAGTCCAGGTACGGGTCGAGGTCGGCACCCAGGCGGCCGCCCCGGCGGAACCGAAAAAAATAGCTGCCCGCCGGGTGACGCGGGCTGCGCCGTATTCGGGGCGCCTCAACCCGGAATTCACCTTCGACAGCCATGTCCAGGGCAACTCCAACCAGTTGCCCCGCGCGGCTGCCATGCAGGTGGGCCTGAGCCCGGGAACGACCTACAACCCGCTATTCATTTACGGGGGAGTAGGACTGGGAAAGACCCACCTGATGCAGGCGGCCGGCAACCTGATCCTCAAGAACAACCCCGAGGCGGCGGTTACCTATGTTCATTCCGAGCGCTTCGTGGCGGATATGGTGCGCGCGCTGCAACACAACCGCATCAGTGAGTTCAAAAAGCACTACCGTTCCCTGGACGCCCTGCTGATCGATGACATCCAGTTTTTCGCCGGGAAAAATCATTCCCAGGAAGAGTTTTTCCATACCTTTAATACGTTGCTGGAGGGCGATCGCCAGGTAATTATCACCAGTGACCGCTTCCCCAAGGAAATCGCCGGAGTGGAAGAGCGCCTGATTTCGCGTTTTGGCAGCGGTCTGACGGTGCCCATTGAGCCACCGGAACTCGAGACCCGGGTTGCGATCCTGCGCAAAAAGGCCGCGGCACAGGGCCTGGATTTGCCGGAAGAAGTGGCCTTTTTCGTCGCCAAGCGCATCCGCGCCAATGTCCGGGAACTGGAGGGCGCATTGCATCGGATCCTCGCCGCCAGCCGGTTCACCGGTTCCGAAGTCAGCCTGGCGCTGGCGGCCGAAGCGCTCAAGGATCTGCTGCTGTTCCAGGAACGCCAGGTCACGATTGCCAATATCCAGCAGACCGTGGCGGAGTACTTCAAGATGCGGGTTTCGGACCTGCACTCCAAGCGGCGCAACCGAAAGATCGCACGGCCCCGGCAACTGGCCATGGCCCTGGCGAAAGAACTCACCAGTCTCAGCCTGCCGGAGATTGGCGATGCCTTTGGTGGTCGGGACCACACCACGGTGCTGCATGCCTGCCGCAAGATCGCCGAACTTGTGCAACAAGATCCGCAGGTCCGCGAAGATCGAGACAATTTAATGAAACGGTTGTCCGTTTGATCGCCGCAATCGAAACCTGTGGACAAGTTCAATGGTGGTTGCGGCCCAGCCAGTTATCCACACTTATCCACCGCTTCGTCCACAGCTTATGACCCTGCTTTTCAACCGGCTGTAAGACGCTAAGCTGATGTAAAATAAGCCGATTGCTGACTTGTACAGTTATCCACCGGCCTTATCAGTACTATTATTCTTTTTAACTTATTGAAACTAAAATGAAAATCATATCCTCGCGGGATGTTCTACTAAAACCCCTTTCCTTTATTGGCAGTGTCGTTGAACGTCGCCAGACCCTGCCGATCCTTTCCAACGTCCATCTGCGTCTGGAGGCGAAGCGGCTTTCGCTTACCGGAACGGATTTGGAAGTGGAACTGATCGCCGGCGTAGACGGCGTGGAGGGTGGTGATGGCGAGTGCACGGTGGCTGCACGCAAACTACTCGATATCTGCCGCGCGCTTCCGGAGGACGCGCAGCTGGAGTTCAGCGCCGACGGAGACAAGGCGCTGATCCGATCCGGGCGCAGCCGCTTCACCTTGCAGACCCTGCCGGCCGGGGATTTTCCGCGCCTGGAGGCAGACGACTGGGCATTCGAGGCCACGGTCAGTCAGGGTGAACTCAAAGGGCTGTTTGATCGGATTGGATTCGCTATGGCCCAGCAGGACGTGCGGTACTACCTAAATGGGACGCTGATCGACATTCGCGGTGCGACCATGGTGGCGGTGGCTACCGATGGACACCGACTGGCGCGCAGCGAGATCAAGCTGGACAGCGCCGCGGCCGAGCGCCACAGCGCAATTGTGCCACGCAAGGCGGTACAGGAACTTGGGCGCCTGCTGGAATACAGCGATGAGCCGGTAAAGCTGCAGATGAGCCAGAACCACGTCCGCGCTGAATTTGGCAATCTGGTGTTTACCTCCAAGCTGATTGACGGTCGCTACCCGGATTACGAAAAAGTGGTGCCCTCTGCGGTCAACGTTCGCCTGGCCCTGGAGCACGATCGGTTCCGCGATACCCTGCACCGTGCCTCGATCCTCACCAACGAAAAATTCCGCGGGGTGCGGATCACTCTCAGCGAGGGCCTGCTGAAGGCGGTGACCACCAATCCCGACCAGGAAGAAGCGGTGGATGAGATGCCCATCGCCTACGATGGCGAGGAAATGGAGGTGGGCTTTAACGTCGGTTACCTGTTGGATGCGATCCACGCTCTGGGCGGAGATGAGGTAGAATTTGCCCTGAAGGACGCCAATAGCAGCTGCATCCTGCGCACGCCGGGAACGGAAGCCACTTTTTATCTTGTGATGCCGATGCGGCTGTAGCCGCGCGGCCCCCGACGTTCCACGTGAAACCTCCGGGCCTGGCGTGCCGGGGCCCTGGGGCGCATGTTCCACGTGAAACAGAACGACACAAAATGACCGTAAAAGCCCCGATAAACCAAGCCTACGACTCCAGCAGCATCAAGGTCCTCAAGGGCCTGGATGCGGTGCGCAAGCGCCCCGGCATGTATATCGGGGACACCGACGATGGCACCGGCCTGCACCATATGGTGTTCGAGGTGGTGGATAACTCGGTGGACGAGGCCCTGGCGGGGCACTGCGATGAAATCCGGGTGGTGATTCATGCCGACGGCGCGGTGACCGTCACCGACAATGGCCGCGGAGTCCCCACCGGTGAAATCAAGGAGGAAGGACGCTCGGCGGCGGAAGTCATCATGACCGTGCTGCATGCCGGGGGAAAATTCGACCAGAATTCCTACAAGGTTTCCGGCGGGCTGCACGGAGTGGGCGTGTCCGTGGTCAACGCCCTGTCCGAGAACCTCAAACTGACCGTCTTCCGGGAAGGCAAGGAGCATTTCCAGGAGTACAAGCTGGGCGTGCCGGTCAGCCCCCTGAAGGTGCTGGGTGATACCGACCGCACGGGCACCGAGATTCGCTTCCGGCCCAGCACCGAGATTTTCACCGATACCACCTTTCATTTTGACCTGCTGGCCAAACGCCTGCGGGAGCTGTCGTTCCTCAATTCCGGAGTGCGCATCGTGCTGCGGGATGAGCGGGACGAGCGCGAGGAGACCTACGAATACAAGGGCGGAATCGCCGCCTTCGTTAAGCACCTGAACAAGAAACGCAATGCCCTGCATGCCACCGTGATCTCGATCAGCGGCCAGCGGGATGGCGTTACCGTAGAGCTGGCGCTGCAGTGGAACGACTCCTACCAGGAGGCCATCTTCTGCTACACCAACAACATCCCGCAGCGGGATGGCGGCACACACATGGCCGGGCTGCGCGCCGCCATGACCCGCACCGTGAACCAGCATATCGAGGGCCTGGGACTGGCCAAGAAGGCCAAGGTTACGGTGAGCGGTGACGACGCCCGGGAGGGTCTGACCGCGGTGCTTTCGGTAAAGGTCCCGGACCCCAAGTTTTCCTCCCAGACCAAGGACAAGCTGGTTTCCTCGGAGGTCAAGGGCATCGTTGAACAGGTGGTAAACCAGAAGCTAGGCGAATACCTGCTCGAGCATCCGGCCGACGCCAAGGCGATCGCCGCCAAGATCGTCGAGGCCGCCCGGGCCCGCGAGGCGGCCCGCAAGGCCCGTGATATGACTCGCCGAAAGGGCGTGCTGGATCTGGGTGGATTGCCGGGCAAGCTGGCGGACTGCCAGGAGCGCGACCCGGCCAAATGCGAGATCTATCTGGTAGAGGGGGACTCCGCCGGCGGATCCGCCAAACAGGCCCGCGACCGGCGGTTCCAGGCGATCCTGCCGCTGAAGGGCAAGATCCTCAATGTGGAAAAGGCGCGCCTGGACAAGATGCTGGCCTCGGAAGAGATCAATGTCCTGATTACCGCGCTGGGAACCGGTATCGGCAAGAACGACTTTGACCTGGCGCGGTTGCGTTACCACCGCATCATCATCATGACCGACGCCGATGTGGATGGAGCCCATATCCGCACGCTGCTGCTGACCTTTTTCTACCGCCAGATGAAAGAACTGATCGAGCGCGGGCATGTGTATATCGCCCAGCCGCCCTTGTACAAGGTGAGCCGCGGGCGCAGTGGCCGCTACGTTCGCGACGACGCGGAGCTGCAGGACTATCTGCTCGAGCTGGCGCTGGACGAGGCCAGCTTCCGGCCATCGGCGGACGGGGCAGAGCTGCCGCAAAAGGAATTTGAATCCCTGTGCCGCGAGCACCTTGTGGTACGGGCGCGCATCGAGCGCCTGGCGCGGCGCTTCGATCTCACCCTGTTGCAGTCACTGGTCTACCTGCCCGCGATCCGCGCCGAGGACCTGGCAGACCAGCCGCGGCTGACAAAGATCGCCGCCGCGCTGAGCGAGTTTCTCAATAAGCGCGCGGAGCAGGGTACTCGCTACGAGGTGTCCCTCATTCGTGTTGGTGAGGAGCAGACGCGGGAAATCGCGGTGCTCCGCAGCCGCCACGGGTCGGTATTCGAATGTCGCCTGGACCAGGAGTTTCTGGAGTCCGCCGAGTACAGCTCCATGCGCGCCCTGGGAGAGCGACTGATCAAATTGATGAAGCCCGGAGCGCTGGTCTGCCGTGGTGACAAGAGCCTGCCGGTGACTTCCTTTGCCGAAGCGGTGACCTGGCTGATGGACGAAGCGCGCCGGGGCCTCAGCATCCAGCGCTACAAGGGGCTGGGCGAAATGAACCCGGACCAGTTGTGGGAGACCACCATGGATCCGGAAAGTCGCCGGCTGTTGCGGGTCGACGTGGAGGATGCGGTCGGCGCCGATGATACCTTCAGCACCCTGATGGGTGACGAGGTGGAGCCCCGGCGCGAGTTTATTGAGAAAAACGCCTTTCTAGTCAATAACTTAGACGTATAATCCGGCAGTCGCCCGGCCCCGGGGCAGGTAGCCCGGGTCAGTGCAGGCTGCCTGGGCGGGCCAGCGTGAAGGCCTCGATCGGGGCCTCGAAGTCGGTACCGTCGTCGGCCCGCATCTGGTAACTGCCGCGCATGGAACCCACCGGGGTCTGCAGTACCGCGCCACTGGTGTACTCGAAGCTCTCGCCGGATTTCAGGTGCGGTTGTTCGCCGACCACCCCCTCGCCCCGCACCTCCTGCACCCCGCCATCCGCATCGGTGATGATCCAGTGGCGGCTCAGCAATTGCGCTGCGGCCTCGCCGCTATTGGTGATCTGGATGGTGTAGGCGAACACATAGCGATCGGCTGCCGGCCGGGACTCCTGTTCCAGGTAGCGGGCGCGGACACGGATGTCTATCTCGTATTTCATGAATTGCAGGCCACGCTGGTGATCGAAAAAGAGCCATCGTCCAGCCGCGCCGCGCTGAGCGCGTTGCCCCAGACACAGCCGGAGTCCAGGCCGAGGGCACCGGGACCCCGGTACAGGCCCAGCGCCGCCCAGTGGCCAAACACCAGTACCTCCGGGCCCGCGGGACGCAGTTGAAACCAGGGCCGGAACGGTTCCGGCTGACCACCTGGCGGGCCTTTATACCCGAGGTGCATGCGTCCGTCGAGGGAACAGAAGCGCAACCGCGTGAAGACGTTGACGATGCAACGCTGGCGCTCCGTGCCGGCAAGGGAATCGTCCCAGCGCTCCGGCTGATTGCCGTACATGTGCTCAAAAAAATCCGCCGCCTGGTCGCTGCGCAGGGTGGCCTGGACCTCCGCTGCCAGGCTCAGCGCCCGGGCCGCGTCCCAGCCGGGCAGCAGTCCCGCGTGCACCAGCCCGAGGCGTCGTTCGGGGTCGTAATGAAAAAGCGGCCGGCGCAACAGCCACTCCAGCAGGCGATCCGCGTCCGTTGCCGCCAGCACCGGGGCCAGGGTATCGGCGCTGGCGTGATACCGCCGCTGACCATGGGCCATGGCCAGCAAATGCAGGTCGTGGTTGCCAAGCACGCAGGTAGCCTGGTCGCCAAGGTCCCGAACCATCCGCAATACGCCCAGAGAGTCGGGCCCGCGATTTACCAGATCACCGCAAAACCACAGGCGATCCCGGTCGGCGCGAAAATCGAGGCGCGCGAGCAGTGCCTTGAGAGCGCCCAGGCAACCCTGGACGTCACCGATGGCGTAGAGGGCCAATCGGCTGGTCGCCGTGGACAGTGAGCATGCGCCGGAGTGTAACGCAGGCGGTCGAACTCAGCGCCACCAACGGCCGCGACCGGCGAGAAAGTCCGCGGTCGAAAGATAATGCGAACCATCGCAGGAAAAATTCAGGCCCACCAGGCCGTTGACGAGGTTCAGGCTCGCCGAGCGCAGGTACAGGTACGGGTCCGCGAGTCGCAGGTCCATGAAGCGATCCCAGATCATCGCGATTTCCGGGGGCTCCACCACCGCTTCCACCGGGTAGGCGCGGGGCGGGTAGGCCAGCAGCATGGCCGGGTCCACCACTTCGCCGTGCATGTGGATGCGGTAGCGAAACGGGTCGTCCGTCAGCCACAGGCTGGCGCGGCACGCGCTGTAGTGCAGTTTGGCGTGGAAGATTCCCCGGTCGCGCATCAGTTCCGCGAGGATGGCGTTTACCGTCGCCAGGCTCGGATCGATCTTGCTCGGCCGGCGGATTTCCCGGAACACCTGCTCGCGAATTACCGGGTCGCCACGGATCTGGCGCCAGCGGCCATCCGGCTCCGGCAGGGTGCGCACCAGCGGCAGGTCGAGCAGGTCGAAATCCGCCGCCACCCAGCCCAGTAACACGCCGCCGTGGCGTACTGCGTGAATGGCGGTCAGGCAGGACCGGTGGGTCACCCGGCACACGTACACCGGCGACAGGGCGAATACACCGGTAGCGGGCACCTCCGCCAGGAACGGACGCCCGCCGAGCTGCTGACCAAGGCGGGACCGGTCCCGCCCGCCGGGCGTGATATTGGCGCTGCGCTGCTGGCCGGTGGCGTCCATCGCGTACAACAGGTGGCAGTGGGGCAGATGGCTGGCCAGGGCGCGCTCCAGCACCCCGTCCAGGTTGCACGCCTGCTGCCAGCTGACCGCGCAGCGCCGGGCCAGGCGTTCCAGGCGGGGTTCCAGCACCGCCCGCAAGCCGTCTCGCTGCAGGTCGATAATCTCTTCCGGTTTCATCTCCGCAGGCAAAGCAAGAAACCTGCCAAACCACCGACCGGCATGGATCCGGCTTCGCGGACGGGGAGGTCGCGCCGCAACGCACCATGCCGGTGCAGGTGGTGGCCCGGACGCACCGGCCCGGTCCCTCTGCGGGCACCAAGCGGCTAGAATCTCCGTCCCCACTCCCCACCGGAGAAAGCAGCATGGCCTTTCCCAAAATCGGTAACCTGGCGCCGGCATTCACATTGCCCGACCAGGATGGCGAGCCGGTTTCCCTCGCGGACTTTCGCGACCACAAGAACGTGATCCTGTATTTCTATCCCAAGGCCATGACCCCGGGATGTACCGTGCAGGCCTGCGGTCTGCGCGACGCCAGGGCCCGCTATACCCGCGCCGGAACGGAAATCCTCGGAATAAGCCCGGACACGCCGGCACGGCTGGCGAAATTCCGGGAAAAGGAGAAGCTCAACTTCACCCTGCTGTCAGACCCGGAACATAAAATCGCGGCCAAGTACGGCGTGTGGGGCAAGAAGAAATTCATGGGCCGCGAATTCATGGGCGTACACCGGGTCAGCTTCATCATCGGCGCCGACGGGCGGCTGAAGCACATCATGGAGAAAGTGAACACCAAAACGCACCACGAGGACGCCTTGCAGTGGCTGAAGCAGAACCTGGAGTAGACCCTCAGCGTTGCGCCGGCGGTTGCTGCGCGTTGTTGGAACGCAATGTCCGCAGCAAGGCCCTGGCCACCACGCCGTTGCCGGCGCGGTCGTAGTGGCTCTTGCCCGCTACGAACATGCGCCGGCCGCCGCGCCATGCATCCGCGCGGTTAAATTCGTCCAGCAGGTCGAGTACCGGATAGCCCTTTTCCAGCAGATCGCGGAGCAGCGGTGCGTAGGGGCGGGTACCGTGCTCCCGGAACTGGCGAATATCGTCCTTGTGGGGAAACAACAGAATCAGCGGGCGCGCGCCGCTTGCCCGGACACTGGCGACGAAACGGTCGAACAGTGCCAGCGTCACCCGGTACGCCTCCGAGGCCGTGTTGAATCGGCGACCGGTGGGGGATTCGCGGTAGGGGGCCGGTGTCAGCAGGTGGCGGTGCAGCGCGCGCCAGAGGCGCGCCGACGGTAGCGGCAGCGACGCCGGCCGATAGCGGGTCTGATAAAAATAATCCGCCTCGCCCAGGCGTGCCACCAGTTGCTCGAAGCGCTCACCGGTCTCCAGCAGAGGCCTGTAGTCCGCGACCCGGGGTAAGGGGTTTGGGCGTAACTGGAGGCCATCGCCGGCCAGAACGAAACGTGGCTTGCTGAGGGGGGCGCTGGTGCGCGGAACGTAGAAGGGCCGAAATACGCTGACATTGCGGTTGAGGTTCTCGGACAGGAAACCGATCAGCACCACCTGGGGCGCAAATCCACGCCCGTCCCGCTCCCAGCGCAACAACGACTGGTCGAGGCCAAAGGCGCCGACCCCGAAGTTGAGCACCTCCAGCGCCGGGTCGGCTGCCTCCATCTGCGCCTGCCAGGTATCCGCGTTCGCCACGTCCGTGCCGTGGGTAAAGGAATCCCCGAAGCTGGCGACCCGCAGCACACCCGTCGGCGGCGCCGGGGCGTAGTCGTGATCGCCGCGGAAGCCCTGACCATTGGCGTGGTACGGACCGCGTTCGCCGCCGCCGAGAATGCTCCAGCCCAGCTCCGGGTCGTGCTGGGTATAGATGGGCTTGCGTTCCAGCAGGTAGCCAAGAATCTCGCGGGCATTATCGCGCAGCACGAACCGCTCCACCTCCACCGGTTTGCCGGCGGAACGCAGCAGCGCCAGTCCGGCCGCCGCGGTCAGCTCCACCAGCCCCCAGGCCACCAGCGCGAGGGCCGCCCACAGCGCGATGCGTCGCATCCGCCTAGTGCCCCGCGCCGGGCACCGGGGTGACCCGCGCCAGGCTGTGTTGGCCCGGCCCCATACCACCGATGACCAGGAAGCCGTCCCCCAGCCGCACCAGGCCACGGTGGTCCATGGTGGCCGGTCCCGGTCCGGGGTCCCGCCATGCGTCCCGTGCGAAGTCCCAGGCAAACAGCATGGTCGCCGGTTCGCTGGCCACGCCGTTGTAACCGATGCCGTTGAAGTTGTAGGGGTTGGCGCTGCCACCGACGAACAGCACGCCGCTAGCGCCGGCGCCCGCGGCCATGCGATAGCGGGGCGGGCCCGGGTGGGCGGGCACGCGCCGCCAGCGGATGTGGAACGGATCCGCGGGATCGATCGTACCGACCCAGCATTCCGCCGACATCTCGAAACGCCGTTTGCCGTTTTCGATCGCCGCGACCCGAACCCCGTCCGCCACCAGCAGCTGATTGCCCACCAGGCCGCCGGCATGCCCGAACACCGGTGCCCCCGGATAGGGTGTGGCCTGCTGCCAGCGGTCGGTTTGGGTGTCGTAGACCTGCACCTGCGAAACATTGCCCTTGTCGTGCCAGCCACTGACCAGGTAGACCCAACGATCCCGGTAGGCCAGCGCGATGCTGTCGTCCACCGGTATCGGCATGGGCGCCCGCTCAAGATAGCGTGTGCCGGACGGATCGAAGGCGAACACCCCGGCGGTGGAAACTTCGCTGTGGTCCTCGCCAACCGTGTAGCCGCCGAACAGGAAGACCCGCTGGCCGACCGTCACCGCCACACCGGCCAGGCGGCCGCGACCCGGTACCGGCGGCAGCTCCTTCCAGGCGGGCGCGCCGCTGGACCAGGAGAAAGCGCGGTTGGTCACGTCCCGCCGGCTCTTGCCTTCCAGCAGACCCAGGAAACTGAACAGGCTGGTGCTTCCGTCCGGGTTGCGGATGGCCGCGACCGCGTTGTTGCTCACGGCCACCGGCAGTGGCGGAACCTCGCCCCCGCCGGTGGCCTGCAACGGAAGCCAGAGCGCCAGCAGTGCCGCAACCGCGGACCTAGTAGCCGGCGGCGTGGCCATCCTTGCGGGACTCGGAGGCGCCGAAGTAGACGCCGGTCTTCGGGTCCCGCCAGATCCCCTGGTATCCGCCGAAGGCGCCGACGATGGTTTCGAGCCGGTGGCCGCGCTTCTCGAGTTCGCGCTCGACCTCCCAGCCGAAGCCGGTTTCCAGGTGTACGGCGCCGCCGTCCGTCATGCGTTCACCGGTGGGCTCAGAGGATCCCGTGTGCAGCATGCGCGGCGCGTCCCCCGCCTCCTGGACGTTCATGCCGAAGTCGACGAGGTTCATCACGATCTGCGCATGGGCCTGGGGCTGGGTGCCGCCACCCATGACACCAAAGGCCATCAGCGGCTTGCCGTCGCGGGTGAGAAAGGCGGGGATGATGGTGTGAAACGGCCGTTTGCCCGGTGCGTAGGTGTTGAAACGGCCTTCCGCCAGGTCGAACAGTTCACCGCGATCCTGCAGGATAAATCCCAGGCCGTCGGGCGTCATTCCCGAGCCCATGCCGCGGTAATTGCTCTGGATCAGCGAGACCATGTTGCCGTCGTGGTCCGCGGTAGCGAGGTAGATGGTATCGCCTTTCTCCAGCGCCGGATTGCCGGGCGGGTAGTCGCGGCCAGCGCGCTGCGGGTCGATCCGCGCGCGGCGTTTCTTGGCATACTGCTTGGAGATCAGTTCTTGCACGGGGATTCGGTGAAAGTCCGGATCCGCGTAGAAGCGCGCGCGATCCTCGAAGGCGAGTTTCTTTGCCTCGATGAAATGATGAACGTATTCCACGCTGCCGAAACCCATGGCGGCGATGTCATAGCCTTCCAGGATATTGAGGATCTGCAGCGCGGCGATGCCCTGGCCATTGGGCGGCAATTCCCAGACATCGATACCCCGGTAGTTCGCGGATACCGGCTCCACCCATTCGGAGTGATGGTCGGCGAGGTCTTCGTAGCGGAGGAACCCGCCCTGGCGTTTCATGTAGTCGGCAATGGTGCGGGCGATTTCCCCTTTGTAGAAGGCATCGCGCCCTCCGCTGGCCAGCTTTTCGTAGGTATTGGCCAGCGCCGGGTTGCGAAAGATTTCACCCTTGGCGGGAGCCCTGCCGCCGGGCATGAAAATCCCGGCGAAGTTTTCAAATTCCTTCAGGTAACGCGCGTTGCGTTCCCAGTAGTAGGCGATCAGTTCGCTGACCGGAAATCCCTCGCGGGCATAGCGGATCGCCGGCGCGAGGATGTCCGCCATCGGCAGTTTGCCGAGGCGGTCGTGCAGCTCGAACCAGCCGTCCACCGCGCCGGGCACGCTCACGGGAAGTGGCCCATGGGGCGGAATGTGCGCCAGGCCGAGCTCCTGCAGGTGTTCCAGGGTCAGGCTTTTGGGTGAGCGACCGCTGGCATTGAGCCCGAGCAGCTTGCCGGCCCTGGCGTCCCAGACCATGGCGAACAGGTCGCCGCCGACACCGCTGCTCACCGGCTCCACCAGTCCGAGCATGGCGTTGGCGGCGATCGCGGCATCAATCGCGTTGCCGCCGGCCTTGAGAATGTCCAGCGCGGCCTGGGTTGCCAGCGGCTGGCTGGTGGCGGCCATGCCATTGATCGCGATCACCTCCGAACGGGTGGCGAAGGCGCGGCCTGTGACCCGGTCGGCGGCCACGCTCAGGCCACAAACAACGCAGAGGCCCAGTGCGAGAGTTGCGCGGGCACGCCGCCCGGTCACTTCTTGTCGCAGGGGCCGATCCAGTGCCCGCTCATTTTTCGCTCGATGTTCATGGACATGGGTCCGGTGATGTCCATGGTCATGACACCCTGGTAGGAGGTGTTGTTGTAGCTGGCCGTATAGCGATTCTTCATCTGCATGCCCTGCATGTTGCAGTTCATTTCCCATACGACGGTATTACCGGAAATCTTTGGTTCGGTTTTGTCACACTCCTTGGGCATGTTCTGGGTATCCATCGTCAACTGCTCCTCGGTGATGCAGGAGCGATGGGTCCCGGCGCCGATCCGCGCAAACGGACCGCTGCCGGTGGCTTCCACCGTGTGTTCCCACAACCCGGGTTTGGCATTGACCTTGGCGGCCGATACGGGCAGCGCGTACAGCGCCGGCAGGCAGGCGAGAGAAAAAATCAGGGCGCGGGAATTACTGTACATCGGGATGCCTCCGTCGCGGTCAGGAATGAAGTGCGCCATTGTACCGGCGGGCACGGGCCGGTGCAGCGGGAGTTTTCCCGCCAGTCGCGAATTTATGGACTGCGGTCCGCTGGACTGGCTTGCGCGGTACGCACACGCCAGCCGCTGGCGTCGATGGAAACCTCCACGTGGCCGTCACGTCCGTTTACCCAGACCGGAATCTTGCGCGCGGCAAACCAATCCCGGGCCTGGCGGCCGCGGTCGCTCTGCCAGGCGGCCCAGGGGCCCGGCACAAATGCGGCCTGCGGAGCCACGGCGGAAAAAAACGCGGCTTCCGGCAACACGCTCAGGCCGTGATGGGGCACCTTGAGTAAATCAGCGCGCAGGTCCACGCCGGACGCCACCAGCTGGCGGGCGAAACGGATGCCGATGTCGCCGGTGAACAGTACCCGGGTGCCGAAGGCCTCGAGGCGCAGCAGCGGGCTGGTTTCATTGATATCGGTGGCGCCGATGGGCGCCGAAACTCCGTCGTGGGTGGCCAGCACCACCAGGCGCGTGTCCGGCCCCTGGTAGAGGACCTCTCCGGAGCGGTAACTGTCCAGCGGCACGCCGCGCTTGCGGAGTTCCGCGCGGGTGGCCTGCACGAAGCGCCAGTCACAGCCCCAGGGGCGCTCCGCGTCACAACGCTGACGGTCAGGAGGGTCGAAGCGAACCCGGCCCACCTGGATCCCGGAGCGCAACAGGCGCAACACGCCACCGTAGTGGTTGCGGTGGGCATGGGTGATCAGCACCTGGTCAAGGCGGGTGATGCCCTGGGCCCGCAGCCAGGGCAGCAGGCGCTGCGCAGCCAGGCGATCGTAGCCGGTATCGATGAGAATCCGGGTGCCATCGGCGAAACGCAGCAGGTGCGCATCCCCGCTGACCCCGGGCTCGGCACTGACATTGAGCATCGTCCACCGGACCGGCCCTGCTTCGGCGGCGGTCGCCGGCAGCGGCATGGCAAGCAGCAGCAACAGCAGAAACGGGCGAAACCTCGGCATGCGGCAACTCTACGGCCTCGATTGCCTCGGGCAAAGGGCGTGTTGCGGGGGGGTACCCGCATCGGCGACACTTTCCGCATCGGCAGAACCGCGCACGGCCCGTCATTTTCCGGCATGAAAGACCACTACTATTTTGACAACGCAGCCACCTCCTGGCCAAAGCCGGAGGAGGTCTACCGATTCATGGATCGCTTTTTCCGCAGCCACGGGGTCAACCCGGGGCGCGGTGGCCACACGCTGGCGGTGGAAGCGGAACAGATGATCGGAGAAACCCGTCGCTTGCTGGCGGCATTTTTTGGTTTCGCCGGGGATCCGGAACGGGTGATCTTCACCCAGAACGCTACCGACTCGCTGAATACCGCACTCAATGGCCTGGTCGGGGACGGCGCCGGCCACGTTGTCACCACGCGCCTGGAACACAACTCGGTGCTGCGGCCGCTGTACCACCTGGAACGCGACCGCGGTCTTGCGGTCACCCGGGTCGCCGCAAATCCAGCCGGCTATCTGGAACCGGCGGCCATCGCCGCCGCGTTGCGTGATGACACCCGGGTGGTGGTGATCAACCACGGATCCAACGTGCTCGGCTCGGTGCAGGACCTGGCGGCCATCGGCGCGCTGCTCGCCGGCCATCCGGCGCGACTGGTGGTGGACTCGGCCCAGACGGCCGGGGTGTTGCCGGTGGAGATGGATGCCTGGGGCGTGGACGTGCTGACCTTTACCGGACACAAAGGCTTGTTCGGCCCCTCGGGAATCGGCGGCCTGGTGGTGCGGGACGGGCTCGAGTTGCCACCACCCCGGGTGGGTGGCACCGGCGTGGACTCCAACGGGCACTTCCAGCCGGACAAGTACCCCTATCACCTGGAGGCGGGCACCCTGAACCTGCCGGGTATTGCCGGCCTGCACGCGGCGCAGGGGTGGTTTGCACAACTGGGTGGCGGAGGCGAAGACCACGCCGCCGCCTGCCGGGCGGGCCTGGAGCAGATTGCGGCCCGGGAGACGGCCCACATTCGGCACATTGAAGAGTCCCTGCGCGCCATCGACGGCGTTACCGTCTATGGGCCGCGCGGCGATGCGCCGCGGGTGGCCACCCTGAGCTTCAATGTCGGCAGCCTGCCGGCGACCCAGGTGGGAGAAATGCTCGACGCCGATTCCCATGTCTGCGTACGCGCCGGCCTGCACTGTGCGCCACTGGTCCATGAAGACCTGGGCAGCATGCCGCAGAAAGGAGCGGTGCGGGTCTCTCCCGGCTATTTCACCGAAGACGAGGATGTAGAACATTTTGTTGCGGCGGTTGCCGAAGTAGCCGCATAGTCGACAACCCGCCGGGGCGGTGCTACCGCCCGGCAAACGCGGTGCCACCCAAAAGCGGGCTGGCGCGTTAGAAGCAACAGGGGCGCAAACAGGCGCCCACGTGGAGACAGAGTATGAAGAAAATCATTTCGCCTTTTGTGGCTATCCTCTTCGCTATTGGAGTCACGGCCTGTGAAACCTCGCCGACCCAGGAAGAGGTGGGTGCCATCACCGGCGCTATCGTTGGCGGCGTCGTAGGCAACCAGATCGGAGGCGGCAAAGGCAGGCGACTGGCGACGGCGGGCGGGGTCATCCTCGGCGCCATGGTCGGTGCGCGCATCGGCCGCCACCTGGACCGCGAGGACGAACGGCGCGCGTTGCTGGCACTGGAAAATAACCGGACCGGCCAATATTCCCGCTGGACCAACCCGGACTCGGGCGCGGTGGTGGCGGTAGTTCCGACCCGCACCTACGAACAAAGCGGTGGCCAGTATTGCCGCGAGTACCAGACCGAGGTCACCGTCGGCGGTGAAAACGAAAAGGCCTATGGCACGGCGTGCCGGCAACCGGACGGTAGCTGGCAGATCGTAAACTAGACTTCGGAACCGGACGCCGCGCGTGGGGAGCCAGAGCCCCGGTCCGCGACACGAAGCGTTGCGGGCGCGCGGCGTGCTGCTGGTCTCCCTGGCGGCATTCTGGCTGCTGCACACCCTGGCCGCGTTCCGCTATTCCGGTGGCACGTGGTCCAATCCCGCGAGTCCGGGCTACGCCTTCTGGGACAACTACCTGTGCGACGTGGCGACGCGCACCGCCCTGAATGGAAGCCCCAACCCCGGCTTTGCGGCCGGTGTCGCCTCGTTCGGGTTCCTCGTCATCCTGCTCATGGCCTTGTGGTGGGTGATGGCCATACTCATCCGGCGGCGGGCGCCGCGTCTTGCGGCCGCGGTCATCGCCTGCGGCGCGCTCAGTTGCCTGGGGGTCGTGCTCATCGTCGCGTTTCCCGGGACGGAAGGGCGCGTCACGCCGCACTTTTTTTCGGTCCTGGTGGCCGCCGGCGCGGGACTTGCCGCTACCTTCATCCCGGTGGGCTGTTTCCTGGCCAACCCGGAACAGCGTCGGCTGGGTGCCTGGTGCGTGCTGTTGTCGCTGCCGGCGGTGGCCGCCATCGGCGTGTATGCCGGCTACCACCTCGGCGGGTTTTCCAATCAGCTGGTCTCCGTGCTGCAGAAGCTGTCGGTGGCCAGCGTGTCGGCGATGGCGCTGGCCTGTGCGGCCGCCGTGCGTCGCGCGGCGGCGTGAGGCGTTTTTGAACGGCGCGTCTTCCTCTTCCCGGCTACGTCGGCTGCAGCCCGCCACAGCGGCGTGCAGCGCCGCAGCCGGTGTTCTCGCTTGAAGCTATCTGAAGCCATAGGGCAGTTGCTGCAGACTCCCGCCGAAGCATCGTGTGGACATCGGTTTTAATGGCGCCTTCTTTGGGGCGCGGCTGCGTCAAGCGGGAATAGCTGGCGTATTCCGTGAGCGTAGCGCCGGGAGGTACCATGCGTGGCGTTGCATGCCTGTGAAGGCCGGAGAGAGACCGCGGATTCCATCACCCAGATCGCACTCGGCGCCGCCATTGGCGAGGCGACATTGGGCCGCAAGGCCGGATACCGGGCGGCTCTGTGGGGCGGCATCTGCGGCACGCTGCCGGACCTGGACGTGCTGGTGCCGTTCACCGATGCGGTGGCGGACTTCAGCTATCACCGGGCCGCAACCCACTCCCTGTTCGTGCTTACGGCGCTGACGCCGCTCGTCGTGTGGCTGATACGCAAGCTCCACCCGCAACTGTCGCAGTACCGAACACGCTGGTTGCTGCTGGTATTCCTGGCGCTGACCACCCATGCGTTGCTGGACGCGCTGACCGTGTACGGTACCCAGCTGCTGTGGCCGCTGGGGACGCCCCCCGTCGGCTGGTCGACAATTTTCATCATCGACCCCCTGTACACCCTCTGGCTGCTGATCGGCATTGGCGCGGCGCTGACGATGTCCCGGCATACGCCGAGCGGGCACCGGATCAACAGCGCGGGGCTGATCCTCAGCAGCATGTACCTGCTTTGGTCCATCGGGGCAAAGGCGCACGTGGACGGCGTTGTACGCGCGGATCTTGCGCAACGCGAAATCCCGTACACGAGAATGCTTAGCCTGGCGTCGCCGTTCAACACGCTGCTATGGCGGGTCGTGGTGATGCAGGAGGACACCTATCTGGTGGGCTATTACTCTCTGCTCGACGAACCGCCCGTGCTGCGATACGACAGCTACCCACGCAATACCACGCTGCTCGCGGGCCTCGACGACCACTGGCCGGTAGCGCGCCTGCGCTGGTTTACGAAGGGTTTTTACGCGGTGGTGGAACGCGACAGCTACATCCTGATCCAGGACCTGCGCATGGGCCTGGAACCGGATTTCGTGTTCCAGTTTCGCGTAGCGCGTGCCGCAAACCCGCACGCGATTCCGATCTCCGCGCGGCGCGCGCCGGTACAGCAGCGATTTGAACGCCTCGCCGATATCTGGCGGCGGATCCGGGACCCCGGGGTGCGGATCACGCCAATGGCGGCTCGGGACGGCGCCGGGTGATGCAGGAGCTGGCGCTGTTCGTGCTGGGCAGCGTGGTGGTTGCGGCCTCCCCCGGCCCGGCGGTGCTGTACATCGTCGCGCGAACGCTGGACCAGGGTACGCTGGCGGGACTGGTTTCCATGGCCGGTATCAGCAGCGGTGCGCTGGTGCACGTGTTGCTGGCCGCCGTCGGCGTCGCGGCAGCGATGCAGGCCTGGCCTGCCTCGCTGCTGCTGGTGCAGGTGGCGGGTGCCGGGTACCTGTTGTGGCTGGGAATTCAGCGTCTGCGCACCGACAGCAGGGACGGCACGCCGGTGGCCCGGCAGCCGCTCGCGCAGATCTATCGCCAGGGCGTTGTCGTCAACCTCACCAACCCCAAGACCATCCTGTTCCTGCTGGCCTTCCTGCCCCAGTTCGTCCGCAGCGACGGCGGTCCGGTATGGCGCCAGATGCTGGGGCTCGGGGTAGCCTTCGTCCTCATCGCCAGCACCTCGGACGGCTTGTACGCGCTGGCCGCCGGCCGCCTGCGGGGCTGGCTACGTGGGTCAGAGCCGCCCCGCTGGCCGTCGTATCTGGCGGCAGCGGTGTACCTCGGGCTCGGGGCTGTCGGGCTTTGGGACGCGCTTGGGCGCTAGCAAGGAAATTCCCTATTCTCGCCGCGCGTGACGGCGATCCGCAGCGGCCAGGATGCTTCGCAGGTCCGCACGCCAGCGCGCGAAAACCGGTGCCAGCGCCGGGTCCGGGTACAGCGCCGCGAGTTGTCGCGGATCGAGCGCCAGAACCATTGTTTCCGTTTCATTCTCTGCCTGGGACAGCGTGATCTTCAGAGGCAGGAACGGGATCAGTCGCGGATGTTCTTCCGCCAGCCGCCGGATTTCCTGCGGTCTGCCGAAAAAGACAATGCGATAGCGGCCTTCCTCGTTAAACCCGCTCTGCGTGAGCCCGAAGTCCACGCGTTGCACACGGCTGATGACATAGCCGTGGTCGATGATGGCATCCTGTACCCGCAGCATGGCTTCGGGGAATGCCTCGTTGGTATGAGCCTCCAGGATCGCGTCGCCAGCGGCGAATGAAGGGGCGGCGAGCAATCCGACCAGCAGCCACGCGGCGGTCTTCACAGCGTGCTCTCGGTCCCGATCGCGGTGTACGACTCCTGCAGGCGATCACACAGACGGTCGAGGGCCGGGTTGTCGAAGAATGCGCGGCTGAGGACCTTCGGGTTGGGCGTGATGACGAATACCCGCGAGCCGCGCTGGACCACGTTGACCTGACACGGCAGGAACAGGCCAATCCTGCGCTCGATCTTCAGGGCCTCGTGCAGGAAGCCGAAATCGCAGAAATAGAGTACCGCCTGGCGGGTGCTCTCCTGCCGCGCCGGGACCAGGCCAAAGTCCAGGGTCTGGCGTCGCACGATCCGGAAATTGTTGCCTTGGGCGGCCTGGGTGACCCGGGCTACGGTTTCTTCCAGGGTATTGGTGGATTCATAAACGATCACCGGGCTGTCGGCCCCGGTGGGCTGCAGCGCGACGGCCGGGCTGGCGGTGACGGTCAGAAACAGGGCGCAGACGAGGAGCTGGCTGGGGCGGCAGGCAGGTGGCATGGAAGACGTTTGTCCGTAGTTTCGAAGTGAGGCGACATCCTACCGCAGATTCATTAGCATATTATGACATTCTGATATTTTAGTTTCCTCTCCGCGCCCGCCCGGCATCAGGTCGCCGGCAGCTCCAGTTCCACGGCGATTCCACCACCAGGTCTTTCGGTGATGCGCACGCTGCCGCCATAGCTGGCGCTGATCTCGCGGACCACGGCGAGGCCGATACCCTGTCCTTCGGTACGCTCATCCGCGCGCACGCCGCGACTCAGCAACGCCTCCGGGTCCGCTCCGCCGATTCCGGGGCCGTCATCCGCGATCCGGATCCGCACCTGCCCACCCTGCGTTTGCGCGGAAAGCTCCACCCGGGAGCGCGCGAATTTGAATGCGTTGTCCAGCAGATTGCCGAGCATCTCCAGCAGGTCCTCCCGTTCCACCGCCACCATGAGTTGCGGGTCCAGCCGGTTCTCGGCGGTGACTCCGCGATCCTCGTGGACCCGTGCCAGTGCGGCGAGCAGGCGCTGCGCGGATTCGCGCAAGGGCACCGGTGGCGCCAGCAGGCGCGGGCCGGCGCTGCGGGCCCGTCGCAACTGGTAATCAATGATTTCGGAAACCCGGTCCAGTTCCTCACCGACCTCGGGCCGATCGGCCAGCCGGTTGCGCAGTACCGCCAGCGGGGTCTTGAGGCTGTGGGCCAGGTCGCCCAGCGCGTTGCGGTAGCGCTCCAGCTGGCGATGCTCGTTGTCCACGTAGGCATTAATGCCGGTGGTCAGGCCTCGCAGCTCGGCGGGATAATCGGTCGCCAGCCGTTCGCGCGTTCGTTCGCGCACCTCGAGCAGTTCGTCGGCGGCCCGCTGCACCGGGCGCAGGCCGGCACGGATGATGAGCCACTGGGCCAGCAGCAGCGCAAGTGCCAGGGGCGACAACCACAACCACATCTGGCGCCGGAACCCGGCTACCTGATCGTCGTAGCGGCCACGTTCCTCCAGCAGCGTCACGGAAATAGGCAGTAGGCCAGATTCCGAGTACTCCCACTCCAGGCCGGAACTGAGGACGAAGTACCCTGGCCCGGAGTGGGCGGGCGCCTCCGTGAAGCTGGTCTGCCCGGCTCCGGCGATCGCGGGTTCCGGTAGCCGGATTCCGGTCGCGGAGTGGGAACGCCACAGCACCGTGCCGCGCGCGTCCCGTACCAGGGCGTACAGCCCGGACCCCACCACACCAAAACGGGCTTCGCGCAGCGCGTCCGGAATCTCCAGCCGCCCGCCGGCATCCACGTCCGTCACCGCCAGCAAGCCGTAGAGCTGTCCCTGCAGGTGCGCACGGGCGGCTTCCGTGGTGCTGCGATCGAAGGCGCGTTCCACCGCCACCACCGTGACCAGCAGAAACCCCGCCAGCACCAGCGCCGTAGCGCCCAGCAGCCGGGAATGGAGGGAAACGGTCAAACCGGATCGAGGGCGAAGCGGTATCCCCGCCCGCGTAGCGTCTCGATGGGCTGCAACGTGCCGTCCGGATCCAGCTTGCGGCGCAAGCGGCCGACCAGCACCTCGATGACGTTCGAGTCCCGATCGGCGTCTTCCTCGTAAATATGCTCGGTGAGTTCGGTCTTGGAGATGACCTTTCCGGGGTGTAATACCAAATAGTGCAGGATGCGGTACTCGAAGCCGGTCAGTTCCAGCGGCCGATCCGCGACCCGTACCGCCTGGCGCGAGGTGTCGAGTTCCACCGATCCGAAACGCAAAACCGGGTCCGCGGCGCCGGCGGCCCGTCGCAACAGGGCGCGCACCCGGGCAATCAGCTCTTCCATGTGAAATGGCTTGGTCAGGTAGTCGTCTGCGCCGGCCTCCAGGCCCTGGACCTTCTCCTGCCAGCTGTTGCGCGCGGTGAGAATCAGCACCGGGAATCGGCGTTCGGCTGCGCGCAGGCGCCGGATCAGCTCCACGCCGTTGATATCCGGCAGGCCGATATCCACTACCGCCAGGTCGATGGGATATTCGCAACCCAGGTGCAGGCCGTCGCGACCATCGGCGGCCGCGTCCACCGCGAAACCCTCCTGCCGAAGGCGATCGCCAAGCTGTTCACGCAGGTCCTGCTCGTCCTCCACCACCAGCAGACGCATGTCAGCGGCGCCGCTGAGCGGGACGGTCCGGGTCTACGAAAATAGTACGCACCCGCCCACCGGGTAACAGTACTTTGATGCGGAAGCGCATGCCATCGGCGCTTCGCACGCGCTCCGCCGCCAGCACCCGGCCGCCGGTTCGCTGCTGAACCGCCCGGGTGGCCTGGTCCAGGGTGATCGCTGCGCGGGCGGCGCCGGGAGCGGCGGCCAGCAGCAGCGAGAGCAGTATTGCGGGCAGGAGAATCTTCATGGCTGGAGCCTGAAAAAAAACGGGCCGGGGGAGAGGATCTCCCCCGACCCGGCCAGTATAACGCCCATGTTCAGTGGAGCAGGGCGTGGCGACGGGCGGCGCGGATCCAGCGCCCGGGTTGGTTAACCACGCGGGTGCGATAGACCCGGCCGTTGTAGCGGTAGTTCACCCGGTAGCCCACGATGTGTTTTTCAACGCGGTAGCGGGTGTCCGTCCAGCAGCCTCGGCCGACCGCGTCCCGGCGATGGTCGATGTCGTGAGCGACGCTGGCTCCCGCGACGGCGCCCGCCGCGGTGGCGAGCCGTTTGCCCCTGCCGCTGCCGAATTGGTTGCCGACTGCCGCGCCGACAATGGCGCCGAAGATTTCTGGCGTCGCCGAGTTGTGGCCACCACGACGTCCGTTGCAAACCTGGTAGGGATAGGCAACGCGCACGTTGTCAAAGACCGGGCGCACCTTGAGCACCTGGCCCCAGCCAGGACCCGGATAGCCATTCCAGCCGGCGGCGTGACCGCCGTAAGCCATGGCGTTTCCGGACAGGGACAGCCCGCCGGCGAGGATGGTTGCGAGGATGGTTTTGTTGTTCAACATGGTTATTCCCTCCGTTGTTTGAGAAACCATGGGGCACAGCCTACGCGGGCACTGCTGAACCGGTTGTGAACCGAAACTGAACCCTGCCTGAACGAGTTTTCGCGCGCGCCGGCCGGCGAGCCGGGTGCGATCCGGCCAGTCGTCAAGGTAAACTGGCGTGCCCGTGAGCGAACGCCCCCAGCCCGCATCTGCCCCCACATTCTGGCCGCACTACGGCTGGCTGTTGCTGTGGCTGGCGCCGGTGGTCACCGGTTTTCTTCTGCGTGGTCCCTGGCCCATCGACGAGACCCGCTACCTGGCGGTGGCCTGGGAGATGTGGCAACGGGGCGAGTGGCTGGTGCCGTACCTGAACGGTGAACCCTACAGCCACAAACCCCCGCTGTTGTTCTGGAGCTTCCATCTCGGCTGGTGGCTGTTCGGGGTCAATGACTGGTGGCCCCGGCTGGTGCCGGCGCTGGCAGGGCTCGGATGCCTGTTGTTTACCCGCCAGCTTGCCCGGCAGTTGTGGCCCGGGGACCTGCAGACGCCGCGCACCGCCAGCTGGCTGCTGGCGGGGAGCCTGTATTGGGCGGCGTTCACCCCGCTGGTGATGTTCGACATGCTGCTGACCGCCTGCGTGCTGCTGGCGCTGCTGGGCCTGTGGCGAGCGGGCCAGGGTCACCACGGGGGGGGATGGGTGATGCTGGCCCTGGCCGGTGGCCTCGGGGCGCTGGTCAAGGGGCCCTTCGTGGCGCTGCCGGTATTCGCCCCGGCGCTGTTGTTCTTTGCCTGGCGGCCCGGGGGCGGGCGTGAGTGGCCACGCTGGTTCGCGGGCCTGGCGCTGGCGGCCCTGGGCGCCGCGGCGCTGCTGGCGGCCTGGCTGATACCGGCGCTGGCCGCCGGGGGGCCGGAGTACAGCAAGGCGGTGTTGTGGGGGCAGGTCGCGGGACGCGTCAGCGAGAGCTTTGCCCACGCGCGGCCGGTGTGGTGGTACCTGGTCTGGGCACCGGTGCTGTTGCTGCCCTGGTCCCTGTGGCCGGGAGTCTGGCGTCGCCACGTCTTTTCCGACCCCGGGACACGGTTTTTATGGCTGGCGGTGCTGCCCAGCGTGCTGCTGCTGTCGCTGGTCAGCGGCAAACAACCCCACTACCTGCTGCCGCTGCTGCCGTTGCTGGCGTTGCTGGTGGCCCGCGCGGGCGGTTCCGGCGTTCGCTGGCCGGCCCTGCCCCTTTGGCTGCTGGCGCTGGCTCCGGCGGGCTGGCTGCTGGCCTGGTTGCTGGCGGTGCCGCTGACCCGCACCGGGCCCTATGCCCTGCCCGTGCTTTGGGCTGCGCTGGTGTTGCTGGTGCTGATCGTCGGGGCGCTGATCACTCGCCGGGCCGCGGCGCCGGTGCCGTGGATCGCCACCACGGTGGTGCTTGGATTGCTGCTGGCGGAGGCCGGCGTGTTTCCCCGGCTCCGGCCGGACTACGATTTGCGGCCGGCAGCGCAGAAACTGGCGGAACTGGAACGTGCCGGTCTGCGCGCGACGCACCTGGGCAAATACCACGGCCAGTATCATTTCGCCGGACGCCTGCGGCAGCCGTTTCAGATCGCTGCCCGCCATCGCGCCGCCGACTGGCCGGCGGCAGGAGACCCGACCCGGGTGCTGATCGGATATGGAGAACCGCCGCCGCGGTTACGGGTGGTGTTTCGTCAGCCCTATCGCGGCGATCAGTTGTGGATCGCGCAGGCGCCCTAGTCCGGGGCCACGGA